>PEVN01000234.1 GCA_002779825.1 Armatimonadetes bacterium CG06_land_8_20_14_3_00_66_21 | reverse complement strand
GTACTACGAAGAGGTCTCCCATGGGGCGTTCCGGGTCACCTCTGGGCCCGCTGGAGTCGTTGTCTGGGCCACCGCAGCCCAAGACCACGACTACTACGGCACGAACGATGTCGGGGGGTACGACGTCTTCCCCGGCACGCTGGTCACTGAGGCAGTGCAGGCTGCTGATGCCGTCGTGGACTTTGGCCCGTACGATCAAGACGGGAACGGCGAGGTGGATGTGGTCAACATCATCCATCAGGGAACTGGCGAAGAGAACGGCACGTTTGGGGCAGCGACCGACATCTGGTCGCACAGTTGGGACCTCGAGTCCGCGGCCTACTTTGGATACGGAGGAACCGGGGCCGTGAGCGTCGATTCAGGCGCCCGGACCGTCAACGCATACGTGATCCAACCGGAGCTACTTGCGCCCGGTGTCATGTCGACCATCGGCGTCTTCTGTCACGAGTACGGTCACGCGCTGAGCCTCCCAGATCTGTACGACACGGACTACAACGATGGCGGGCTGTACCCCTCCGAGGGGGTAGGCAACTGGGACCTCATGGCCGGGGGGAGCTGGAACTACACCACCACCGACGGTGACACTCCCGCCCTCATGTCCGCTTGGTGCAAGCACGCGCTGGCGTGGGTCAACCCGTCCATTGTGACCGACAACGTCAACGGCCAGAGCATCCCCAATGCGGAGAACAACGCCTTCGCCCTGGACCTATGGACGGACGGCTTGGCCGGCGTCGGGGAGCACTTCCTCATCGAGAACCGCCAGCAAGTCGGGTTTGACGCCGGTCTGCCTGCTTCGGGCCTCTGCATCTGGCACATCGATGATGCGATGACCAGCAACGACTTCCCGTGGTACCCAGGGCACACTACGTTTGGGCACTATTGGGTGGCGTTGGAGCAGGCGGACGGGCAGTGGGACATGGAGAAGGCGTGGCCGCTCAGCAACCGCGGCGACACCGGCGATCTCTATCCCGGCTCGACAACCAACCGAACGTACAATGCAGCGTCGACCCCCAACTCGAGATTCTACGACGGGTCGGACTCGAAGATCGCGGTCACCAACATCAGCGACTCCGCCGCCACCATGACGGCCGACATCATTGTCACCGATGGCATCACCATCGGCGGCTACGTGACCGATTCCGGGAGCGGGTTGCCTATTGCGGGCGTGACCATGAATGGGTTCGGGCTGCCGACCGCGCCGGTCACCAACGCCGCCGGCTACTACAGCGCCTCCGTAGCTGTCGGTTTCTCGGGCACGATCCAGCCAGTGAAGGCCTGCTACAGCTTTGCCCCGGTATCCACGGTGTACACGAACGTCACCATCAACCTAAGCGGCGAGAACTACACCGGCACGCTGAAGACCTACACCCTCAGTGGCACCGTAACGCACTTCGACGGCGGCGCGTTGACCAACGTCCGGATGAACGGCCTACCGGGCAACCCCCTGAACCAAGGGGACGGCACGTTCAGCGCTACGGTGAACTGCGGCAGCAATTACACGATCACTCCCGCCCTGGCCGGTTTCACGTTCGCGCCACCCAGCCGCACGTACACCATCGACGAGACCGGGAATGTCACCGGGGCCGACTTCGTCGGCTCGCCCATCGTCCGCGTCTCCGGGCAAGTCACCAAAGGCTCGAGTGGGCCGGCGTTCGCGGGGGTGACGATGGACTTCAATCCCGATGTCGCGGGAGGGGACCCGGTCACCAATGGTGCCGGTAACTACACGAAGGTGGTGCCCTACCACTGGAACGGTACCGTCACCCCCACGCTCTCGTGCTACACCTTCACGGCCCCCTCGACGACGTATCCGGACGTGACCGCGAACCAGACCAACCAGAACTACTACGGCACCATCGTGCCCTACGTCATCTCCGGCACTGTAGTCGACGAGGCCGCTGCGCCAGTCGGCGCAGTGACCATCGACTTCAGCCCGGACCCTCCGGGCGGGGACCCGGTGACCGCGGGCGACGGCACCTACTCCGCAACAGTGGACTGCGGTCAGACCTACACCGTCACACCCGTGGCACCCGATTGCACCAGCGTCTTACCAGGGGGACGCACGTACACAGCCGTCAACAGCAGCAGCACCAACCAGGACTACCAGGTAGTCGTCCACAAGTTCACCATCCACGGTGTAATCGAGGATGAGGACGGCGGTGCGATCGTCGGCTTGACGCTCACGGGCTTCCCCTCCGCGACGACCACCGACGTCAACGGCCAGTACTCCGCCGTCGTCCTGTGCGACTGGAGCGGCACGGTCGTCCCCGTCTCCGACGACTATGTGTTCGAGCCAACTCCTCGCACATACACCAATGTGCGTGCGGACCACATGAACGAGTACTACAACGCGACGCGCGTGCTCGACCATGTGACCATCGAGGCGCCCACGTCCGTCCAAGTCCCAGCGGGGGGCACCCATTCCTTCTCGGGGAAGGCGTACACCAAGAATGGCGTTCAGATCCCGGGCGCCTCGCTGACATGGTCGCTGATCGGGCCGGCAGTGGGCGCTCTGAGCGCTGGCGGCTCCTACACGGCCCCCACGGCGCCGGGCGCCGACACTGTGCAGGTGGAGGCGGCGTATGGGGGTGCGACGAAGACGGCCACCGCCTCTGTCACGGTCGTGCCCGGTGCTCCCAGCAAGCTGGCGTTTCTGACGCAGCCACCGGCCAGTGCCACAGCCGGCGCGGTGCTGGCGCCGCCGGTCCAGGTACGGGTTCTCGACACGTATGGCAACCTCGTCGACACGGCCACCAGTCCCGTGACGATGGTGCTCGGGCAGGGCGCCGGCACGCTCGGCGGCACGCGGATGAAGAACGCAGTTGCCGGCATCGCCCAGTTCGCCGATCTAAGCGTAGACCTCGCGGGGACGGGGAAGAAGCTCTCCGCATTCTCGACCGGTCTGACCTCGGTGGACAGCGACGCCTTCGCCATCGTGCCCGGACCCGCCGCGAAGCTGTCGTTCTCGGTGCAGCCGCCAGCCAGCACCACAGCCGGCCAGACCCTTTCCTCGGCCGTCAAGGTCGCTATCGTAGACGCGCTTGGGAACGTGGTGACAACGGCGACTGACCAGATCTCCCTCGCGCTGACGCAGGGCACCGGCACGCTGAGCGGCACCAAGACGATGGCCGCCGTGGCAGGCGTAGCCACGTTCAGCGACCTGAGCCTGGACCTGACGGGCGCCGACAAGAAGCTCACGGCCACCTCCGGCCCGCTGACAGCCGCAATCAGCAACGCCTTCGCGATCGTCGCTGGCACGCCGATGGGGCTGGCGTTCTCCGTCCAGCCGCCCGTTAGTGCTCCGGCCGGTCTGGCGCTGACCCCGGCCGTCAAGGTGTCCATCGTGGACAGCCTCGGCAACGTGGTCACGGGGGCCACCGATGCCGTAGCCCTGGCCATGACGGCCGGCTCCGGGACGCTGAGTGGCACCAAGATGGTGAACGCCGTAGCAGGGGTGGCGACGTTTGCAGACCTGAGCCTGGATGTCGCCGGCGCCGGCAAGCAGCTAACTGCATCGGCCACGGGGCTGACCTCGGCTGCGAGCGACACCTTCGCGGTCACAGTAGGCGTCCCCGCGAAGTTGTCGTTCGCCGTGCAGCCACCCGCCAGCACGGTTGCGGGCGCAACGCTGAGTCCCGCCGTGGAAGTAGCGATCCTCGATGCCGGTGGGAACGTGGTGACAGCCTCCGCTGACAACGTTACGCTGACGCTGTCGCAGGGAACGGGAACACTTAGCGGCACCTTGACGGTGGCGCCGGCCAACGGCGTAGCCTCCTTCGGCGACCTGAGCCTCAACCTCGTCGGCTCCGACAAGCAGGTGACAGCCTCGGCGACAGGACTGACCTCGGCTACCAGCCAGACTTTCGCCATCACGGCAGGCAGCGCCACGGCCGCGGCCTTCACCGCGCAGCCGCCGGCGACCGCGGGTGCGGGCACGCCGCTGACCCCAGCCGTCCAGGTGTCTCTCGTGGACGCGCACGGCAATGTGGTGGCCGGAGCGACGGAGCCAGTGACACTGACGCTGACCCAAGGGACGGGAACGCTGGGCGGCACACTGCAAGTCAGCCCCACCAATGGCGTCGCCACCTTCAGCGACCTGACGCTGGATCTGGTGGGCAACGACAAGCAGTTGACGGCGGCGGCAGGTGCGCTCACGCCCGCAACAAGCAGCGTGTTCGAGATTGTGCCGGGCACCGTGCACCACCTCTCCTTCTCGGTGCAGCCCCCGGCCACCGCTACTTCCGGCGCAGCACTGGCGCCGGCCGTCGAAGTGACGGCTTGGGATGCGCACGGCAATGTGGCAACCAACTCAGTGAGCGCGGTCTCCGTCGCCCTCACCCAGGGAACCGGCATACTCAGCGGGACAACGACCGCGGTCGCACCAGTGAACGGCGTAGCCGCGTTCGCCGATCTGAGCGTCGACACAGCCGGCGCGGGCAAGCAGTTGACGGCCACCTCGGTGGGCGTGCCCCCGGTAGTGAGCGACCCATTTGAGGTTCTGGTGAGCGCAGCCGCGAGACTGAGCTTCTCCGTCCAGCCACCCGCCAGCGCGGTGGCTGGACAGGCGCTGGCGCCTGCTCTGAAGGTGTCGATCCTGGACGCGCAGCGCAATGTGGTGCCCACGGGAACTGACTTGGTGACGATGGCGCTGACCCAGGGCACCGGGGCGTTGAGCGGCACGAAGTCGGTGGCGGCAGTCAACGGCGTCGCCACTTTCAGCGACCTGAGCATCGACCTGGTCGGAGCGGACAAGCAATTGACGGCGTCAGCGGGCATCCTGACGGCGGCTGTCAGCAGTCAGTTCGCCGTCGTCGCAGGCAGCCCGACGCAGTTGTCCTTCACAGTGCAGCCGCCCGCCTCCACAACGGCAGGAGCGCCGCTGTCACCCGCCGTTGTGGTCACACTCCTGGATTCCCAGGGGAATGTAGCCGAGGGCGCAGCCAACTTGGTCGGGATGGCCCTGCAAGGCAGCGGGACACTCGGCGGCACGAGGCAGGTAGCCGCAGTCAATGGCGTGGCGACTTTCAGCAATCTGAGTGTCGATACGGCGGGTACCGGCAAGACGCTGGTGGCTTCAGCTTCCGGAGTCACCCCTGCGACCAGTAGCCCCTTCGCCATCACCGTCGGCCCTGCCGTTCAGTTGGTTTTCGCCGTGCAGCCGCCGGCGAGCGTCCTGGTCGGGGCGGCGATGGCTCCGGCAGTGCAGGTCGCAGTGGCCGATGCCTTCGGGAACGCGGTGCCCGCAGCGACTGACGCGGTCTCGCTCGCCCTCACGAACGGAAGCGGCACACTAACTGGCACGACCCCTGTGGCGGCGGTCAACGGCGTCGCCGTATTCGGCGACCTCAGCCTCAATCTCGTGGGTGCCGACAAGCAGTTGACGGCTTCAGCGGCCGGGTTCAGTTCTGTGGTCAGCAACCCGTTCACGGTCGTTGGGTTGCCAGCGAGGCTGTCCTTCACCGTGCAGCCTCCTGCGAGCACCGCGGCCGGAGCCACGTTGGCACCGGCGCTCAAAGTGGCGATCCTCGATATCAACGGCTATGTAGTGACCAGCGCGACGGGCCAGGTCAGCCTCGCGCTCAGCCAAGGTACCGGCACACTGAGCGGCACGAACACCGTGGCAGCCGTGAACGGCGTGGCGACGTTCAGCGACCTGAGTCTCGACCTGGTGGGCGCGAACAAGCAGTTGACGGCCTCCTCGGGGGTGCTGACGCAAGCCCTCAGCGACACCTTCGCCATCGAGCCCGGCGCGGCGACGCACCTGTCGTTCACTGTGCAGCCGCCGGTTAGCGCAGCCGCCGGGGTGGCGCTCACCCCCGCCCTCCAGGTGTCGGTCCTCGATGCTCAGGGCAACGTCGTCACCTCAGCGACGAACCAGCTCGCGCTATCGCTGACCCAGGGCACCGGCACGCTAAGCGGCACGAAGGCAGCGGCGGCGGCGAACGGCGTAGCGACGTTCGCCGACCTCAGCCTCAACCTCGCGGGTGCGGACAAGCAGTTGACCGCCTCGACGGCGGGGCTGACTTCTGCGATGAGCAGCGTGTTCGCAATCGTCGCGGGCGCGCTGGCAAAGGTCGAGGTTACGCCAGCGGCCGCCACACTGAGCGCCGGCGAGGGGCTCACCTTCAGTGCGAAGACATACGACGCGTGGGGCAACGTCCGCACCGGGGACGCCCGCACTTGGACGGCTGTCAGTGGTCAAATCACCGCTGGGGGCGCCTACACCGCGCCCAGCACCACCGGCACCGACACGGTGACTGCCAAATCGGGAACCACGAGCGGGACCGCGACGGTGACCGTCAACGCGGGAGCCGTAGCGCGCGTCGAGATCAGCCCCGCCGCGGCCACAGTGGGGACCAAGGGACAGCAGCAGTTCTCGACCAAGGCATACGACGCGCACAACAACGAGATCACCGGGCTGGCATTCGAATGGTCGGTGGACGGCAGTGTCGGCACCATCGTCCAGGGGACCGGTCTGTTCACCGCCGCCACGACGGCGGGCGAGTACGTCGACGCGATCAAAGTGGCAGTCGGTGGAAAGACCGATACGGCATCGGTAACCATCGAGCCGGGCCCGTTCGACCACGTTTCCGTCACCCCGAATCCGGCAGACGTGACCGTCGGTGGCCAGCAGCAGTTTGGGGCCACTGCCCGCGACGCGTATGAGAACGTAGTGCCCGGGAAGACCTTCGGCTGGTCGCTAACGAATGGTGGCGGCAAGGTCACCCAAGCCGGTCTCTTCACCGCCGGCACCCAGGCCGGCACGTTCACCGACACCGTCCAAGCCACGGCAGAGGGGAAGAGCGGCGCGGCCACTGTGACTGTCAGCACTTCGGGCATCGACCACGTGGGGATCGCGCCGGACCCGGTCCGCGTGAAGGTAGCGAACACCAACCGACTCGTAGCCACCGCGTACGACCAGTATGACAACCCGATCGCTGGGGCGGTCTTTACCTGGTCCGTGGTGAACGGCGGCGGTGCGATCGACAGCACCGGCGCCTTCACGGCCGGGACGACCGCCGGCGAGTTCGCCAACACCGTTCGCGCGGAGACCGGCGGCAAGAGTGCCACGGGCACTGTCGAGGTCTTGCCGGGAACACTGCACTCGCTGGCTGTCTCTCCGACGGCGGCGAACGTCAAGGCACAGGGCACCCAGCAGTTCACCACGACCGCGCTCGATCAGTACGCAAACGAGATCACCGACGCCACCGTCACCTGGGCCGTTGTGCAGGGCGGCGGCGAAATCGACAGTGCCGGACTATTCACCGCTGGCGACAAGCTCGGCCAGTACGCCCAGACCGTGGAGGCAAAGACGGGAGGTCAACAGGCGACCGCGTCTGTGGCTGTCGTGCCCAAGGATCTGGATCACCTCGTCCTCAGCCCCGACCCGCTGCTCGTGCGGCTCGCCCCCGGAGCCACGACCGCTCCGTCGACGACGTTCACCGCGCGCGGGTACGACGACCTCGACAACGAGATCACCGGTCTTACCGTGACTTGGAATCTTGTCAACGGTGGCGGCAGCCTCGACGCAGCCGGGCTATTCGCGCCGACGACCGTGCCCGGTGTGTACGAGGGTACTGTGAAGGCTGCTGCGGAGGGCAAGTCGGCCGTGGCGACGGTCGCGGTGGAGTACAAGTTCACGCTCGCGCCAGGGCTACAGCTCGCGGCGATGCCCGGGACCGGCCCCGTGGACGCCAAGGAGTTCTTCGGCACGGAGAAGACGGCCCGGTGGAACCCAGCCACGCAGACCTGGGAGTTGTACGCGCTGGGTGCTTTCGACTGTGCAGTCGGACAAGGCTACGCGGTGCGACTGGATCAAGCGACCGAGTTGGGCGTGAGTTCGCTCGCGAAGAGCCCCCTCGCGGTGGCGGTGCCGGGCGTGCCGTGGAACCTGTTCGCGAACCCATACACGCAGCCACTCTCGTGGGATTTGGCGACCGTTCGGTACTCGGTGAATGGCGGCCCCTCGCAGCCGCTGTCGTCGCTGGTTGGCGACCTGTCGCGCCCCGTCGACTTCAGCGCTTGGCTCTGGGACCCGGCAGTCACCGGCTGGGAGCTGCTGTGCGACCCGACGCTACTGCCCGGTTCGCGCCCCTCGATGAACACCGGTGAAGCCGCCTGGCTGCGGGCGTACCAGCCCGGTGTAGTGCTCTCTCTGCCCGGCAGCAACGTGACTCGGGCGGCTGCGCCGGCTGTGCGCGCCCGATCCCACGGCGACACGGATTGGGCGGTGAAGCTCGTGGCTGACGTAGCCGGAGCCGGCTCGACACCTGCTTGGATGGGTGAGTCATCGCGGTTCGGTCGAAGCGGCCTACAGCTCGCTGGCCCGCCCCCACTGGACACTTCCGCACCGTTCGTGAGTCTCGATCTGAAGCCGGGCGGAGCCGACCACTCGCCGGTGGCCGCGGATCTCCGTAGCCCCAACGCTGACCGCCAGGAATGGCAGCTCGCCGTGCAGACTAACGCCACGGGGCGCGACGTACGGCTGACCTGGCCCGACCTGTCCGAACTGCCTGATAGTGCGCGCCTGCGCTTGGTTGACCTCCTTACAGGTGAGTCGACCGCCATGCGCAGTGTGACCTCCCATACGTTCCGGTCGGACGGCCGCAGCGCCACACAGCGGCTGTTCCGGATTGAGCAGTACCCGGCGCAAGAAGGCGGCCTGCGCCTTTCCAGCGTGTCGGTCAGCCCCGGTCGCGCCGGCGCTGGAGTGACCGTGTCCTTTGTCCTGAGCGATGAGGCCGACGTCCAGATCTGCGTCCGGAGCGGCTCCGGCCGCGTGGTGACGGTATCGCCGCTGAAGCACACTCGAGCCGGAGCCGGCTTCGTTACCTGGAGCGGCCGCGCGGTTGACGACCGGCCGGCACCGAGAGGGATCTACCTGTTCGAGTTAACGGCTCGCGATGCCGAAGGCCAGGCGACCAAGGCCGTCAGAACGGCACCGATTCGGTAGCACTCCCAAAGACTCCTCGCCCGGCGTGACGGGACAGAGCGCCCCGGAGTCCGTCGTTCGTGGGCGGCATGCCTGGCTACAGACCGACATTCGCCAGTGCGAACACAACCAACGAGGCGGTGTATCGGATATGAGAAAAGCAACTCTCCTTCTTTGTATACTCCCATTGCCGGTCTGCTTGTTGTTTGGGTGCGGCGGGGGCGGAGGTGCTGCCTCACCAAGTGGCGGCGGAGGGGGAGGTGGCGCCGCGGCGCCTGCCACCATGGTGACCAAGAGCGTCCAAGGCACAATCCTCAATGTCAGTGGCAGCCCCCTCGCTGGCGCCACTGTGACCGTTGTCGGAACGCGCGCGTTAGGCCGCGCTGATTCGACGACAACCGGCGCGGACGGCCGCTTCGGTCTGTGGGTGCGGGTAACGACGACCTCCCGGACGATCTTGCTGCAAGTCTCCGGGCAGGGGCTGACGGCTTCGCAGTTCAGTGTCGACCTTGGGCCGGACGAGGTTGTGGAGACCGCGCTCATGGTGGCGCCCAACACGACGCCCAATGGCCAGAACACGCCACCCACGATCTCCGGCGTCACTACTTCGCCGCCGCTGGTAGACTTCACCGGTGGGGTGGTCACAATCTCGGCTCAGGTGACCGACCCCGATAACGCAGAGGTCGCCGTTGCCGCCGTTGTAGTGGGTCCCGACCAGACCACGATCATCATGCTGCTGACTCCCGCCGGCGCAGGCACCTACACCGGCACCTTCACGGCGCCAGCGAACTTCGGCGCCAATGCCACCGACGACCGCTACCACGTCGTCGTCTGTGCCAACGACGCGCCAAATGGGTCGAACGTGCCGAGAACGGCCGGAGCTGTTCGCTTCACCGTCCGCGCCAACGCCGCGCCTCCCGACATGCCACCGAGTCTGTAGCGGGGCGCGGCCGGCCTGGCGTTGATCGTTCCCGTCGCCACGTTGGCCGCCATTGCTTATGTGCGCATGGGTTACGTCGCCGGTCGCGAGTCCAGCATGTCGTCCAGCGGAGCGTTCTGGGTTTTCTGGACCTTTGGTGCCGCAGTGCTCGCCGCTGCCATGGCGGTGTCGTACCTCTGTCACG
>PEVN01000489.1:4330-10887 GCA_002779825.1 Armatimonadetes bacterium CG06_land_8_20_14_3_00_66_21 | reverse complement strand
GCTCCAGACGGGGGTGGAGATGAGCCGGGCGCGGCAGCAGCTTATGCTGGCTGAAGGGCAGGTCAAGACGGTCCAGGCGAAACTCAACACCTTGATGGGGCGGTCTCCCGAAGAGCCGGTGGGCGCGCTGGCGCCGTTGACGTTTGAGCCGGTTGTGATGGACCGCGAGACGATTCTGCAGCAGGCGCTGGCAGCGCGAGCGGATATCGCCGCTGAGGCAGCCTTGCAGCAGGCCTTTCTCGAGGAAGCGCGCTTGTCCCGCGCGCAAGGTCGGCCTGACCTCGTGCCCCAGGTCCGCGCGGAGAGCGTGGTTCGCGGTTTGCATGGCGTTGGCCTCGGCCTGGGGATCAGCCTGCCGCTGCTGGACTACGGAAGCCGACGCAACCGGATTCGTCAAGCGGAGGCGTTGGCCAACGCCCAGGAAGCTCAGATCGCGGCGGTGCGGAGCCAGGTGCGGCAGGAGGTCGAGCAGGCGCTGGCGCGGATCGCCGCCGCCGAGGCGGTGATCCGGGAGTACCAGCAGGGCGTGCTTGAGCAAGCGGCGCGCCTGCGAGACGCCGCCCTGAAGGGATTCCAGCTTGGCGCGCCGGGCACCAGCGTGCTCACGGTCCTGGAAGCTCAGCGTACCTACCGGTCGGTGCAGACGGAGTACACGAACGCCCTGGCCGACCACGCGGCGGCGCGCGCCGAGTTGGAGCGGGCCACGGGGGCGGTGTCGGTGGAGGGGTTGCTGGTAGCTGCAAACGGATCGGACCGATCAGACGGATCAGACCGGTCGGACCGACACGACAGATTGGGAGGACCGAGATGAGTGCTGACCACACCACCCTAAGACGCCTGGGCCGAGGGAAGCTCCTCGCCCGGGTCGGCGTGCCGGTTGCCGTCCTTGCTGTCGTTGCCGTCCTTGCAGTCGTCCCAAGGCTCCGCCGACCCCGGGCCCCGGCGCAGTCGGCGGCAGCGGCCTTCCCCGTCTCCGTGGAGGTGCTGAAGACGGGCGCTGGCAAGGTCGGCGACTTGGTCGTCACCCGGGAAGCCCTGGAGTTGGCCGAGATCACAATCGCGCCCGCTGAGGTGCGGATGGTGGCCGAGAAGCTGCTCGTCAGCGGCGTGGTCGAGGCGGGCGGGGACCGTACCGTGGCGGTCACGCCGCGGGTGCCCGGCAGGATCGTCTTGGTGGCGGTCGTCGCCGGTGACGCGGTGCGCGCCGGGCAGACGCTGGCGACGATTGAGAGCATGGAGCTGGGCAAAGCCCAGTCGGCTTACCGCCTGGCAACGTCGCGCCTGGCCCTGGCGGCGGATACGCTGGAGCGGCAACGGCAGTTGGCGAGACTGGGAGCGTTCGGACAGCCGCAGGTCGAGGAGGCGCGGGCGGGCGCTGTCGTCGCGCAGAGCGAGGTTGACAGCGCAGAAAGGGAGGTCGCCGCGGCCAAAGCCGAGGTGGTGAAGGCGCGCGGCGAGAGAGCGGCCCTTGAGGGGGAGGTCGCTGGCGCGCAGAGCGAGGTGGCAGCCGTCGAGAGCGAGGCCGTCGGCGCACTGAGCCGCGTCACACAGGCGGAGGGACAGGTCAAGGTGCGCCAGGCCGAACTGGCGCAGGCAGAGACGCAAGTGGCCGTCAGCCAGACCCGCCTCAACCGCCTGGACACCTTGCTCAAAGAGCAACTCGTCTCCAAGCAGGACTGGGAGCAGGCGCAGGCGGATTTCCGACGGGCGCAAGCGGATGTGGACGCCGCCCGGTCGAGGATCGCCCAAACCCAGGCGGACGTGGACTCAGCGAGGTCGCTGGGAAAGGCGGCGCAGGCGAAGATCCGTGCCGCGGAAGCCAAGGTGCGCTCCGCGGCAGGGCGGGCGGAGCAAGCTGGCGCCGGCATCGACACGGCGTTGGCTCGGCAGGCGCAAGCTGAAGGAAGACTGACTTCTCTCCGCAAGCGCGCCGAGATTGCGGAGCAGACGCTGGCGCGAGAGGAGGCGGTCTACAAGGGCCGCTTCGTGACCACGAAGGAGATCGTGGAGGCAGAGGCAGTGCTGCGCGAAGCGCAGCTCGAGCAGCGGGCGGCCGGGGAGACGGTGCGCCTCCTGGGGGGAACGCCCGGCGGCGGCAGCCTCGTCGCCCTGACCACGCCTATTGCCGGCCGCGTTCAGGAACGGAACGCCTCGCCTGGCGAGACGGTGGACCCGGAGCACCCGCTGTTCACGGTCCTCAATCTCGACTTGGTCTGGGCGCAGCTTGCCGTCGCGCCGAAGGACCTGCCCCTTGTCCGCGACGGTCAGCGGCTGGAACTCACCTCGGAGACGGCTCCGGGGCGCGTCTTCGTCGGGACCCTCTCTGCGGTCGGGGCGACGGCGGACGAGGCAACTCGACAGGTGCGCGTCCGCTGCGCGTTGGTGAACAAGGACGGCGCCCTGCGCCCCGGCGCCTTCGTGCGCGGCACCCTCGTCACCGACGTGCGGCGCGAGCGAGTGGCTGTTCCGCTGGGGGCGCTCCAGGACCACACGGGGAAGCCGACCGTGTACGTCGCCAACGGGAGCGCGCCCGGCGCCTTCGAGGTGCGTCACGTCAAGCTGGGGGCGACGGGCGATGGCTGGCGCGAGATTGCTGCCGGTTTGGAGGCAGGCGAGCGGGTTGCCGTGAGCGGGACCTTCTACCTGAAGTCCGAGGCGATGAAAGACGCGCTGTCCGACGGCTGCTGCGCGGCGCTGGGGGAGGAGTGAGCGAGGTGACGACGCCGTCCACCGCGAACTGCAGTAGCTCAGTCCCGAAGGGGCCCTGTGACAATAGCCCAGTGGCTTCAGCCCTGGGACCCATGGCACCGGACGAAGCCGTAGTCCTCAAAGGACGACCGAACGCTGGAGGTTGCACGTCTCAGCCGTCTTTTCAGGACTATGCCATGGCGTGGGCCGCACTGCTACCCAGGGCTGAAGCCGCTGGGCTACTTCCACGAGGTCCCTTCGGGACAAGGGTCGGGGCGGCCGCGCACGCGGCCCCCCGACGGGTGAGGACCTCTCTCGACGGAGGGTGGCGGCGATGATGAACCGCCTCGTCGACTTCTCCATCCGCAACCGGGCGCTGGTGATCCTCGCCGCGCTGTTGCTGATCGGCGTCGGGCTCTACTCCGCCGTCAACCTGCCCATTGACGCCGTGCCGGACATCTCCATGAAGCAGGTGGTCGTCAACACGGCAGCCCCGGCGCTTGGGCCGGAGGAGGTGGAGCGGCAGATCACTACGCCCATCGAGGTCGCACTTTCCGGCCTTCCGCACACGCAAGACCTGCGCTCCGTCTCGCAGTTCGGCCTGTCGCAGGTCACGGTGGTCTTCGCCGACGACGCGAGCATCTACCTCGCCCGCCAGCTCGTGAACGAGCGGCTCCAAGACGTGCGGGAGCAGTTGCCGCCCGGGATCGAGGCGCCCACGCTCGCGCCCATTGCGACGGGTCTCGGCGAGATCTACTATGTGTTCGTCGAAGGCGAGGACTACTCGCTCATGGAGCGGCGGACGATCTTGGATTGGCAAGTGAAGCCCCGCCTGCGGACAGTGCCCGGCATCATCGAGATCAACAGCTTCGGCGGCCACGTCAAACAATATCAGGTGCTCGCCGACCCCGAGAGACTGCGCGCGTACGACCTGACGCTCGCCGACGTGCGCGAGGCACTGGAGAAGAACAACCGCAACGCCGGCGGCGGCTATGTCTCCAAGGAGAACGAGCAGCAGATCGTTCAGGGCCTCGGCGTGGTTCAGAACCTCGACGACCTTCGCAACATCGTCCTCAAATCCGAGCGGGGCGCGTTCGTGCTCATCCGTGACGTGGCGCAGGTGGAGTTCGGACCCGCCACCCGGCAGGGCAGCATCACCAAGGATGGAAAGGGGGAGGCGGTCGCCGCTATCGCCGTGATGCTGATGGGTGAGAACAGCCGCACGGTGACGCAACGGGTCAAAGAGCGCGTCGCCGAGGTCCAGAAGGAGGTCCCGCCCGGGATTCAACTGGTCGGCTTCATGGACCGCACCACGCTGGTGGAGGATACCCTCGACACGGTGGGTTACAACCTGCTGCACGGCGGCGTGCTGGTGGTCTTGGTCTTGTTCCTGTTCTTGCTCCAACTGCGGGCCGGGTTGATCGTCAGCAGCGTGATCCCGTTGTCGATGCTCGTCGCGATCATCGGGATGAAGCGGTTTGGCGTGTCTGCGAACCTGATGAGCCTGGGCGCCATTGACTTCGGGCTGATCGTGGACGCCGCCGTCATCATCGTCGAGAACTGCGTGCGACGGCTGGCGGAGGCACGCAGGGACGCCGGAGGGGCGCTCACGCGCGAGGAGCGGTTCCAGACCTTGCGCGAGGCGACCGTCGAGGTCCGCAGCGCCAGCCAGTTCGGGGAGCTGATCATCATCTCAGCCTACATCCCGATCCTGACGTTGGTTGGGGTCGAGGGCAAGATGTTCCGACCGATGGGTCTGACGGTGATCTTCGCTCTCGCGGGCGCGCTCGTGATGTCATTGACACTGGTTCCTGCGTTGTGCGCTGTTTTCATGCGGGAGGGCGCCGACCGGGAGAACCCGTTCGTCTCGCGGCTCCAGCGCGCATACCTCCCGCTGCTGCGCAAGGCGATCCGCTACCGATACGCAACCGTCGGAGGGGCGCTCGTACTGTTCGTCGCGTGCGCGTCGCTCTTCCCCCGGCTCGGCTCGGAGTTCCTGCCCAAACTGGACGAGGGTGCCCTCAGCATCAGCCCCGGTTACCTGCCCGGCATCTCGGTGGACACGGCAATCGAGCGGGCAACCCTCGTCGAGCGCGTGCTCCTGCAGAGGTTCCCGAACGAAGTGGAGACCGTGGCGACTCGCATCGGACGCCCCGATATCGCGACCGATCCCATGCTGCTTTCCCAGGCCGACCTCTTCGTGCCACTGAAACCTCGCTCCAAGTGGAAGGAGGCGAAGACCAAGGCCGAGCTGATCGAGAAGATGCAAGCGGAGATCACCAAGATCCCCGGCATGAAGGTCGCGTTCACGCAGCCCATCGAGATGCGCATGATCGAGATGAGCGAGGGGGTGGGCATTCGCTCGGAGGTCGGCGCGAAGGTCTTCGGCCCCGACATGACCGTGCTGCTGGAGAAGGCGGCGCAGGTCGCGGACGTGCTGCGCGGCCTCCGGGGCGGCGCGGACGTCAGCGTCGAGGCAACGGCAGGGCTGCCGGTTCTCCAGATTCGCATCCGCCGCGACCAGATCGCACGCTACGGCATCAATGTCGCCGACGTGCAGGACCTCGTCGAGACGGCCATCGGCGGGCAGCAGGTCGGTCGGATCGTGGAGGGCAACCGGCGATTCGACTTGGTGCTGCGCTTCGCCGCGCCCTACCGTGAGAACGCCGACGCCATCCGCCGCCTTTGGGTGACCGGCCCGGACGGGCAACGCGTGCCGCTGGTGCAACTCGCCGACATCAAGAGCCTGGAAGGCCCCATTCAGGTCGGTCGTGAGGCGGGCGAGCGTCGCGTGGTTGTGCAAGCCAATGTTCGTGGACGCGACCTCGGCAGCTTCGTCGAGGAGGCGAAGGCAACGGTGGAGCGGCAGGTGAAACTGCCGCCCGGCTATCACGTCGAGTGGGGCGGGCAATACGAGCACCTTCAGGAAGGCATGGCGCGGCTGAGGGTGGTCGTGCCGGTCACTTTCTTCGTGATCTTCCTGCTGCTGTTTATAGCGTTCGGATCGGCAAGTCACGCCCTTCTGGTTTTCACCGGCATCCCGTTCGCTATCACGGGAGGCATCCTCGCGCTCTACCTTCGGGGAATGCCCTTCTCGATCTCAGCGGGCGTGGGCTTCATTGCCCTGTTCGGCGTCGCGGTGCTGAATGGTTTGGTGCTGGTCACCTTCATCAACAAACTGCGCGCAGAGGGCGCGTCTGTGCAAGAGGCCGTGATCCAGAGTTGTCTTACGCGCCTCCGCCCCGTCCTGATGACGGCGGCGGTGGCGAGCATCGGCTTCCTGCCGATGGCGCTCTCGACAGGAAGGGGCGCCGAGGTGCAGAAGCCGCTGGCAACGGTGGTCATCGGTGGGTTGATCACCTCGACTACGTTGACCCTGTTTGTGCTGCCCGCTCTCTACATGCTCGTGTCGGGGCGAAGAGCGACGGGCAGAGAAGAGGAAGAAGAGTAGGAGGCGAATCCGTTCGCCGATTTAGACCGGGACGGGATTCTCGTCCCAAAACATTCGCAATGAGTTCACAAATCACAAGGAGGAATCGAAGATGAGAGTTCTATTGTCAGTGACGTTGTGTGTGTGCGTCCTGGGAGGCTGCGGGCCAAAGAAGGCGGCGGAGGCGCCTGAGTCGTCTCCAGCAACCTCAGCCGCCCCATCACCCGCCGCGCCGACAACGGGCGTTGCCCTGGGCAGCATCAAAGTCGGGGACAAAGCGGTGTGCGCCGTGTGCGCGGCGGAGGGAGGCGCTCACGGGGAGGAGGAAGCCAAAGCCACCCTCGACTACAAGGGCAAGACCTACGGCTTCTGCAGCGAGGCGGAGAAGGCGGAGTTCATCAGCAACCCGGCCAAGTATGCTGGGGCGGGCAAGTGAGCG
>PEVN01000489.1:3869-4312 GCA_002779825.1 Armatimonadetes bacterium CG06_land_8_20_14_3_00_66_21 | reverse complement strand
CCGCCGAGAGGCGTGGCCCTGAGCCATCGGGGCGAGGGCGGAGCTGTACACCGAGGACGGACGCGTTTACCGCAGCCCACAGGTTCCGGGGGTCGGCTGGTGTTAGACTCCTGAGGACAGACTGTGTGAGGGCGTAGGACCCAGCATTGGAGACACGGACCCAGGACTTGGACCGCGACGATGGCAGGGCCCTGCCGTCAGGCGAGTCCGATGTGGACGCCGACCTGATGGCTCGCTTCGCCGCTGGTGACGACGGGGCGTTCGAGACGCTGTTGACTCGGCGTCGCCAGTGGGTCCTGAACTTGGTCTACCGGTTCGTGGGCGACCGCGAGGAGGCGGAGGATCTGGCGCAGGAGGCGTTCGTGCGGCTGCACCGGGCCCGGCGCCGCTATCGGCCCACGGCTCGGTTCTCCACCTTCCTGTACCGGCTGGTGACCAACCTG
>PEVN01000489.1:0-3859 GCA_002779825.1 Armatimonadetes bacterium CG06_land_8_20_14_3_00_66_21 | reverse complement strand
AGACGCGGCGGCGGCAGCGACGGCCCACGGTGGACTTGGAGGCAGCCGACGAGGTAGCTGCTGGCGACTCCCCCGACGAGACGGCAACTCGGCGTGAGTTGGCCGCCCAGGTTCAAACCGCCCTTCGCCGCTTGCCCGAAAGCCAACGCCTGGCGATGGTGCTGTTTCGGTTCGAGGGGCTGTCACAGCGGGAGGTCGCCGAGGCGATGGAGTGTTCCGTCGGGGCAGTCGAGGCGCTGCTTCACCGTGCCGGGCGGAACCTGCGGCGGGACCTGCAAGAGTACGTCGAAGAATCTTGAGCGAACCCGTAGGGTCTTCCCGCGCCCGGTGTTCAGAACTCATGAAAGGCCGAAGCCATGACCTGCAAGCGCGCTTCTCGGAAACTGATGAGCTTCATCGGCGGGCGATTGACTCTCGCTGAAGCGGAGTCGGTCGAGCAGCACCTCACCAACTGCGCAACCTGTGCGGGCGCGGCCGCTGAGCTGAAGCGGACTTGGGCGCTGCTGGACATGGTCGAGGCGCCGAAGGCTTCGCCGGAGTTTGAGACTGCCGTCTTCGCGCGCTTACAGCGCCGCCGCCGGTGGCTGCCCGAGCTTCCCGCGCTCCTGTGGCAGCCAAGGAGGCTGGCACCGGCGTTTGCTTTCGCCGCAGCCGTGCTCGCCACGGGGTGGGTAGGGGTTCGCTCCGGGCCGGATCATGCCGGGTCTGGCGGCTCCTCCGCAGTAACGCAGGACCTGAGCCAGGAGTTCACCGGTGCCTTCGCCGGGTACCCAGCGGGCTCCGTCGGCGCGGCGTACGTAATGTTGGTGTCGACCGGCGCCAGCGACGGGGGAAGGGAGTAGCACCCATGAAACGGAAAGCGGTGCTCGTCGGTCTGGTAGCAGCTTGTGCCGCTGCGTCGTTCTTCGGCAGCCGGGCGCTTTCCGAGAAGCTGGCTCCTCCCCCCGGAGGGTGCTCGCTGGACTGTTTCGGCCCGCAGTTGGCGCTCACGTCGCGGCAGCGGCGGCAGTGTGCAGCCAGCGACAAGGTGTTCGAGCAGAGGCGTTCAGCCCTGACGGTCACCTTGGCCGAGCGACAGGCGAAGCTCATGGAGGTCTTGCGCAAGCCAGACCCCGGTCGCGCGGAGGTTGACAGGGCGTTGGATGCTGTGTCGGAGATCCAGGCAGCGCTGCAGCGCGCCGTGGTGGACCACCTTCTGGCGCTGAAATCGGTGCTAACGGCGGACCAGCAGAAAGCGCTGTTTGATTCGCTCGGCCGCCACCTGTGCGGCTGCGCGGGGCCCGGCATGGGCGCCGCGGGATGCCAACCAGAGGGCGCCGCCTCCCACGAGGAGGGCCAGTGCCCGATGTCCGGCCGGTCCGGCCGCGCGGAAGGCTCCCAATGATCCCGTACCCGAGAGGAGGTGAACTATGAAACGACTCACTCTCACCGGTTGTATGATGCTGGCAGCAGCGGCATTGATTGCCGTCGCCTGCGCGCAGGACAAGCCGGCGCCCGCCAAGGGCCACGGCTGTCCCATGGGCGGTCAGCAGCAGAAGGGCCTCGGCCTGTCGGCAGAGCAGACGAAGAAGGTTAGGGCGCTCCAGGCTGACTTCAAGACGAAAACGGAGAAGTTGACTCCCACGCTGCGAACGAAGTCCAAGGCGCTCGAGACACTCAACTCGGCCAAGAAGCCGGACAAGGCGAAGATCGCCGCTGCGACGGCTGAAGTCGGCAAGCTGCGGACCGAGTTGAAGAAGAGACAGCAGGAATACCGTGCTGCGGTCACCAAGCTGCTCACGCCCGAACAGAAGAAGAAGCTGGCCGGCCCGGACGCCTGCCCGGCCAGCGCCGATCCTGCGCTGTGCCCCAGCCCGGGCGAATGCGCCCTGTGCGACGGCCAGTGTGCCCACCACGGCAAGGACAACGGCTCCGGCGGTTGTTCGATGATGCAAGGCGCTGGCGGCGGCTGCGGCATGATGAAGGGCCAAGGCTCAGGCTGCGCCATGGGCGCCATGGGCTCGCACGACAAGTAGACCTACTCGTCCCCTGCCGGCGCGGGCCGGCAGGGAATCAGGCTCCCACCGAGTCCACCTTTTCATCCCGTTGCCTGCGTTTCCTCCGGTGACTCGGCGGGAGCCTCGCCTTCCGCCCGGCAGATCCGCCTGGTGCCCCAAGGGCACTGTTGCGGCAACGTGCATAGGTCCTATAGGGCGCATGGGTCGTACAGGCCCGATAGGTAGGTTACACCCAACGACAGCGGATTCCGCGTCATACTGACACTACGCACCGTGAACAGCCGAATGCACCTGACCTCATGAGCAGACCCACCCGACAACCTTGGCTTCGCCCCGTGGCTCTCCTGGTGGTCGCCGCCATGGCGCTTCCCGCTGCGGCCGGTTGCCCGTCCGCGTGCAATCGCGCGGAGACTGGCTGCTCGCCTGTGCCCAACACTCCTGGCGACACGGCGCGTCGGGCGCACTCCTGCAAGGGTTGTTGCGAAGGCTGCGGCGAAGACTGCAGGTGCAGTGTCCAGGAAGCGCCACCGACGGACGAGCTGAACGCAACGCCCGGCGGACAGCCAACCGTCCGGCAACTGGTCGACCGCACCCAGTCTGCCGCTCTCTGCCCCTCCATTGTCTCGCCCTCGTCCCCTCGCCGCGGCTGGAAGGACGACTCCCTCGCCCTTCCCCTTCTCACCGCCACCCCTTGGGGCAGCCGCGCACCCCCCCTCCTCTGAAGGGTTCAGTGTGTCACCTGGGCCGCAGTCCAGCAGCTTCGTGACCCTCGCTGCTGGCACCCCCCTCACCCCTCCCCGACATTTCGGCATCCGGTGACACACGTTGAGGCGGCCGCCGCACCCCGCAGTCTCCCCGGCGGCCTCCCCTTCCTCCCAAGTCGACCCGCCGTCCCCGCCTGTCCAACGTCGCTTGAGGAGCACCCGTTCAGCTTCACTGGTTAGACACGTTCGACGAATTCCACAACCCACACAAGGAGTGAGACACATGAGTAAGCAGTACCGTTGTACCCCCATCCTGGGAGCTCTCGCGGCTCTCGCGGCAGTGATGATTCTGCCGGCCTACGCACAACACGCCGGACACGAGCACGGAGCCGGCGGCAAGACCATCACTGTGACCGGCGAGTTGGTCGACCTGTCCTGCTACCTCGGACATGGCGCCAAGGGCGCCGGTCACCAGAAGTGCGCCGACACTTGCTTGAAGAAGGGCCTGCCCATGGGCGTGCTCACCAAGGACGGGAAGCTGTACCTGATCCTCGAGGATCACGCCAAAGCAGACGCCTACGCGTCGCTGAAGATCAAGGCCGCCCAGACCGTCACGGTGACGGGCGAGTTGCACGAGGGCGGCGGGATCAAAGGGATTGGAGTGACTTCGGCGAAGTAACTGTCGTCCCCCCGCCAAACCAGGTGCAGGGGCGCCTGTCCCTCACGCCCCTGCACCTCCTCTCGGAAGCTCCTCTCTCGCGAAGCAGGTTCGAGGTCATGCGGCAACAACTTCTACGCCCGACGACTGTCCTCGGTGCGATCATCGTAGTCGAGGCCGCTGCGCTGATCGGCGTGGTGGGCATCCAGCGCTGGCGAGCCACGGGCGTGTCGGCAGCAGAGCGGGGGCGGCAGGTGGCGGAGCGCCTCGGCTGCTTTGCCTGTCACGGCCCCGGCGGCACGCAGGGAATCGCCAACCCCGGCAGCGACGAAACGGAAGTTCCCGCCTGGTCGGGCGGCACAGTGATGATGTACGTGCAGAACGAGCGGCAGATCCGCGAGTGGATTCTCTACGGCGAGCCGCGCGGGCACGACCACGAAGCGCGCGAGCATGGCGAGGAGGGGCACGAGTCGGAAGCCGCCGAGCACGCGGATCACGGA
>PEVN01000129.1 GCA_002779825.1 Armatimonadetes bacterium CG06_land_8_20_14_3_00_66_21 | reverse complement strand
TCGCGTGAAGAGCTGCGGGCTACCCGTCTCGGTGGAAATGTAGGCAAGCTGCCCGCCTTCGGGAGACCAAGAGGGCTCCGTCTGGTCTCCCACGACCACGGCCACGTTCCGGAGGAAACTGCCTTCGCGGTCCATAGTCCACAGGTCGTAGTCGGCGCCCAAGCTGTCGATCTTGCCGTCTGCGTTGCTGTCTGCACCGTTGGACGAAAATGCCAGGCGATCGGTCAGGGACCAAGCCGGGTCGCGCTCATTGGAGAGCGTGGTGTTCGGAGTCAGGTTCATCTCGGTGAGCGCGAACTGCCGGCTCACAGCCTGTTGGCGCTGCAAGAAGGTCTGACGGATGGTCGCCGGCCACCGCCCCGCCTTGATCGCGTGACGACGGCCCATAGGCGCCGACGCCGCCGAGGCTTGCCCCGCGTCGTCGCTGCTGCGCTCGCTGGCGCAAAACAGGAGCCCGGCCACCACTCCCACGGCCGCCAGGATGCCCCCAGCCACTTGTCTCTTCAGCTTGGTTCTCAGCAAGGCGTGTTCACCCGCTCTCGACGCTCCGGTTCGAGTCGTCCGTGTTGTCCGCAGTGTCGTCGGTGGCCAGTTCGTCGGCTACCGGTTCAGCGTGCTGCTCCGCAGCCGGCTCTGCGGGTGCTTCTTGCGGCTCGACTGTCGGCGCTTCCTCGGCTTCGGTCTCTACCGGGGCTGCCTCGGCTGGTGCGGCCGGCGGCGGGGAACTCTCGGGCTCAGCCGGGGCGCTCGCTGCCTCGCCCTCTTCAGCCGGCTTCCGCCCGTTGAGCAGTTTCCCGAACACGTCGCCGAGAGTGACCGCGCCGGAGTTTTGCGTCTTCATGTAGTCGCGGTACTCGCGCTGCTCCTGAGCCTGTTGCGCCTCTCGCAGGCTCAGCGTGATGCGGCGCTGGTTCTCGCGCACCTGCAAGACGCGGGCTTCGACTTCGTCGCCCACGCTTACCACGTCTTCCGGCCGATTCACGCGTCCATGGGCCAGTTCGCTGATGGGGATGATCCCTTCGAGTCCCGAATCCAGCCGAGCGAATGCGCCGTTGCCGATGAGGCGGGTGATCTGGACCTTGACGGTGGCTCCGATGGGGTACTTCTTGGCTGCGCCCTTCCACGGGTCGGCCAGCAACTGCCGCATGCCCAGGGAGATGCGCTTGGTTTCAGGATCCCACTTTAGGACGATGACCTGGATCTTGTCGCCCTTGTTGACCACTTCAGAGGGGTGCTGGATACGGGTCCAGGACATCTCGCTGATGTGCAGAAGCCCGTCGATCCCGCCGAGATCCACGAAGGCGCCGAAGTCGGTGAGCCGGCGGACGACACCGCTCATGGCCGCCCCCACCTCGATCTTGCCCAGCGTCTCTTCCTCCCGGCGCCGGCGCTCTTCTTCGACGATCTGCCGGTGGGACAGCACCACCCGGTTGCGCTTGCGGTCGCATTCGAGAACGCGGACCCGCAGCGTCCTGCCAACGAATTTGTCGAGGCTGCCGGGGCGTTTCTGCGCGTCGGCCGTGGTGTGAGAGGCGGGCACAAACCCATCGACTCCCACGTCGACGATGAGACCACCTTTGACCCGATCCTTGACCAGAACCGTCAGGATCTTGCCGGTTCTGAGATCGTCCTCCAGCTCGTTCCACAACTGGTGGAAGTCGGCTCGGCTCTTGGAGAGGAGTGGATAGCCGTCATCGGTCTCCACCTTCAGCACGTAGACATCGATGGCGTCGCCGACTTTGAACTCGGTGGCGAAGTCAGACCCCAGTTCGGACACCGGGATGAGCCCCTCTGCCTTGGTGCCGATATCGACCCGAATCCCGTCCGCATCGATCTGGGCGACAGTTCCGGACACGATCTGTCCGTGTCGGACCTGCATGGAGTCCAGGAGCTTGCCCAAGTCCTCCTCGGCTTCTTCGTCGCCCTCCGCCGGCTCTTCGGCGGGCTGGGCGGGCGCCGGAGTCGGCTCGGGAGCCTGCGGCGGAGAGACCTCAGTAGGCGCTGCCGGCGCCTCCTGAACGCCCTCGTCCCCGCTCGAACCGGCCGCGGCGGAAGGCAACTCGCCCGCCAAGACCTGCCCTTCCTCCCGAACTACCGCGGGGGTCTCTTCGGGCTGGGCCGATTCTGTGAGCGGTGCGTCGGGCGTGCCTGCCCGCACCGACTCCTGCTTGAGAATGCGATCGACGATCCGGCTTCGTCCACTCGTTGTCATGGTACTCGATCCTGTCACTTAGCGGGTTCCGAGCACCGCAAGGTCAGTGCTCGGGGGTCAGCACACCTGCTGCTTCGCATACATATCGCCAAGCGCCCTATCCAACGGGCGGCTTCTCGACATTCGGCGTGGGCCGAGGGCCCTTTGGTCCGCCGAGGCTACTGCGCTGCTACAACTTGGACAACCCAGGCAGAGAACCTGCTGGGAGGGCAACACCGACGCCCGGACAGGCCGACACCATCGGCCGGCCCGTGGCGAGCTGTCGCAGGGACGGTGAACTGCTGCGCGTGACTCCGGGTCACGGGGACCAGCGTGACAACTGGCCGCTATTGCTCAAAATATCCGCGGATTATTCCCTTCTGGATTCCCTTCTAAACCTTCCGAGGCACTGCCCGGAGAGGTACCTCCCGCGCGGTCAGGCCGCCGGGACGACCCAATCAGCCAACTCCTTCCAGTTCGGGCCGTACTCCACCTCAACGCGGAGGGGGACCTCCAGCGCCATGGCGTTGGTCATGGACTCCACCACTAACGCCGCCAGCGCGTCCAATTCCGGCTTGGGGCACTCAAACATCAGCTCATCGTGCACCTGAAGCGTGGTGCGTGCTCTCAGCCCCTCCCGCCGCAAGGCGGACCCAACGTGCAGCATGGCCACCTTCATCAAGTCGGCAGCAGTGCCCTGGATTGGGGTGTTGATGGCCGTTCGCTCGGCGAACTCGCGCACCCGCGGGTTTGGGTTGCCCAGGTCGGGCAGGTATCGCCGCCGGTTGAGTAGGGTGGTCACATAGCCGTCCCGCCGCGCCCGCTCGACAGTGTCGCGCATATAGTCCTGGACGCCGGGGTAGGTGGCGAAGTAGTTCAGGATGTACTGCGTTGCCTCTTCTTGGCTAATCGCCAGGTCCCGGGCAAGCCCCCGCGGGCTCATGCCGTAGGCGATGCCGAAGTTCACCACCTTCGCCCGGCGGCGCATCTCAGAGGTCACTTCCTCGGGCGTCACGGCGAAGAGCTGGGCGGCTGTGTCTGTGTGGATGTCTTGGTCGTTGGCAAACGCCGCCACGAGTCGAGGATCTCTGGTGATGTGCGCCAGCACTCGAAGCTCGATCTGCGAGTAGTCGGCGCACACCAGTACGTGCGTGCCGGCGGGAGCCACGAAGGCGGCCCGAATCTCCCGGCCCGCCTCGGTGCGGATCGGGATGTTCTGCAGGTTCGGCTCGCTGCTGGACAGCCTGCCGGTGGCCGTCCCCGTTTGGTTGAATGAGGTGTGGATGCGACCGGTCTCGGGCGAGGCCGCCGTCAGCAGCCCGTCGACGTAGGTCGACTTGAGCTTGGTCAGCTCTCGGTACTCCAGGATCTTGCGGACGATCTCGTGCTCTTCGGCGAGCTTGTCCAGCACGTCCGCCGAGGTGGAGTACCCGGTCTTCGTCCGTTTGCCGTGGGCGAGCCCCAGCTTCTCGAACAAGATCGTCTGAAGCTGCTGGGTCGAGCCGATATTGAACGCCTCACCGGCCAATCCGTGGATGTGCCCCTCCAGCTTGGAGATGTCGGCCCCCAAGGACGCCGCCAACTGGGTGAGGCGCTCGGTGTCCACCAGCACGCCCACGCGCTCCATCTCCCACAGCACCGGCACCAACGCCAGTTCGACCTCCCGGTACAAGGCAAGCTGCTGCCGCTCGTCGAGCAGTGCCTCCAGCACCGGGTGCAGCTTCAGCAGCGCCGCAGCCGCCGCGCCGAAGACCTCGGCGCGTTGCTGGGCGGAAGGGTCTGGTTCGCCCTTCTTCGGCTTCCCCGTCGGCAGGACCGGGAGTTCCAGCCCCAGATGGTCCCGAGCCACCTCGGAGACGGGGTGGTTCTGCCGGTCGGGGGTCAATAGATACGAAGCCAACATCACCTCGCCGACGACGCCGTTGAGGGAGCCACCCAGCAGGGAAGCGGCCCAGTGGGCGCTCTTGGCGTCGTGGGTCAGCTTGGGCGTCTCGCTGGCGAGGAACTCCTGGAGCGAGGCCGGTGGCGCGACGCAGTCGCTGAACCCGGGGAGGGCGGTCTGGGCTGTCTCTTCGGAACTGGCCGACAGGGGGAGGTAGCACGCTCTCTGCGGATCGGCGGCGAAAGCGATCCCCCGGGCCCGGTGGGAGTCCTCCGGGGAGTAGTCGAACAGAAACGCCACGACCTCTGCCCCGGCGAGTTCCGCGAAGGCGGCCGCGGTCGCTCCCGCCTCGGTGAGCAGGGCAACCTCGACGGTGCTCTCGACTTCCTCGGCGAACTCCTTGACGAGGCTGGTGAACTCGTACCGGCCGAACAACTCGCGCAGAGCCGTCGCCGCCGGAAGCTGGTACCGGCAGTCCTCCAGCGATACGTCCAGAGGGACCTCGAGGTTCAGCGTGGCCAGCCACTTTCCGAGCCGAGCGGCGTCCGGGTCCGCCTGCAGTGCTTCCCGCGCACGCTTCGGCTGGACGTCGTCCAGGTGCACCAGGAGGTTCTCGACGGTGCCGTACTTTGCCACCAGAGCAGCAGCAGTCTTGTCGCCGATGCCGCGGACGCCCGGGATGTTGTCGCTGGTGTCCCCGCGCAGTCCTTTGTAGTCCGGGAGCAGTTCGGGGGCGAACCCGAAGCGGTCGTGGAACGCCTCCGGGTCATACCGTTTGAGTTCGGAAGCGCCGCGGAGGGTGATTAGCGTGTGGATGTTCTTCTCGACAACCTGCAGCACATCGAGGTCGCCGCTGACCAGCAGCACCTCAACCTCATCACTGGCAAACCGCTTGGCCAGCGCGCCCAGAATGTCGTCCGCCTCAAAGCCCTCGACCCGGAGTTGCCGGATGTTCAGCGCATTCAGAATGTCGTCCACAAGCGGGAACTGGCTCAGCAGCTCGTCCGGCGCCCGGACCCGGTTGGCTTTGTAGTCTGCGAACTGCTCGTGCCGGAAGGTGGGCGTGGCGGTGTCCAGCGCGATAGCGAGGTAGTCGGGTTCGAGGTCCCGCAGCACCTTGAGCAGCATCCGGGTGAAGCCGTATGCCGCGTTGGTCGGTTGCCCAGCACGCGTCGTCAGCAAAGGCAGCGCGTGGAAGGCCCGGAAGATGATTGAGTGCCCGTCGACGAGCACCAGTCTCTGTTGCTTCATTGGGGAAGGCAAGCTCGAAACCCGGCAATCCGGAATCCAGGGCCGCGGAGGGCTGCCGAAGGCGTCAGTCCACCGCCAACAGGTCGGCGAAGTGGAATCCGGAGGCGACGCAGCCGAGCCAGGCGAGTACGTGCAGGAGCACGACGGCAGCCACGATGGCGAGAAGCACCGAGACCGCCTTGCGGGTGGTGAGACCGTGCGTTTCCTGAAGCGCGACGATGAGCAGCCCCACCGTCCAGCCGCAGACCGCCACTGCCCCAACCCGCCACACGGTTCCCGGCCAGCTTGTCGCCAGCGACCAGCCGCCGGCCGCCGCGAGCGCCACTGTCAGCGGGGCGGAGAGGATCAACGGAACCCTCGCGTAGCCGAGGGCTGCCAGCAGGCTGAGCGCCCTGCCTGTCCCACCAAGCAACTCGGCCACCAAGTGCAGCACAGCCGTCCGGATCAGCCAACAGACAATGAAGAGAAGCCAGCCGAACACCAGCAGGAAGACGGGGTTGACGACCAGAATCGCCCGCAGGGCGAGCCCGGGCAGCGGGCACCAGCTCGCCACGGCGTCGAAGGCTCCCACGCCCCAGTAGGCAGCCCCTCGCAGGGCGAAGCACACCGACAGGCTGCCTAAGCACCACAGGGCCGCGGCAGGCAGCAACGGCCGCTCCCTGCCGATCGTCCGCATTGTCCGCTGGGGGGCGAGCAGAGCGCCCAGAATGTGTTCCATGGTGGTCTTCCTTGATCGGCGGTCGTCTGTCGCGCCCGCACGAACGGCAGCCAAGTGTACCGCATCCGGCAGCGGCAGGCGAGCAGCCTGGCGCCGGCCGCCGGCTACCCTTGTTGCTGCGCCTGGACCTTCGCCCAGGTATCCTTGAGCGTTACCGTCCGGTTGAACACGGGTCGGTCAACGGCGGAGTCGGGATCGACGCAGAAGTAGCCCTGGCGCTCAAACTGGTACCGGGCGCCTGGGGCAGCACCGGCGACGCTGGGCTCCACGCGACAGTCGGAGAGCGCTTCCAGTGAGTTCGGGTTGACGTTGTTGAGCCAGTCTCCGCCTTCTTCGACGTCGGCGGGGTCTTTTTTGGTGAAGAGGTAGTCGTACAGCCGGACCTCGGCAGTCAGGGCGTGCTCAGCCGAAACCCAGTGCAGGGTCGCCTTCACCTTGCGCCCATCGGGCGCCGACCCGCCCTTGGTCTCCGGGTCGTAGGTGCAGCGCAGTTCCACCACCTCGCCGTCGCCATCCTTGATCACGCTCTCGCACTTCAGGTAGTAGGCATAGCGCAGCCGCACCTCGCGGCCGGGCGCCAACCGGTAGAACTTCTTGGGCGGGTCCTCCATGAAGTCGTCGCGCTCCAGGTAGAGCACCCGCGAGAAGGGCACCTGGCGGGTCCCGGCGGTCTCGTCTTCGGGGTTGTTGACCGCCTCGACTTCCTCGACCTGTCCTTCCGGGTAGTTCTCGAGGACCACCTTCAGCGGCCGCAGCACGGCCATTACGCGCGGGGAGTTCCTGTTGAGGTCCTCGCGGAGACAGTATTCCAGCAACGCCATGTCGACGGTGCTATCCGCCTTGGCCACGCCGATACGCTCGCAGAAGTCGCGAATGGCCGCCGGCGTGTACCCTCGTCGACGCAGCCCGGAGAGGGTAGGCATGCGCGGGTCGTCGAACCGCGCCACGTGCCCGCCCTGCACGAGCTTCAGCAGCCGCCGCTTGCTCAGCACCGTGTCGGTGAGGTTCAGCCGGGCGAACTCGATTTGCTGCGGGTGATGGAGGCCCAACTGGTCGAGGTACCAGTCGTACAGCGGGCGGTGGTCCTCGAACTCCAGTGTGCAGATGGAGTGGGTGATTCCTTCCAGTGAGTCGCTCTGCCCATGGGCGAAGTCGTAGGTCGGGTAGAGGCACCACGCGTCGCCGGTCCGGTGGTGCGAGGCGTGCAGGATGCGGTACATCACCGGGTCGCGCAGGTTGACGTTGGGCGACGCCATGTCGATCTTCGCCCGCAGCACCCGCGAGCCGTCGGGGAACTCGCCTGCTCGCATCCGGGTGAACAGCTCCAGGTTCTCCTCGACCGGGCGGTCGCGATAGGGGCTCTCCTTGCCCGGCTGGGTCAGCGTGCCCCGGGTCTCCCGGATCTCGTCGGCGCTGAGGTCGCACACATACGCCTTCCCGGCTCTCACCAACTGGACTGCGAACTCGTAGAGCTGCTCGAAGTAGTCAGAGGCGTAGAACAGCCGGTCTCCCCAGTCGAACCCGAGCCAGCGAACATCCTCCTTGATCGAGTCGACGTACTCGGCTTCCTCCGTGGTCGGGTTCGTGTCGTCGAACCGCAGGTTGCACAGCCCGCCGTAGCTGGCGGCGACCCCGAAGTTGAGGCAGATCGACTTGGCGTGCCCGATATGCAGGTAGGCATTCGGCTCCGGTGGGAAGCGCGTGAGCACCCGACCGTCGTTCTTGCTGTTCCGGAGGTCTTCCTCGACGATACTGCGGATGAAGTTGGAGGGAGCTTTCCGCTCGCCGGCCTCGGCGCTTGCGTCGGCAGGGCAGCCGTTCTCTGGACTCATGGGGAACTCACCTTCGCATGGGGCCGCCATGATGATACCGGCGGCGGAGGGACAGGACTTGACAGTATATCATATAGACCAGTCGGGCCGGAATGGACGGGGCGGCCTCGTAGACCGGCTCAGCGCTCCACTGCCACGGGCAGCCGGCCTTGCAGTTCCGCCACCGACTCACCGTCGGCGTGCCCGCCGTACCGGAGGGAAGCGTACGCTACATATACTCGCGAAGGTTAGGAATACACCGAAGTGGAAGTTCGCAGAACTTCACCCGTGGGCGTGTGGTGAGCACCCAACACACTGCTGTGCACGCAAAGGCGTCGAACTTGCGCAATAGCTTCGGTGTATTCCTAACCTTCGCGAGTATAGCTGGCCGCGACGTGCTCGTGCTCAGGGAGCGACTCCTTCTCGGCGGCGATCCTCCGCGCGAACTGGTGCACTGTCTCGTCGGCTCGTCGCACGCGCCCCTGCTTGCTCAGCCATCCGTCCATGCGGCGGAGCAACGCATGCGGCTTGGCCATGTCGGGATCCGTCGGCGCAACGGGCCGAGGTCGGGCGAACAGTCGCCGCAGGGCGACCGCGCCAGTGACGGCGAGACACAGCTTCGCCAAGAGGCCCGCCGGCGTCCACGACTGCAGCAGCGCCCAGACGCCGCCCCACCGGTTGAGCAGCCAGGCGCCCAGCCCGCGTAGGCCCTGCGTCTGGATCATCACTGCCAACTCCTGCCGGCGGAACTTGAGGGAATCCCAGAACGCCCCGAAGGCGCTGTTCCTCTCGACGGCCGGCACCCCCGCCGGTGGCGTGGCCTCGACGGTCACCCACCCCCGTTCATCGTCGTACGCTTCGCACCAGGCGTGGGCGTCTTTGTAGCGGGCGACCCAGTAGCCGCCGTACATGTTTCGGCCGCTGGGGGCGAACCCGGCGGCGTAGCGCGTCGGCACGCCTCCGAGCCGCAGTAGCACGGCGGCGCCGGCGGCGAAGTACTCGCAGTAGGCCGGCGGCCGACGCAGCAGGAAGTAGGTGAGCGGGTCCTCGCCTTCGGGGATCTTGATATCGAGACTGTATGGGTAGTTCGACACGAAGTACTGCACGACGGCGCCAGCTTTCGCCTGCGTGCCGGAGCGGCCGCGGAAGACCCGCGCCGCGAGGTGTCGGACGCGGGGATCCAGCTCGGCCGGCAAGGCAGCGGGCGCGCACGGACTGGGGCCGCGTGGACCGCGGCGATTCGCTTGCCACGAACGAGGCGTACCCAACGCCGGTCAGCAGGTCGGCCGAGTCGACCACGCCGTGCTCATCCACCTCGGCCGATTTCACCGGTGCCCTCCAGACGGCGGCACCCAGCGGCAGAAACACCGACTCCTCAATGGACGGATCGGGCCACGTGTCGAACGCTTCCCAGCGACCGGCCGCCCTTGGCTCGAGCGCGCACGTGTTTCCTTGGATGCCCGACCGAGGCAGCGAGGCGGGTGGTGTCGCAGGCTGGAGGGGCGCCGCAGCCGAGCCGCTGTCCCACCGCGAATCGGCATCCGTGTCGTACGCGCGCCCGCGCAGATAGCCGGGGTCCTCGCGCGAGAACACCCGCACCGCCGCCCTGTTCTCAAGCGGTCCGCATTTCAGCCGCTTGACGCTCCCCAGCCTGACGGATTCGGAGAATCCGGTTCCGCCGAGAGAGGGCGCCTGGTAGACACGGTTCTGCGCCGGTTCCGCCATCAGACTCCCGGCAAACACGAGACCGAAGGCTGCGAAGAGCGGCATGGCGGCCGGGAGCTCGTCACGCTTGCGCACGAGTAGCTGCAGCACCTGCAGGGCGATGAAGTACTCGCAGCCGGCAATGGAGAAGCCGGTTTCCACGAACCCGGCCTCCGGCTGGTGCGCCCGTGTCAGCCGCCACGCCACGGCAAAGGGCAGCGCCAGCACGAGGGCGGCGATCCGCTGGCGATCGGTGGTGCGCTTCCAGTGCAGCCGCTCAGACAGCGTCGCCGCTGCCGCCACGACGGCAACGGCCGCAACCGGCCACGTGCCGAACAGCAGCCCCAGCGCCGCTGCCTGCACCGCAATCAGCCCCACTGCAATCAGCCGCCGAGCGCTCCTAGCGACTCCCCCCGCCCGTCCCGGAGGTCGGCCGGGGAGAAGACCGAGACCGGTCCGGCCCAGTCCTCCACCTCGTCGAAGGGCGCCGTAGTCTCGCCGTCGCGCACCACGACGACCTTGGCGTCACTCCCCTGCTCCAGCGCCAGCCGGACGAACTGCTCGCGCGACTTGTCCCAGTCCAGCAGGACGAACACCACTGCGGTGATGTTGGTCAATTCATCCGCCAACGCCGGCGCCAGCGTCTCGAAGGGGCTGGCGCGGCACTCGTCGACGCACGCCAGAACCTCCAGGATGTTGTCGAAGTGGGCGATGCTCCGGCCCGCGCGGAACACGTAGAGATCGGGGCCGGCCGCGAAGAGGTCGATGAGATATTCCCCCCGCGCCAGCGCGTCCGCAACGGCCGCCGTCAGCGACACCGTCGCTTCCAGCTCGGGGAAGCCCTCCGGCCGCGCCTTCCGGCCAGGATCCACGAATGTGTCCAGCACGAGCGCGATCCGGCAGTAGTACTCCTCGTGGCACTCCCGCACCACCGGCTTGGCCAGCCGCGCCCACGAGCGGAAGTCGATCCAGCGGATGGCGTCGCCGGGCTGGTACTCACGGTTGCCGATGTACTCCGGCGACTCGCCCAGGTCGGAAGTCAACGCTACCCCGCCCGGTTGGTAGCGCAACCCCGTCAGCAGGTCGATGCCCGCCAACGGCTGGAAGCTCGGCAGCACCAGCAGCGAATGCGTGTTGGCGCGCGCAGCCGCCGTGCGCCACAGGTTGAACGGGAACGTGGAGAAGACGTGCAGCTCCGGCAGCGGGTACAGCCTGCGGCGTAGCGGGTGGAGCTTCAACGGCAGTGCGGCCGTCTCGGCCGGTGCAACTTGCAGCAGCGTGCGCTCGCCGTCCACTTCTCGCAGCGACCGCGGCAGCGCGAAGAAGCCCACGCCCACGTCGTAGACCGGCCGGCGCGAGGCGTTGTGCACCGTGAAGGCCGCGGACACGGTCTGCCCGGCGCTGGCCGTGTCCGGCAGATGCCCCGATACCAGCAGTCGCGGCCGGAACAGCAGCTTCGCCGTGAGCGCCGCCGCGAACACCATCGCCAGCCCGCACAGGAAGTGGTACACCGGAATCGACAACGTGGTCGCGCCCCAAGTCCACGCCAGCGCCAACGCCCCCAACAGGAACCGGCCCGGTTGCGTCAGTCGAAAGAGCCAGGCGTTCAGCAACCGGCCAACCACGGATCGCCAGGCGCCGATCATGTGGGCACCCGCACGCGGCCCAAGATCTCGCGGATGACGTCCCCCTTCGCGGCGCCGCCGTACTTCGCCTTCGAGGTGAGCACCAACCGATGCGGGAGCACCTGCGGTGCCAGCCGCTGCACGTCGTCCGGCAGCACATACCCGCGCCCCTGCGACAGCGCCGCCGCCTGCGCCGCCCGGGACAGCATCAACGACCCGCGCGGGCTGACGCCAAGCTTGAGGCGGTCATCAGCGCGCGTTTCCGCCACCAGGTCTACGACGTAGCGGCCGACGCTTTCCTCGACGGCGACCTCCCGAACCGCGCGCTGCAGCTCAACCACTTCCGCGCAAGTGAGGACGGCTTCCAGCGCCTCCAGCGGATGTGTTTGCTGCTGCGCGTACAGGATCTGCGTCTCCACCGCCGGCTCCGGATAGCCCAACTCCAACCGCACCAGGAACCGGTCGAGTTGCGCTTCCGGCAGCGGGTACGTGCCGTGGAACTCGACGGGGTTCTCCGTCGCCAGCACCACAAAGGGCGACGGCAACGGATACTGCGTGCCCTCGATGGTCGCCTGCGCCTCGCTCATCGCTTCCAGCAGCGCCGACTGCGTGCGCGGCGACGCGCGGTTGGTCTCGTCGGCCAGCAACACATTGCAGAAGACCGGCCCCCGGCGGAAGCTGAACGTCCCGTCCACCGGGTTGTAGATTGACGAACCGAGGATGTCGGCCGGCAACCGATCGGGCGTGAACTGCACGCGGCTGAACGACGCCTCAACAGACTGCGCCAGCGCCTTGGCCAGCGTCGTCTTCCCAACCCCG
>PEVN01000030.1 GCA_002779825.1 Armatimonadetes bacterium CG06_land_8_20_14_3_00_66_21 | reverse complement strand
CCTCAACCAGTGCTTCAGGCATAAGGGCGACTTACCGCAGAGAGCGCTGAGAACGCAGAGAAGACCCCTTGGTGTTTTTCCCGAAGGTCTTCTCTGCGTACTCCGCGTTCTCCGCGGTCAAACCCCTCAATCCGGGAAGTTGCTCACCTTCCGGCGGACGCCATTGGTCAGCACTTTCACGTTGAAGTTGATCAGCAAGCCCAAGTTCAGTCCCGCGAGCTTGAGGTAGGACAGCACCTGCGCGTCGTGAATCGGCGCCAGCCTGTCCACGGCTTTGATCTCCACGATGACGGCGTCCTGAACCAGCAGGTCCAAGCGATAGCCACACTCCAGCTTCACGTCCTTGTACACCACCGGCAGCGGCTCCTGCTGCTTCACGCTGACACCTCGTTGGGCAAGCTCAAACGCCAGACACGCTTCATACGCGGACTCCAGCAGACCGGGCCCCAGAGCGCGATGCACCTCAATCGCCGCGCCGATGATGGCCTCCGAGATCCGATTCAGTTCATCCTTGGTCTTCATCTTCACTCCCGTTGAACCGCGGAGAACGCGGAGAGCGCAGAGATTGTCTGGGTCTTTCCCCAAGCCCTTCTCTGCGCACTCCGCGCTCTTCGCGGTAAATCACAGTCCCTTCACCTGCGCCTTCCTCAACACCTCGCCTCCTTCGAGGTAGCCGACAAACACGACTTCCACCGGCGCGCCCGGCTCGGGCGGCGGTTGGGCGCCTGCCATTTGGTGTCGCGTCGGCTCGAAGTCCACCCGCTCGCCCGGCTGGCCGATCCGTTCGAAGCCGAGGCGCTCCAGCGCCGAGTCCAGCGGCGTCAGCAGCGGGAGGAGATCCCGCGCCTGCAGGGTGGCGCCGTCACTCACGGCTTTCCGCACGCTGGGAAGCTGCACCAGCATCTCCGCCATCGAACTGAAAAGCTGCCGCCGTTGGTCGCGCAGCGCCTGCTCCGCCCCCTCCCGTAGGATAGGTCTCTGACCTGTCTCGGCAACCACCGGCTCGGCAGGAGCCTCGCCCTCCCTTGCCTTCCGCGCCACCATTCGCCCAGACACCCAGGCACTCAGGCACCCAGTCACCGCCATCGCCAACACCGCCCACGGCCACAGCGGCTTCGCCGGCGGAGGCGGCGGGACCGTGGGCCTGCTCCCCGGCTTCGGCTTGGGAGGCGTGAGCCCGAACGTGCGGGGCTCACTCCACGCCACCTCACCCGCCTGCCACGCCTTCACGCGCACCGTGTACTCGCCGGGCTGCTCCAGCCCGGTCAGGCGATTGGCGAACCGTCCATCTCCCGCCGTCTCGTCGCCGAACTTCCCATCGTCGTGCAGCGACACCCGCTCCAGTGCCCCGTCGGGGAAGGTCACCACCGCGGTGAGGCACAGCGGCGCCCCGGCCGCCCACGCGCCGGTCGCCTGCGCTTCCACCCGCGCCGTCTCGGCGGACGAACGGCGTCCGTTCGCAGTCGCTTGCGTGCCCGCCACCGGTGACTGAATCGCCACGCCGCGTGACGATTCCCCGCCGGGGCTCGCACCCGCGCCGCGCAACCACAGCGTCAGCATCACAAGCATCGTTGGCGCAAGCCGCATCGCAGCACCTCCGGTCTCCTTGTTCGCCAGCCACCCGCGCGCTCCTCCCGCCGCCCCGTAGGACAGGTTGCCAACCTGTCGCCCTTTCGCCGCTCCCCCTCCGCGACACCCGCGACAGGTCAGCGACCTGTCCTACGAGGCGAAATCACCCCAAAACCGACCGCGCCGCTTCGCGGCGCGGGCAAGGAGCTGACGTCTATACGAGGTAAAGAGGTAAAGACGTAATGGGGTAAGGAGCTAACCAAGGTCCTGGGCGCAACGAAAACCCCCGCTGTCGAGCCCGCTGCCGGGGTTGCTGCCGATGCGGCCGGCGCAACGCAACCCGCCCAGGCTGACGCCGGCCCACGCGCCCCCGCGCAACACCCGGGCGCCGCCGGAGTTGGGGCCTTTCGGGTTCTGGCGCGGCGAGTTCCGGTAGAAGCTGCCGTCGTACCAATCCGCGCACCACTCCCAGACGTTGCCAATCATGTCGTGACAGCCGCAGGGGCTGACGCCCTCGGGGTGGCTGCCGACGGGAGCCGTCTTGTCGGACCATTCGCACTTGTGCTGGTAGTCGCAGTGGGCGGCGCGAGGGTTCCAGTCGTTGCCCCTGGAACCCACGGGGTTCCAAGGGAAGATCCTGCCGTCCTCGCCGCGGGCGGCCTTTTCCCACTCGGCTTCCGTCGGCAGGCGCTTGCCCGCCCACTCACAGTAGGCCACGGCATCGTGCCAGGACACGTTCACCACCGGATGGTCATCCAACCAGCCCCAGCTCGGCGCTTCAGGCATCGGCTTCCCCGTCGCCGCGCAGAACGCCCGGTACTGCGCCACGGTCACCGGGCGGATGTCGATCGCGTAGGCGTCAAGGTAGACGGTGTGCTGGGGTTGCTCGCGGTTCATCCAGCGCCGCTGCATATTCCGGTCCAGGGCGATGACGCGGTTGGCTTCCTGGTCCGTGGTGCCCATCCGGAACTCGCCGGCTTCGACGACCACCATGTCGCCTTCGACATAGCGGCCGAATTCGGGCATTCGCGACTTGTCCCGTCGGCCGAATTCCGGTAAGCGGGAATGGTCGGGTTGGCCCAGCTCAACCGTGCGTCGTCGGTCCTGTTCAGCCATACTGTCTTCCTCTCCGTGGCACAGGTTTCCTAACCTGTGAACCGCCACCGTCACAGGTTGGGAAACCTGTGCCACGAGGGCGATTCACCGCAGAGAGCGCGGAGTACGCGGAGACTTCCCTTGGGTCTTCCCCACAGTTCTTCTCTGCGCACTCCGCGCTCTCTGCGGTTCAGCCTGTCAAATGACCCCGACGGCAGCGTTAGCCCTGGCGGGCTACTTGCCGCCGCCGGGGCCGTCCTGATTTGCCTCCAGGCAGAGCCTGGGGGCGGGAACCGGTTTGGACCTTGGACCTGCACACTCGGACCGGGGTGCTCAACGGATCTCACCGCAGAGAATGCGGAGAGCGCAGAGATTCCTTGGGGTCATTCCCAAGTCCTTCTCTGCGCACTCCGCGTTCTCCGCGGTTCAAGAACGATAGCCCCGACCAGGACTTTGGTCACCGAGACGGGTCTCCTGGGTGCCGGAAGCGACCGGCGTGGTCGCGGAGGCGGCCAGCGAGGCTCCGGAGGCGGCCG
>PEVN01000528.1 GCA_002779825.1 Armatimonadetes bacterium CG06_land_8_20_14_3_00_66_21 | reverse complement strand
TGGGAGACCTCTGAATGCGCATACTTGGAAACTGGCCCGTCCGAATCGGACTGGTGCTCCTACTGGGCGCCGGTGGTTTCTGGCTGTTCACGAAGCTGCAGAAGCCGCCCCCGCCCCCGCCGCCGACTACCGTCAGTGTGGTGGTGGCGAAGGTGGATCTGTACCGCCGGATGGTGCTGACTAAAGACATGGTGGAGATCAAGGAGATCGCCATCAAAGACGCACCGGAAACGGCGCTCAAGAACATCGAGGATGCGGTGGGGTTTATTGTCGGTTCGGCCGACACAGCCGTGCAGGTCGTCCCGGCGGGGACCGTCCTTGAATCGGCGCACCTGCTGGGGAGGCTGAAGGATCTCGGCTTGCCCTACTTGGTTCCGCCATTCATGCGGGCCATGATCATCGAGCCCAAGTTGGTGCCGAATTTCCACGACGTGATTCGGCCCGGCAACCGTGTCGACGTCGTTGCCACGTTCGAGAACGAGTACAGCCGCATCGTTCTTGAGAATATCGAGGTCCTCGCCATCGACAGCGAGGTCAATGAGATCAAGCTCGATATTCGGGGGCAGAACACCGAAGCAGCGCAGCGGCAGCGCGAGCAGGCGGCCGAGAAGGGCGAGACGGTCCAGGCCCCTCCACCTCCCCCTCCGAGTTTCGCCTTGGCGCTTACTCCTGACGACGCCGAGCGGCTGGCACTTGCCCTTGCCAGCGGCTCCCTCGATTTCATCCTGCGCCCGATGCCCGAGGAGGGACTGCCCCCCTCTCTCGACGGCAGCCTGCTCACCAGTGCAGTGGAGGACGGCTCGCAACCGGCCACTCCTGCCCAGGGCCGCGAAGGCATGACTCTGGCCGATATCGCGCCGCCAATCGCAAAGAAACGGGAAGAGAAGACGACTGGCGGCGGGAGACCTGCCCCGCCGCAGTGGACACCATCTCGCCCCGCTCTTCCACCGGCACCAAGGAACATCCCGGTTTTCCCGCCCGCGCAACTGCAACTGCCCACAGTTCCGGCCGCTGTTCAGCCCATGGCACAACCGGCGCCGCCCACTCTTGAGATTGAGATCATCACCGGGGACCAGCGCCGGACCGTGCAGATTCCGAAGCCTGAGATATGAGAGGGACTGGATTGAGGATCAAACGAAGCGGAGTGATTGGCATAGGGCCGCTCGGGCTGATACTCGCCCTCGGACTGGCGGGGGCAGCGCTGAGTCAGTCGGCTTCGATCGATCTAGCGGTCGGTCAGTCCGTCGAGATACCCGTCCAGGACTACCGTAACCACGCGCTCGGGGTTGGGGGCGAGGCGTTCGTCCGTACCGCTCGTCTCGAGAACGGCGTTCGGGTCACTGGGGTGGCAGTGGGCGAGGCCACGCTCCACGTATTCAGCCAGGACAAGACTCGGCGCGAGTACCATCTCCGAGTGACAGCCGCAGGGCTGTCACCCGAGACCGCGGCTCCCGGCGAGGCCTCCAAGCAACCGGCTCCTGTGCCGGTCTCAACAGAAGCGCACGCAGCGTCAAGTGACGCCACTGTGCCTTCCGCGGGCGTCGTGTTAGCACCTCCTTCCGTCAATTTCGCCCCGGCTGCAGCAAAGCCGAAGGCCTCGATGACCGTGTCCGGGCGTCCGGCGGCTCAGTCTGACCCGGCCCGGCCTCGGCGGTTGACGGCAGCCGAGCGCGAAGCTCAGTCGCGCAGCCTGGAAGCGGCCATTGGTCACCCCGGAATCAAAGTGACCGTCACGGACACCACGATCGCCCTGACAGGCACCGTTGCCAGCGAGGCGGAGCGAGAGCGCGCAGGCCGGCTTGCGGAGTTGCTGGGTGCCGCCCGGGTGACTAACCGGGTTGAGGTGAAGGTCCCTCCCGCGGCTGATGCCGGCGTTGCGGGTGGCCCAGCCCCTGGTGGCGACGTTGGGCTCACGCCCCAGTTGACCGCCGACCTCGCGATGCTTGCGCAGACCGGCGGGGAGACGCCCGTGCGGTTGGTCATCGAGCAGGGTCGATCGCACATATTGAGCACCGGTGAGAACATCAGCAAAGTGATTATTGCGGACGGGGAGATCGTGTCGGCGCAGGTTATCTCGGCGCGACAGGCGATGCTGATCGGGCAGAAGCCGGGGAAGACTGACGCTTATCTGCTGGTGGAGCAGTACCCCGATGACCCGGTGGGGGCCCTCCAACGCTACGAGGTGGAAGTCCCTGCCCCTCCGGCGCCGCCCGAGTCTGCCGAGGCCGCGCCGGCCGGACCGCCGCCGGTTGACCCAGAGGCTCTTCGTATGGAGATCGAGGACGCGCTGACCGATTTCCCCGCTGTCACGGTCAGCGTTCTGTCCCGCGAGGGGTCCGGGCAGTCAACGCTCATCCTGCGAGGGGAAGTCCCGACGGCGGAAGACGTGCAACACATCGGCGAGATCGCCGCCCTGTTCGGCGGAACCGTGTTGAACCATACCCATGCGCCGGCTCCTCCGGCTGCGTCGCTCCCTCCCGACATCGAGGCATTGCGCGCCGTGCAGGAGCAGAAGCTCACCCAGCTTCTGCAAACTGCCCTCGGGGAAGAAGCGGCGGCGATTCGCGTGCAGGTCCGGGAACGCGGCGTGGTGCTGCTGGGAACGGTCCGGAGCGACCGCAGCCGACAGCGTGCGGAGCAGATCGTGGATGCCTTGGCCGACTGGCAGACGATCGAGATCATCGCCCCCCGCCTCTTCGAGTCGGGGGGCACCCAAAGGACCTCCGGGGGGAATTCGGAGATGGCGATCCTCAACCCGGCGATCGAGGGCTTCAACAGGCCGGGCCGGCGGGGAGGTTCCAGTCGCACAGGCGCCGGGGCCGGTGGCCGGGGAACCGGCGAAACCGCCGGGATCGTCAACCTGCTGGAGGTCGTGGGCGACGTACAGCAGGTGATGACCAACGCGAAGATCGTCGAGATCGACCGCAACGCCCTGACCAAGCTCGGTATCGAGTGGGGGACCTTCGAGCCCAGCTCGGGAACTACGACGGCCGCCAGTTCACAGCCGCGTGTTGGCAAGGTGACCATCGGTGAGTCGAATGGTGTTGGCGGCCCCATTCAGCGGCTGTCAGGCCTTGTGGGGACCCTCGAGATGCTGGAGGACAGTGGCAAGGCTCACACCCTGGCGAGCCCCGATCTGCTGGCGCTCGAGGGGACGCGGGCCGACTTCGTTGTTGGCGGCCAGGTGCCCATCCCGACCTCCAGCATCGGCGCCGGCGGAGGCGGGGGAGGCGGCAACACTGGCTTCGCAACACAGAGCGTCGAGTTCAAGCCCTATGGCGTCCTCCTTTCCGTGTTGCCCGAGGCCACCGAAGGTGGGCACGTCGTCATGCAGGTCCGCGTGGAGGTGAGCACGCCTGACTTCGCCAACGCCATTGTGTTTCAGGGCACTACGCTGCCCGGCTTCCGCCTTCGGCAGGCGACCCAGTCTGTGGCAGTCAAGGATGGGGACACCATTGTGCTGGGCGGACTGCTCTCTAAGGAAGATCAGACGCAGATCCAGAAGATCCCGTTCCTGAGCGAGATTCCCTTCCTTGGTGAGCTGTTCAAGAAGCGGACATTCAAGAACGGTGAAACGGAACTCGTCATCTTCCTGACGCCTCATATCGTCGCGTGGCCTGCAAGCGCGGAGACGCTGGAGCAGACGGAGAGCCTGCGGGACGCTGAGCGACTCGATGCCCCTGAGGTCCAGAGCTCCTTTGGGGGCGGCGGCGGAACGGGCGGCGGGACTGGCGGAACCGGCGGGACCGGACGGTGAGGTTGACCAGTGACCACTCACTTTGACGCTCGGACAATTGCGCTCAGTCAGGTCGCGTCCTGGAGGGGGGCGCCACGATGGCCACGATCAATGTAGTGATTGCCGACTCCAGCGCTGAGTCGCGCGAGCAGCTCAACAACCTCCTGTCTGGGGACACAGACATCAACGTGGTCGCCGACGCCAGTGATGGGCGCGAGGCGGCCGAGTTGGTCAAGTCCATGCGTCCGGATGTCTTGGTGTGCGACGTGAACATCGGGGGGATGGACGCAGACAAACTCACCGAGCAAGTGGTCCTGTCGCAGGAGCAGTGCGGGGTGGTCATCGTGTCCTCCGTCTCTGATATTCCGGTTGTCCGCACGGTGATGCAGGCAGGAGCCGGCGACTTTCTCACCCGCCCTCTGGATCGAGCGGAGCTGGTCGACTCGTTGAAGCGAGTGTATTCAACCGTGCAGAAGAGACGGGCTCTTGCCTCTGGCGGCGGTGAGGTGGACACTAAGGGCCGCATCGTGACGGTGTACAGCCCCCAAGGCGGATCGGGCAAGAGCATCCTTGCTGGGAACTTGGCTGTCGCCTTGGCCGCTCACGGCAGCGGTCAGGTCGTGCTCGTTGACTTGAGCCTGCAGTTCGGCAATCTCGACCTCATGCTCAACGTGTCGCCGGAGAACACCCTCGCTGGGCTGGCACAGAAGTACAACGAGCTTGACGCCCAGATGATGGAGACCTACCTGACGAAGCATGACAGCGGCCTCAAGCTCCTCTCCGCCCCGTCTACCCCGCAGTACGCGGAGACGATAACGGTGTATGTGGTGGAGCAGGTTCTGGAGGTGTTGCGCGAATCGTGCAGCTACGTCGTGATCGACACCCCCTCCGGGATGCAGGACACCACGCTGGCGGCCTTGGACGGCACCGACGACATCCTGTTGCTCACCACCTTGGATCTCCTGGCTCTCCATAACACCAAGACCGCACTGGACATGCTCGTCCAGATGTACCCGCCCGAGAAGATCCGCTTGGTGCTGAACAGAGCCAACAGCGATGTCGGCATTACCCCCGAAGACGTGGAGTCAACGCTCCAGTTCAAGATCGCTGCGCACATTCCCAGCGATGGTCGAGTCGTTGTCACCTCAGTCAATGAGGGCATGCCGTTCGTGATGAGCCAACCGAATGCCGAGATCTCCCGTCGCATCGTAGGGCTGGCGTACGAGATCATGGGGAAAGAGCCGCCGGACGAGGACATGGCGCAGTTCGTTGCCGCCAGCGCCAAGAAGAAGGGCATGCTGTCCTCACTCCTCGGTGTCGGCAGGTGAGCCGCCAGTTGGCGGCAACGTGGGCGCGTGTGCTGGGTTAGGCCGGGCTGGTGGCGCGGATGGTGGCTCGTAGGCGGCTGTTGACCCTGGAGGCTTCAATGCGCTACCATAGGAGCATCATTGCGAAGCGGCAGGTGCCCTCGCGGGCGCTCAGTGCCTATCGCCGTGGCTGGAGCTTCCTTCACGCTCCTCGTTCAGTGATGCTCTCGCTTCGCGGATAGCAGGTGATCCTATGTCGCTCCTCGACCGAATGGAACGGATCCGGCAGACCAGTCCCGCCGAGGGAAACGGCGAGACCGGGGGAGGCGAACCGACGACTGCGACGGTGGAGAGCCCCCCAGCACCACCGCAGCCGTTTCCTGTCGTCCCCGCGCCTCCACAAAGCTCCGGCCCTCGGTCGCAGGACCTGGCAGCGCCGGAGCCGTCTGCCGTCGTTCCGGTGTCGGTCTCCCTGCCGCAAGCAACCGGAGACGCGGCCTCAGGGACCTCCCATCTGTACGAACTCAAGTACCAGGTCTTCGATCAGGTAGTGCCGAACTTCCCTGAGGCCACGCTGAAGACGGGCGATGAGGGGCTGCTCCGCAACAAGCTGGATGAGGTCATCGACAAGGCGATCACCGCCACGGGCGCCCTCTGCACACGACAAGAACGGTCGGCTTTGGCGGAGGAGTTCAAGTCCGAGCTTGTCGGCTTTGGCCCGTTGGACACCGCGCTCAACGACCCATCGGTGGACAAGATCTCTGTCAGTAGTCCGACCGAGATCCACGTGGACCGACTGGGGCAGCCGGAGAAGCTTGCGGTGCGCTTCCGGGACGAAGCCCACCTTATGTCCATCATCCAGCGGATCGCCGAGACCGTGGGTGGCCGGATCGACTCGAAGGTGCCTCTACTGGACCGCAAGCTTCCCGACGGCACGCGCATTAGGGCGAAGATCCCACCCATCGCCACGGTGCCGACGATCAGCATCGACAACAAGGGGCACGGGAACCCCTTTGAGGCGCTGAAGCTGGAGTTGGAGGCGCAGCAGGAGAGCCAGCACCAGCCCTACTTGGCGTTGAAGCAGCGGATCCAAGACCAGTTGATCGCCGAGCTGGACCCGCAGGAAGGCGTCCGCGATCGAGAGCGCCTGAGGGCGCAGATTCAGGAGATGATCAACGCCGCCATTGCGGTCGAAGACTTGGCGATCTCCCGAGCGGAGCGCACCGAGTTGTGCGCTGATCTGGAGAACGAGATCCTCGGGCTGGGGCCACTGGAGCCCCTGCTGAATGACCCGGAAGTCAGCGAGATCATGGTCATTAGCGCTCACCAGATATACGTCGAGCGCCGGGGCAAGCTCACGCTGTCAGATCGGCGGTTCAGAGACGACGCGCACGCCCTGCAGATCATCGACAAGATCGTTTCGCCGCTGGGCCGCCGCATCGACGAGAAGAGCCCGTACGTAGATGCTCGGTTGCTCGATGGCTCCCGCGTGAACGCGATTATTCCGCCATTGGCTCTCAAGGGGCCTTGCATCACGATCCGGAAGTTCTCCAAAGATCCCTTCACCATTTCGGACTTGGTGCAGTTTGGCAGTCTTACCAATGAGCTGGCCCAGTTCCTGAGAGCGTGTGTCCTGGGGCGGCTGAACGTGGTCGTCAGCGGCGGCACCGGTTCCGGGAAGACGACGCTGCTCAACGTGCTGTCTTCGTTCATCCCTGAGGACGAGCGGATCGTCACCATCGAGGACGCGGCGGAAATCCAGCTCCGACAGGACCATGTCGTCTCCTTGGAGTCTCGCCCGAAGAACATCGAAGGGGCCGGCGAAGTCACGATCAGGGACCTCGTCAAGAACTCGCTGCGTATGCGTCCCGATCGGATTGTCGTCGGGGAGTGCCGCGGTGGCGAAGCACTGGACATGCTGCAGGCCATGAACACCGGTCACGATGGCTCACTGACCACCGGCCACGCAAACAGCCCTCGCGAGATGCTCAGCCGTCTGGAGACCATGTGCCTGATGGCCGGGGTGGAACTGCCGCTGAAGGCCATCCGGGAGCAGGTTGCCGCCGCCGTCGACCTCATCATCCAGCAGACCCGACTGCGCGATGGCACGCGTAAGATTGTCGCGGTCACCGAGGTAGTTGGCATGGAAGGCGAGGTAATCACCATGCAGGACCTCTTCGTGTTCGAGCAGGAAGGGATCGATGACGCCGGGAAGGTGGTGGGCCGCCTCAAAGCCACCGGAATCCGTCCGAAGTGCTACGACCGGATCCAGCAGAGCGGGATCCGGCTGCCGATGGACCTGTTCAAAGGCTGACCAGGAGCCGCCCTTGCTCGCTGGCGACTGAACCACGGAGGCTCGTGTTGGATCCCCTCAGCATCATCATCTTTGGCGGCGTCCTCGGGGGGGTGTGCTTGCTCGCGGTGGGGGCGGTGCAGACCGTCCAGCATAGCAAGTCGCCGATGGAACAGCGCTTGAACGACATCAAGAAGCGCACGCCTGTCGAGCGCGAATTGGACCCTCAGACCAAGGGAGCGCAGATGTCGCTGGCGGAACGCGAAGAGTCGCAGCATGCCCCCCGCAAGGCCGATCTCCTTCCGCTCGTGTCCACAATGCTGTCCAGGAACGCGATCGTGGCGAAGTTGGAGGCCGACCTGAGACAAGCGCGGTCCAACTGGCGGGCCTCTGAGTTGGTGTACTTCAGCGTCGTCTTGAGTTTGGTGGCGTTCGTGGTGCTTTCCCTGCTGATCAAGCAGGTTGTGGTGGCGCTGCTCGTATCAGCGTTGGTGCTCCTGTTGCCGTTCCTCTATGTGAGGAGGGTGAAGGCCAAGTACCTCAATGCCTTTGCGAATCAGCTCGCAGACACCTTGGTGTTGCAGTCCAACGCGCTTAGGTCGGGGTATTCCTTCATGCAGTCCCTGGACATGGTGGCGCGCGAGGCCGAGCCGCCGATGTCCGACGAGTTCAAGCGCATCTCAGACGAGATCCAGGTGGGGAAGACCGTCGAGCAAGCGATGGATGCGTTCTACCAACGCATCGGCAGTACGGATGTCAACTTGGTGGTCATGGCGGTCCTGATCCAGCGTGAGGTCGGCGGAGCGCTGGCCGAGATCCTGGACACCATCTCCGCGGTGATCCGCGAACGCGTGCAGATCCAGGGCGAGATCCGCACCCTGACCACGCAGGGGCGGATGTCAGGCTTCTTCTTGGCTCTCATGCCCGTCGGACTCGGGTTCACCATTCACTTCGTCACCAAGCTGCTGTCTGGCGGCGTTGGCGACCCGTACATGAAGCCGCTGTTCGCTGAGAAGGTCGGTCACTACATGATTGGCGTTGGGCTCGTCATGCAGCTAATCGGGTTCCTGGTAATCCGCAAGATCGTGTCCATCGAGGTGTAGCTGCGTTTTGCCGCAATCCGGCCCGTGCGGCCGGCCAATAGGATCGGCACCCCCAGACAGGAGTACCACGGCTGGTTCGTCGCCCTTGTAGACGTGAGCTATTGATCTCGCAGGTGGCCGCTGTCACGTAGCTACCTGGGGGTTTTCGGAGGAGTTGAAGGATATGGCCTTGGCCTCAGTGTCGAAACCGCGGACGAGTCGCCCCAGTCGCGAACGCCTGCTGCGGGTGTCGACAACTGCCGCTGGCGCCAGCGGCGAAGAACACCTCCCGTCCTTCGCCGAGCGCGTCGCCAGGCCGCTGATCATGCGGCTTATGAACATCACCAACCTGGCCGCCTCCCAGTCCATGAAGGACAACCTGCGGGACCGGCTCATGCGCGCTGGGTGGCCCGGGAACATGCAAACCCAGCAGTGGATCACATTCAAGTTCATGATGTTGGGCGTGCTGCCGGTGTCGCTGATCCTGCTCGTCTTCGGCATCTGCCACATGATGAGCTGGAAGCACGACCTCATGGTGTACGGGATCTGTGGCGTCGGCGGCGCCATGGCCGGGTATATGATCCCCGACTTCTACATCAACAAGCGGGTGAAGCGGCGTCGCAAGGAGATCCTGCTGGCGCTCCCGGACATGATCGACCTCCTGACGGTGTCTGTGGAAGCTGGGCTTGGGTTCGATGCTGCCATTGCGCGTGTCAGCAGTCGATTCAAGGGCCCGCTCGGGGAGGAATTTCAGCGTGCCCGCCAAGAGGTGCAGATGGGGCGGCCGCGCGCAGAAGCGCTTCGAGAAATGGCCCGGCGGTGTGAGGTCCCGGACCTGACCACCTTCGTGTCGGCGTTGATCCAGGCGGACCAGTTGGGTGTGAGCATGGGACAGGTGCTGCGAGTGCAGGCCGATCAGATGCGACAGCGGCGCAGCCAACGGGCTCGGGAGCAGGCGCAGAAAGCGCCTGTCAAGATGATGATCCCGCTGGTGCTGTTCATCTTCCCGACGCTGTTCATCGTCATCATGGGACCGGCGGCGATCACCGCGGCCAAAGAACTCAAGAACGCAGGGATTTTCTGAGAGGCTCGGTTCGATTGCCGGTGCGTCGTGTGCGGATCACAAGCGAAGGTCGGCGGACCGCTCTCATCGACCGGTGTGCGGTGGCAGAGTCGGCCCGGGAGCGAATGGTCGGGCTCTTGGGGCGCGAGGGGCTTGCGGATGACGAGGCGCTGTGGATCGTCCCCTGCAACTCCATCCATACTTGGTTCATGCGGTTTGCCCTCGACGTGGTGTTCCTGGACCCGGAGGGTCGCGTGTTGCGCGTCGCCGCTTGCGTGCCGCCGTTCCGCATGCGCCTCCAGCGGGAGGCGCGTTCCGTGATTGAGCTTCCTGCAGGACGGGCGGCAGCAGTCGGGATTGTGCCTGGCGAGAAGCTGGAGTCGGTTTCCGTCGAACGCTGAGCAGCCGAATTGGAGGGAACCGGCCCCGGTCGTTTCGCAGGGAGTTGAGGCGGCCGCCCTACGGGTATGAACGTCGCAGTATTCAGTGAGTGCTACCACCCTACGCGTAACGGCGTGGTCGTCTCGATCGATACCTTCGCCGAGGGGTTGAGGGATCGGGGGCACCGAGTCGATGTCTTCGCCCCCCGTTTCCCCGGGTACCGCATCCCTCTCCCGCACGCGCACCGGTTTCCCTCGGCGCGCTTGCCCCACGTGCAGGACTACCCCGTACCTCTTCCTTACTGGCCCCAGGTCTACCGCGAGTTTGACGGACTGCGTGCGGAGGTCGTTCACGCCCAGTCGGTCTTCGTGATGAGCCGCTTGGGTGCTTACTTGGCGCGGAGGAACAACCTGCCTTTGGTTGTGACGTACCACACGTTGGTGGCCGAGTACTCGCACTACGTGCCCCTTCCCTCCGTTGTCACCAGAGCGGCTGTGGTGCGCCTCAGTCGCCAGTTTTGCAACGCTTGCGACGTAGTGATCGTGCCAACGCCGTCCGTGGAGCCGGTGCTTCGCGGCTACGGCGTTCGTGCGCCCGTGGTGGCGCTCCCGACGGGCATCGAGCCAGCGGAGTTCGAGGGTGGCGATGCGGAGTTGGTCCGCCGTAGGCACGGGCTGTCGCGACATGCGAAGGTGCTGTTGTTTGTCGGCCGGATCGCGCGCGAGAAGAACGTGGACTTCCTGTTGCGGGTGCTTGCCGCGCTCGTCGCGAGCGACCCGGACACCCGCCTGCTCATGGTGGGTCCAGGACCTTACACTGCCCTGGCGGCGGCGTATGCACGGGGGCTCGGGCTCGGCAACCACGTGGTTCTCGCCGGGAGCCGACCTCGTGGGGAGTTGAGGCACTACTACGCCGCCGCAGACGTATTCGTCTTTTCTTCCCTGACAGATACCCAGGGGCTGGTTCTCGCTGAAGCGATGGCGGCCGGCTTGCCTTGCGTAGCGGCGCGCGGGCCCGGCGTGTGCGATGTGCTGCAGCACGATCGACAGGGTCTGCTCGTCCGCCCGGACGAGGCTGAGTTTGCGGCGGCTGTGACCGCGGTTCTGACCGACGCCAACAGGAGCACCCGCTACCGGCAGGCAGCTCCCCTCCGGGCCGCTCAGTTCTCACGCCCGGCCTCTGTCGAACGACTGGAGGCCCTGTACCGAGAGGTCGTCGGCGCACGCAAAGTGCGACGACGAGTGCCGGTATCGGGCAGTTGAGAGCGGCGTAGGCGCGCGCAATTCCTGCGCAGGCGTTGACACGGAGTGGGTGCGGAGGTAGAATTAGCGTTTCTGCGAAATTGCACGTGTTCCAGGATCCCGGTGCCGGTCTTGGGGTCCTTCGGGAGCTTCGTGTTAGTGACCCTGACGAGGACGCCGGTAACGTGCAAAGCAGCTTCCTCGCGCAATTCTGGAGCGGTACCAACCTAAGTACATGGTGCGAATCGACTGGGAAAAACTCACGAGCCACTCTCGCGACGGCCTCCACGAGCTTGAAAACAGGCTCGAAGGGGACGTGCGCGACGAATACCGGGGCAGGATCCAGGCCATCGAAGAGAAGAAGGAAAAGCGGCGGAAGCGCAAGAAGAAGAAGAAGCGACGGCTTTAGCAGTTCCGCTGAAGACCGTTCTTGCCGACGTGTGGCGGCGGCGTAGCTCAGTTGGCTAGAGCAGCGGAATCATAATCCGCGTGTCCGGGGTTCGAATCCCTGCGCCGCTACCAACCCCTCCCTATTGCTTGCGATTGGCGTGGTTCCGCCGGCCCGAGTTCGACGTCGAGAGACGACTCGGAGGCGAGGCAAGGGGATGCCTTTCGGGCGTTGCACGTCCGGGTCAGGTACGCCACCACGTTCGCTGTGCCGCCACGTAGGCGCGCGGCAACTCGGTGGGCGAATCATCCCATAGAGGCTGTTCAGTGAACCTCCCCGATGTGAACGTCCTGCAGCAGTTGGTTGCGTTGGTCGAGGGCAACCAGCTTGAGGAACTCACCGTGGAGAGCGGCTCCGCCGCCGTTACTGTGCGCCGGACGGTGGCGCCGCCACCAGCGCCAGTGTCGGCGTCTGCGGCGCTCGCCCCGGTCGCTGCCGCAGCCGCGGAGCCGATGGTGCCGGCAGAAGACCGGCGGAATCTGGTTCACATCACCTCCCCGATCATTGGGGTCTTCTACCATTCCCCTGATCCAGCTTCCGAGCCGTACGTGACCGCGGGGAGCGTGGTGGAGGAGGGGACGGTAGTAGGGCTGGTCGAGGCCATGAAGGTGTTCAACGAAATCGTGGCGGAAGTCCGGGGTCGGGTCGTAGAGCTGCCGGCGGCGAACGAGCAACTGGTGAGCCGCGGCGAGACCCTGGTGATCATCGATCCGCTCGGGTAGAGCGTTGGGAAGGAACCGCGTGCGCAGATGAGTCTCCCCGTCGTCAACATTGGCCTTCTTGGGTTTGGCACCGTTGGGTGTGGGGTCATCCGCTTGTTGCAGCAGAGCGGCGAGCTGCTTCAGCGCCGTACCGGTCTCGACCTCCGACTGCGCCGAGTGGCAGACCTCGACCTAACCACTCCCCGCCCCGTGCAGGTTGATCCCTCTCTTCTGGTAGCCGACGCGAACGTTGTACTGGACGATCCCGAAATCCAGATCATCATTGAGGTGGTCGGCGGAGTCACCGTTGCCCGGGACTTCGTGCTCAGAGCCATCGCCAACAACAAGTCGGTCGTCACCTCCAACAAGGAGCTGATCGCGAAACACGGCGGCGAGATCATGGATGCCGCCGGCAGAGCCGGTGTAGACATATTCCTCGAGGGCAGCGTCGGCGGGGGCATTCCGCTGATTGGCCCCTTGAAGACCGGGCTTGTCGGCAACCGGTTCTCCAGGATCATGGGGATCGTGAACGGCACCACGAACTACATCCTCACGGCGATGACTGAGGATCGACGCGAGTTCGATGACGTCCTGCGAGAGGCGCAGCAGAAGGGATACGCCGAGGCCGATCCTACCGCGGATGTGGACGGCTGGGATTCCCTTTATAAGATCGTCATCCTCGCCACGCTGGCCTACGGCCAGCGGTTCAGTGTTGACCAAGTGGCTCGGCAGGGCATTCGTCACGTCACTTCGCGAGACATCGAGTACGCAGAGAATCTCAACTACACCATCAAACTCCTGGCGAAGGCCGAGGAGATTGGCGGAACCGTTCAGCTCGAAGTGCATCCGTGCCTCGTGCCCAAAGCGCACCCGCTCGCCGGGGTCGGCGGGGTCTATAACGCCATCATGGTGGAAGGAGACGCCGTGGGCCGCGTCATGTTCTACGGTCGCGGTGCCGGTTCTGACCCGACGGGGAGCGCCGTTGTAGCGGACGTCGTCGAGGCGGCCCGCAACGTGGTGCACGGATCGCGAGGACGCATTCCCTGTCGCTGCAGCGCGCCGGCCAATGTCCGCCCAGTCGCCGAGATTCGCTCCAAGTACTGCGTCCGCATGAACGTCGCCGATCGGCCCAAGGTGCTGGCGCAGATTGCCGGCGTTTTCGGCGACAATGAGGTCAGCTTGGCCTCGGTGGTGCAATTGGAGTCCACCGGCGACAGCGCGGAAATCGTGCTCGTCACCCACGAGGTGACGCAGAAGCAAGTGGACCTGTCGCTGTGCCAGATTGGCGAGTTGGGCTGCGTGAGCGAAGTCTGCAGTGTGCTGCACGTTGAGGAGGAGTAGAGTGGCGGGTGCTTGGCCGGGTGTAATCGAGGCGCACCGGAATCGCCTCTCGTGTGTGACGACCGACACCCCCGTTGTCACGTTGCTTGAGGGAGGGACTCCCCTCATCCCTGCGCCGAGGTTGGCCCGCCGGTTGGGCGACCACGTCGACCTCTATCTGAAGCACGAAGGGCTGAACCCGACGGCCTCTTTCAAAGACAGGGGCATGACGGTGGCAGTCTCCAAAGCCCTGGAACGCGGCGCCACCGCAGGGATCTGCGCGTCGACGGGGAACACCTCGGCCTCGGCAGCCGCCTACTGTGCCCGGGCTGGCATCCAGTGCGCCGTCATCATTCCGGGCGGGAAGATCGCCCAGGGAAAGTTGGCCCAAGTCCTGCGGCACGGCGCCAAGGTGTTTGCAGTGCAAGGGAATTTCGACGCGGCCCTGCGGATGGTCCGCGCCATTTGCTCCCGAACTCAGGTCGCGCTGCTCAACTCGCTGAACCCTGACCGCATCGAGGGGCAAAAGACCGCGGCCTTCGAGGTGTGCGACTCCCTGGGCCGTGCGCCGGACTACCACGCACTGCCGGTCGGGAACGCCGGGAACATCACCTCCTACTGGAAGGGATACCGGGAGTACCACGCCAGTGGCCAGATCGCCGCGCTGCCCGTGATGCTGGGCTTCCAAGCGGCGGGCGCGGCGCCTATCGTTGAGGACCGAATTGTCGAGAACCCGGAGACAGTCGCTACGGCCATCCGGATCGGCAATCCGGCGCGCCGGGAAGAGGCAACCCGGGCGCGGGACGAATCGGGCGGGCTCATCCAGTCCGTCACCGATGAGGAGATCCTGGCGGCTTACCAGTTGCTCGCCTCGACGGAGGGCATCTTTGCCGAGCCGGCGTCTGCCGCCACCGTCGCGGGCCTGTGCAAGCTGGCGGCAGCCGGTTTCTTTGAGTCGTCCTGCGGCCGCCGCGGGCGCACGGTTGTCGTGGGTGTGTTGACTGGTCACGGTCTGAAGGACCCGGAGACAGCGTTGAGAGTTGACGGCGGTGTGATCGACGTACCCGATTCGGTGGACGCCGTCTTGGAGTTCCTTCAGTTGCCCGAGCGACCGACGACCGGTGCTGCTGCGCGTGCCGAGGATCACTGCGACTCCAAGACCAACTGATCACCCGCACGAGGTGACCCAATGGACCGCCGGGACTTCCTGACTATGGTGCGGACCACTGTCGAACACTACCGTCTGGTGGAGCGGGGCGATCTGGTCGTGGTCGGTCTCTCCGGTGGCGCAGACTCCTGCGCGCTGCTCATCAGTCTCCTCCGTCTCCGAGAGGACTACGGCATTGGGCTACACGTGGCGCATCTGAACCACGGACTAAGGGGTGCCGACGCCGACGGGGACGCGGACTTCTGCGAGGCTCTGGCCAATCGACTCGACCTGCCGTACAGCGGCGGAGTCGAGGACGTGGGGAGATTGACGCGGCACCGCGGCGTGTCTCTGGAGGAGGCGGCACGAGAGACGCGGTATCGGTTCTTGGACTCGGTCCGTCGGCAACAGAACGCACAGCGCCTGGCCGTCGGGCACACCGCTGACGATCTCGCCGAGACGTTCTTCCTCAACTTGTTCCGCGGGAGTGGGCTTGATGGCCTGGTTGCCTTGCGGCCGAAGCGAGACGGCTATCTGGTTCGGCCTCTGCTAGACTGCACCCACGCAGAGGCTGAGCGTTTCTGTACGGACTGCGGGGTGGCATGGCGGGAGGACGCTACCAACCGCGACCAACGGTTCCAGCGCAATCGCGTTCGTCGGCAGCTTCTGCCGCTGATCCGGGAGCAGCTCTGCCCCGACGTAGTACCCAAAATCGGCCGGCTCTCGCACCTCCTGCGCGACGACCGCGACGATCTCGAGCACCGCGCCGGTCAGCTTCTGACGCAGGCCACCCGCAATGCGGGCCCCGCCGGTTTGGAGCTCGACGCGCACGCGCTGCTCGCGGCGTCGCCTGCAGTGGCTCGGCGGGCGCTTCGCGCAGCCGTTGCAACGGTGAAGGGGAGCAGGCATAATATTTCGTTGGCTCACATTGAGCGGTGTTTGGCGCTGCTGCGAGATCCGCGTGGTTCCCGCGAAGTACCGTTGCCGGGCGTCCGCTGTCTGCTTGAGTCGGACAGGCGCCTGCTGATCTCTTCGGAGTCGTCACCGGAACTGACGGACGCCGGACCGGCGCGCTTTCGCCAGCCTCTGCAGATTCCGGGGAGAACCGAGATTCCCCCCTTGGGCATCGTCCTCGAAGCCGAGCATTTTTCGGCAGACGGAACGCCCGCTTGGGGGGATTGCTGCGAGTGCGTGCTGCTGGACGCCGACGCAGTAGGGCCGGCTCTGTGGGTGCGCGTGCCTCGCCCCGGAGATCGGTTCCGGCCCCTTGGCATGAGCGGCACCAAGAAGCTCAGCGACCTTTTCATTGATGCCAAGGTGCCGCGCCGCAGTCGGCGGCTCGTGCCAGTTATTGAGAACGGCAAAAACCTCGTCTGGGTGGTCGGCCATCGGCTTGATGACCGCGCCAAGATAACGCCGCAGACGCGCCGGGTGTTGCAGCTCAGCCTGCGGCCTCTTGCGGGGAGATGACTGGCGGAAAGGAATTCTGGGAGTGCGTTCATTCGCCAGACTGATGTTGGTGGCCCTCATCGTTGCCTTCGCGATGCAGCACCTGCTGGGCCCTCGGATGAAAGAACTCAACGTTCGCCCCGTCGAGCTATCCTACAGCCGGCTGTTGGCTGACGTGAAGGCCGGGCGGATCAAGAAGGTGAAGCTGACTGGGCAGACAGCCAAAGGGCACTTCGAGCCGGAGTCCAAGGGCCAACAGGGGAAGCGGCCGGAGGGGCAACCCTCGGTAGCAGGTGAGTTCTTCTGCCACGTGCCTGAGTCGGACGACGAGTTCTGGAAGATCATGCGGAGCCGTCACGTCGATTGTCAGGTTGCCCAAGGCCCGCTGTCCGGCTTCTGGGGCACGATGTTGATGTACCTGCTGTTCCCCCTCGCCATGGTGTTCGTGCTCTGGATGCTCATCATGAAGCAGGCCCAGACGACGGGGAACCAGGCCCTTAGCTTTGGGCGCAGCCGAGCGAAGCGCAATTCGGACAACATGCCCAAGGTCACCTTCGCGGATGTTGCCGGCGTTGACGAGGCCAAAGAGGAGCTCGAGGAGGTCATCGAGTTCCTCAAGGAGCCGGAGAAGTTCCAGGCGCTGGGAGCGAAGATCCCCAAAGGGGTACTCCTGATCGGTCCGCCCGGTTGCGGCAAGACCTACCTGGCCCGGGCCATCGCTGGGGAGGCCGACGTCCCGTTCTTCCACATCAGCGGATCTGATTTCGTCGAGATGTTCGTGGGCGTCGGCGCGTCCCGCGTGCGCGACCTGTTCGAGCAAGCCAAGGCGAGCCGGCCCTGCATCGTGTTCATCGACGAGATCGACGCTGTCGGCCGCCAGCGCGGAGCTGGCCTGGGGGGGGGGCATGACGAACGCGAGCAGACCCTCAATCAGTTGCTGGTGGAGATGGACGGCTTCGACCCCAACGCCGGCATCATCATGATCGCAGCCACCAACCGCCCCGACGTCTTGGACCCCGCGCTGCTCCGCCCCGGCCGGTTCGACCGTCGCATCGTGGTGGACAATCCGGACCAGTCCGGCCGCCGTGAGATCCTCGAGGTCCACACGAACGGGAAGCCCCTGGGTGAATCAGTGGACAAAGATGTGTTGGCACGGCGCACACCGGGCTTCACCGGCGCCGACATCGCCAACTTGGTGAACGAGGCGGCCTTGCTTGCCGCTCGGCGTGACCAGAAGGTCATCGAGATGGACGAGTTCGAGGCTTCCATCGAGCGCGTGGTTGCCGGTCCCGAACGGCGCAGTCGCATCATCAGCGACAGGGAAAAGAAGATCCTGGCGTACCACGAAGCGGGCCACGCTCTGGTGGCCAAACTGCTGCCAAACACCGACCCCGTGCACAAGGTCGCCATCGTGCCGCGGGGCATGGCGCTGGGCTACACGATGCACCTTCCTATCGAGGACCGCTATATCATCTCCCGGGCCGAATTGCTCGATCGCATCGCCGCCATGCTGGGTGGGCGCGTGGCCGAGCAGATTGTCCTCGAGGAGATCACGACCGGCGCTCAGAACGACCTCGAACAGGCCACCGAAGTAGCGCGGCGGATGGTGTGCGAGTTTGGGATGACGGACAGCCTCGGCCCGCTGACACTGGGGCGCCGGCAAGGCCCGATCTTCCTGGGTCGCGACTTGGTCGAGGAACGCAACTACAGCGAGGAAGTCGCCGGCGAGATCGACAAGCAGATCCGCAGCATCATCGACTCCTGCTACGCAACGGCGCAGACGATCCTCGAAGAACACCGCGGGAAGTTGGATAAAATGGTTGAGGCGTTGCTGGAGAAGGAGACCATTGACGCCTGCCAGATCGACGCCATTGTGGAAGGGATCTCGCTGGAGGAGGCCCAACGACGGGCCGAAGAGAAGAGCCGGAAGGCGAAGCCCACCGCGCCCCTCCCGATCCCGGTGGAGCCGGTGCCTGAGAAGCGCCAACCGGTAACTGGCAGGGCGAAGGTGGAATCTCCCGCGCCCGTCCCCGCCTGAGCCTGTTTGCCAAATACCGCTCTGCAGCCCGCGACGATGTCGTGACTACTCCCCCATGAATCTCGAATCACCACTCTCCGCCTGGGTCCGCCGCTTGACAGAGAGCGGCGGGCTGACTGCCGACTTGGCCACGCGCGTTCAGGAGTCCCTGGTGCGGGGCGACTTGGGGCCGGAGGGCACGTGCGCCCTGGCGCAAGCTGTCCTCGCCGCGGGAGACCCAAAGGCTGCGGGGAAGCTGGTAGACGCGGTCCTGGCGGCCGACCCGGAGGCGGCTGTCGCGCACGCCTTACGCGGGTTGCTGCTCTCTCTGGTCGGCCAGGGCGAACAGGGCTTGGCAGCAGTGCAGCATGCCCTTTCGCTGGCGCCCGAGCGGGATGACCTCTACGAAACGTTGACGGCCGATCAGATGGGGCCGCGGGGGCGCGAGACCGGGTGGTCGTTGCTGACTGGCGCTCTCGACCGCCGCCCGTGCCAGCCGGCCTGCTACCAGCGCGCGGCCCGAGCGTACCAGCGCGCCGGCGAGGGGACGCGCGCACTGGAACTGCTGGAACGAGCCGTGCAACGGGAGGGTGGCGACACAGACTTGCGCGAAGCCTTGGCGCAGGCGTACCTCGGCGTGGGCCGGTTCGAGGAAGCCATCGCACAATGCCGGGAGATTCTCTGGCGCGCCCCTCGGCGACTGCCGGTGCTGGAGTTGATGGGGGGCGCCTACCTGCAAGCTGGGCGGCTGCCCGAGGCGGTCGAAGCACTGCGACAGCAGGTGCGGCTCACGCCGATGGATCCCACCGTGCACTTCCGGCTGGGGGCGCTTTGCCACCAACTTGGCCGCTACTGGGAAGCGCTGACCGCCTTCTCGCACGTCTGTTCTCTGGCACCCGAGTCCGATCTCGCCGCCGCCGCCGAGGAGGCCGTCGGCGCGATTGACAACTTCCAGTTCCAGCGGATCGCAGTCCTTGCGTCCGAAGACCAGCAGTTTCGCCTGAAAGTGGGGCGAAATGCCGCCGAGGCTCTGGCTGAATACGGGTTCCACCTCAGCTCGACGGCCTTTGCGCTGGTCCAGATGCTCGACTTCGACGGCCTTGTTGAGACCCTCCGGGCTCCCGTCCCCGTTACCCATCACTGAGCGTCTCCTCGCGAGGTACTTCCCACAACTATGCGGTGGCAGTGTGGCTCACGAATTCTGGAGTGTGGGTCCCGCACGTACGTAATGGGGATTCTGAACGTGACTCCGGACTCATTCTCCGGAGATGGTCTCGGCGACTCGATCGACCAAGCCGTCCGGCGCGGACTCGAGTTTGTCAGAGACGGCGCCGACGTGCTCGACATCGGTGGTGAGTCTACCCGCCCGGGCGCCCAACCCGTGCCGGCGCGCGAAGAGCTCCGGCGCGTGCTGCCGGTGCTCCGCGCGCTGTCAGCCCAGGTGGACGTGCCACTGTCAGTGGACACGTGCAAGGCCGAGGTGGCTCGGCAGGCGTGTGCCGCGGGCGCAACGATCATCAACGACATCTCCGGACTGAACCACGAGCCAGCTCTCGCGAAGGTGGCGGCCCGGACGGGCGCCGGACTGATCCTGATGCACATGTTGGGGACGCCCCGGACGATGCAGCACGACCCGCAGTACGCTGACGTGGTGGGCGATATCTGCCACAGTCTGCGGGACAGCCTGGAGAGGGCGAGCCAGGCGGGTGTCCGAGCGGAGCAGACGATGGTAGACCCGGGGTTTGGGTTCGGCAAGACCGTCGCGCACAACCTCGAGCTACTTCGGCGGCTGGCGGAGTTCAGTTCGCTCGGCCGCCCGGTTCTCCTCGGCACGTCGCGCAAGTCCACCATTGGCAAGGTGCTGGACCTGCCGGTTGACGAGCGCGTGGAAGGCACCGCCGCCACCGTGGCGGTAGGTATCGTCAACGGTGTTGACATGGTTCGCGTCCACGACGTGAAGGCCATGGGCCGGGTCGCTCGGATGACAGACGCAATCGTGCGTCCTTGATCCCGGTCCGGCTGTGCACGCGTTGGCCGTTTGGAGTCGCTCGATGCCGTCGGCACCAGTTTTCGGCCCGGAAGTCACGGTGTATCTCGGACTCGGCGCCAACGTGGGTGACCGAGTGGCGGCATTGCTTGCGGCCGCGCGCGAACTGGAGACAGGCGGGGACCTCCAGTCGGTCCACCTGTCCTCGCTGTACGAGACGGATGCGGTCGGCCCCGTGCCCCAAGGGCGCTTCCTCAATGCGGTGATTGGGGGGCGAACCGCACTCTCGCCGTTCGAGCTGCTCGACAGAACGGAGACGATCGAGCGGCGCCTCGGCCGCCTCGAGAAAGGCACCGCAGGCCCCCGGCCGCTGGATGTGGATATTCTGCTCTACGGCGACGCACAACTGCGCTCGTGCCGATTGACGCTCCCGCACCCCGAGGTTGAGCACCGTGAGTTCGTGCTGGCTCCACTGACCGAACTGGCTCCGGCGCTGCATCTACCGGACGGCCGTTCGGTCGCGGAACTGCATGCGCGCCTCGCCGGTACGCAGGGAGTCAACCACTACGAGTGCCCCGAGTGGCCGGGCGCTGACCTGAGTCGGAGGCGCTAACCCATGCCAAGCTTCGGAGACATGCTGAGCCGCGCTCTGTGTTCGGTCCAACTCGGCTACGTCCTGATTGTGGTGGCCGGGCTGATGTTCAGCACGTGCGTGTCTGCGTGGCGAGAGCTGGCCGGGCGCGGCCGGCGACAGCAGCTTCCGGGTGTTGCCGCGGCGATGGTCGGGGCTGTGCTGGTCGCCGCGCTGGGCGGGTACATCCTGCAGCGCGCGCGGCAGAGCGGGTGAGGGTTTCCCGGCTCCGGTCCAGCCCTCCTTCCTCTACCGGCTGCCGCGTGCTATAATCCAGTTCGTTGCCGGTGCTTTGCTGGCAACCCCAACAAACCGACCAAATCTCTCGAGGATCCGCTTGGAGCCGATTGGGACCGGGACGGAGAGACTGCGAGATGTCCAACCCCGCTCAGTCCGGGTCCTGTGGTACCCACCCGTAAGGTGACCGCAGGACCCGCGCCGGAGCGGGGTCCAGCAGCCTTCCGCCCGTCGAGGAAGGCTTTTTTTGTTGGTCTCTCACTGCTCCAGGAGAGACGGCCGCTGCGATCATGCCCGACGCTCTCGACAACTACCGCGTCCTTGGCGTCGCCGTTGGGGCGACCGGCGAGCAGATCAAGCGGGCGTACCGGCGGCTGGTGCGGACGTACCACCCCGATATCAGCGTCGATAAGCTCACCGCGCAGGAGAAGTTCATCCGGATCGTCGCCGCGTACCAGACGCTGAGCGATCCATTGGAGCGGGCGCTCTACGACCAGAAACTCCTGGAGGAACGGCGCCGGCAGGACACGGACCGCCGCCGGCATTTCGAAGAGAGCCTTCGGAAGCAGACGGTGGAATCGCTGCTCACGACGGCGGAGATCCACTACCTGCGTGGGCAGACTGACGCTGCGATCGAACAGTGCCGGCACGTCCTGCGGTCGGATCCGCACTGCGCCGAGGCGTTCGCGCTGTTGGGAGATGTGTATCTCGTCCTCCGGCAGTTCGACGATGCCACGATGATGTACTCGTACGCAGTGCAATCCGCCCCTGAGAACGCAGCATACCAGGCGAAGCTGGAGCGCGCTGTCTCCCGAGAAGCGGCGGAGCCAGCCACAGAGAAGGGGACCGAGGAGGACTCCGCGCTCGGACCGGAGCGAGCCGGCCTGTTCGCGGTGTGCGTCGCCGTGGCGGCCGCTGTTGCGTTCGGCGCCGCGATCGCGTACCTGCGCCTCAATGAGCCAACGCTCGTGCTCGACTACGTCCCCAAGGCGCCATTGCTGCTCGGACCCGTTGTCGGGTTCTTCGTGGGGGCAGCGATGGTGCTGCTGCTGTGGCTGCGCCCGTTTGATGATGATTTCTACGCCGCGACGTTGGCTGGCGCGTCCAGCTTCGGCGGCGTCCCCGTCGGCGTGTATCTCGGCGTACTGGCGTTGCTCTGGTTCTACGCTACGGCGTTCGCCTACGTGATCGTGTGTGTGGTTGAGGAACAGGTGTCATGGTCGATGGTGAAAGCCTTCGGCGCCGCGTTCCTGATCGTGCTCGCAATGGCGCTGACAGACCGACCGCACCACGTGCCGATCCTGCTGCTGGCGGGGAACGGTACCTTCGCGGCGTTCCTCGCCGGCTGGGGCCTTGGGAGCATGGGCCGCCGCCCCTGGTAAGACTCCCAGCAGAGGAAGAAGCCATGCACTTGGACAAAGTGACCGCTCCGGCCCTTCGCACCATGAAGGAACACGGGCGCCGTGTCGTGGCGCTGACAGCCTACGACTACCCCACCGCGCAACTGCTGGATCAGGCCGGCGTCGATCTGCTTCTGGTCGGGGATTCGGTGGGCGACAACGCACTGGGCCTCGAGAACACGTTGCCGGTGACGCTGGAGATGATGCTGCACCACACCGCGGCCGTGTCGCGGGCGGCGAAGCGTGCTCTGGTCGTGGCAGACATGCCCTTCCTTACGTACCAGGTCGATCCCTCCGCGGCGCTGGAGAACGCCGGGCGGTTGGTCCGCGAGGCGGGCGCAGAGGCGGTCAAGGTAGAGGGCGCCGGCCGGCGCGCGATCGAGGCCATCGAGGCACTGGTGGAGGTAGGGATCCCCGTCCTCGGCCATGTGGGGTACACGCCGCAGTCGACGCACGCCTTTGGCGCGTCGCGCGTTCGCGGCAAAGACGCCGCCGCTGCGAGGCTCGTGCTCGCCGCCGCGCATAGGCTCGAATCTGCGGGCTGTTCCGCAATCGTGCTCGAGTGCACCCCCGGCCCGCTCAGCAGGCGGATCACGGAGGAGTTGGCGGTGCCGACTATCGGCATCGGTGCCGGACCGCACTGCGACGGCCAGGTGCTCATCGTCAATGACGTGCTCAACCTCGGCGTCGCCGGAACCTTCCGCCCCCGATTCGCGAAGCAGTACGCGGACTTGGCTGCCATCATCAACGAGGCAGTGTCGTCCTACGCCAGTGAAGTCCGGCAGGACCTCTTCCCCGGGCCGGAGCATTCCTTCGACATGCCACAGGAAGAACTGCAGCGCCTGACCGAGGAGACGACCAAATCGTGAAACCGACGGTGCTTGAGTCGCCCGCCGAGATGCAGCGCCTCGCGCGCAGCCTGCGCGCCGCGGGGACGACCATTGGGTTCGTGCCCACCATGGGCTTCCTGCACGAAGGCCACCTCTCGCTGGCGCGGGCGGCGCGCCGAGAGAACGGCGTGGTGGTCCTGAGCATATTCGTCAACCCGACGCAGTTCGGCCCGGCGGAGGACTTCGGCGCGTATCCTCGCGACCTGGAGGCGGATCTGTCAGCCGCCGAGTCGGCGGGCGTGGACTACGTCTTCCACCCGCAGCCGGCCGACATGTACCCGAGCCGCCAACTCACTTGGGTCACCGTCGAAGAGCTAACCGACGGGCTCTGCGGCGCATCGCGCCCGGGCCACTTCCGCGGGGTGACCACGGTTGTCGCGAAGCTGCTCAACCTCGTTCAGCCCATGCGCGCCTATTTCGGCGAGAAGGACTTCCAGCAACTCGTCGTGATCGAACAGATGGTCCGCGAACTGAACTTCGACGTAGCGGTTGTCCGCTGTCCACTGGTCCGGGAGCCCGACGGGCTGGCCATGAGTTCGCGGAACGCTTACCTCAGTGCCGCCGAACGCAAGGCGGCGCTGGTGTTGTACCGCGCACTGCAGCGGGCACAGGAGCGAGTCCGCGGGGGCTGCAAGGACCCGGTGCGACTACGACGGGAGGTCGTGGAGTGCCTCAGCGGAGAGCCGCTGGCTGAGATCGAATACGCGGAGTTCGTGGACTCCCGCGACCTGCAGCCCACTGGCGCGGTCGACGAACACGCACGCCTCCTCCTGGCTGTCCGCCTCGGCGACACCCGGTTGATTGACAACGCGCTACTGAAAGGCTGACCATCGTAGGGCCGCCCCCTTGGTCCCACCACTCACCCCGAACCACCAACCACTAACCAGAGGTGCCAACCATGCTAAGAACCATGTGCAAAGGGAAGATCCACCGAGCCACCATCACCGAGGCGAACCTCAACTACACCGGGAGCCTCACGCTGGACGAAGACCTCATGGAGGCGGCGGACATGCTGGAGTACGAGCGCGTCCAGGTGGTGAACATCAACAACGGCTCCCGGCTGGAGACCTACGTGATTCTCGGGGAGCGCGGTTCCGGTGTCGTGTGCCTCAACGGAGCTGCAGCCAGACTGGGTCATCCCGGCGACAAGGTAATCGTCATCGCGTATGGAACTATGGACGAGGAAGAGTGCCGGCAATTGAAGCCTCGCGTCGTCCACGTCGACGCCGCCAACCACCCCGTCCCCTCGCCGGAAGACTGAACATTCGCCGGAACCACTCACTGTCGGGAACGTTCTGACCGGTGCGCTCTGCCGGTGCATGGCAACGAGGGGCCGGAGATTTGGGAACTCGCCTCGTGAGCGCTGACCACAACCTGCAACCGACCGCCCCGGAACTGCTCGAACGCATTCAGGCGGGAGACGCCGACGCGGTAGACGAGATGCACACGCGCTACTACACGCGGCTCTACCGCGCGGTGTACGTGCGACTCGAGTCCGCCGAAGACGCCGCCGACGTTACCCAGGAGACGTTCCTGCGCGCGCTGGAGCACTTCGAGGGGCTGCAACTGCCCGAGAACGGCTCGTTCTTCCCCTGGCTCTACACCATCGCCCGCAATGTAATCACCGACATGCATCGCAGCGGCTCGCGAGCCCGAATCGTCTCGTTGGACGGGCGCCTCGCCGGGGAGTTCCGCTCCCTGCTGGAGACCATCCCCAACGGCCGTCCAACCCCGGACAAGGTGCTTCGGACGCATGAGGTCCAGGCGATTGTGCGCCGTGCCCTCCGTGCGTTGCCGGAGGCGCAATACACGGCCATCGTCTATCGCTATCTGGGTGGGCTCAGCTTGGTCGATATCGGCGAGGAGATGCACAAGTCCGTGCCGGCCGTCAAGTCCATCCTCCACCGCGGTCTCGAGAACCTCAAGGTGAAACTCACCGAGTGGTCTGCCTCTGGAAAGGGTACTGCCAATGACCGAAAGCCGCGAGCAAAGCGTGATTCGCGAGCTGCTGTCGAGCTACGTCGATAGCCTCTTGGATGACGGCGAAGACCGACTGAAGGAGTTCGTCACCACGCATCCTGAACACGCGCGGGAGCTGGTGACGTTGGCGCGCGTCGCCCGCGCCGTGCTGGCTGCCTTTGGCGCGATTCACCCGGACCCGGCCCGAGAGGAGCAGTCACTGCATGCGGTCCGCGCGCGGTTCAGCGGCCGGGAGCCCACGGGGCTGACTGGCTGGTGGCATCGCCTCCGCGGCGAGGCGTAGGGGGCGGCAGTGACGGGAGAACCTGCCCTGTCACACCAGCTTCTTCCCGTACATCCGATGCTCCCGGGCCACCCGGAACCCCAGGCTGCGATACAGCTTCACCGCCGGCTCGCGGAAGTACTGCGTCAGCAGCAGCGCGTCGTCCAGCCCCCACTCGTACAGCCGCCGCATGCAGGCGGCCACCAACGCCCTCCCGATCCCCTTCCCCCGCACTTCCCGCGAAGCGCCCACCCACTCGAGGCTGCCGGCAACCGGGCCTTCCGTCGGGTGCGCGTGGAGGAGGACGTTGGCGATGCCGACTTTCCGGCCGCGGTGCACGGCGAAGAACCATCCCTCGGGCAGGAAGTCCTCGCGGGACGTGTAGTTGCCGGCAAACCACTCTTCGGTGGTGTGCGAGCCGAAGATCGCGTTCTTGAGCCGCACCCATTCGGGCTCGTCGCCGGGCGAGAAGGTTGTCACGCTGCACCCGCGGGGCAGGTCGGGTTCCTCGAGGCGCTGGGGTTGGAGCCGTGCGCACATCGTCACGTTCATCTGCCCCCGGAGGTGCTGCCGGAACCCGTTTGCCGTCAGAAGCGCACACAGGCTCCGGTTGCGGGAGTCCACCCACCGCTCGACCAGCAACTCCCGGCAGCCGCGACCCCGCGCCTGGTAGGCGCACCAGTCTAACAGCGCCGACCCGATCCCGCGGCGGCGGAACTCCGGCTGGACGGCCACGAACTGCAGCAGGGCGACGTGATCTTCCGGGCTGCACCAGCAGCTTGCAACCCCGGCGACCTGCGACCCGACGCACGCAACCACAATCCCGCTCGCCTCGACGAGCGCCTGGCAGATCCGGTTGCTGACAAAGCCCAACGGCTTCTCCCGGAAATCCTCCGTGTCGAACATGAGCCACGGCAGTGCGCGCAAGTCGGCCGCCGCAAGGTTCAGCAACTCGACTACTGCAGGCTCGTCGGCGGGTACGTACGCCCGCAACCGGAACGCCGGTCGGCCGGATCTGCGAAGCGGCCGGGACGCGGCTGCTTCCCGACCCTGAGGCGAGCAGGTCTGGAGTAGGTCGCTCGTTGTCAGTACGGCTCCCCCTTCGTTGTCTTCATGAACGGCGCCGGTGAATTCGCGGGTGGCGGGCGGTGTCCTTCTGTGGACCGTGTCCGGGAGGAGCGGGAGACCGGTGACCAGCGCCGGCAGGGCAGGGAGGGGCGCCGAGAACGTGCGCTACGGGAGGGGACTCGGTCATGCCCTCGCGCGGTTGTGCTACCATAGACGGGCACGGTCTGTCGTATGCTGAGGTGAACGACGATGCGTTGGTCTGTCCTGCTGTTCGTGACCGGGTGCGGTCTGGTTGCGGTCGCCGACAGCGAACTGCTCTGCTCGGCGAGGGTCTCCTGACCCC
>PEVN01000420.1 GCA_002779825.1 Armatimonadetes bacterium CG06_land_8_20_14_3_00_66_21 | reverse complement strand
ATTCCTCAAACTCCGGATCTATGGCCTCCACGAGACCAAGTACGCATTAGTCGGATGAACCCGATTTCCGTCGCTACAAATGAGTTTATGCGCAGGCTGTATATCTACGTCCGAGACCGCGAAAAGGGGACATCGTTCTGCAGAAATGTGGGCGCAGCCGCGCGCTGTCCGAAAGGCGGTTGCAGAAGCGAAGCGCTTCGGGTCAGAATGGGTAGCGTAACCAAGTCACGGCCGACCGCGCTGCGGGGTTCTGTTGGCCGGCCGATGAGGACTGGCATGCATCTTCTGGACAGAATCTCCAAGCGACTCGGACTGTCGATCCGCGCCAAGCTTGCGCTCACGTTCGTCGGCACGCTGACCTTGTTGGGGGCGCTGCTGACGTTCGTCATGCCGTACGCGATGGAGCGGAGCATGCGGTCGTTTGTGACGGCGTCGGCCGACGCTCCGACGGAGCAGGCGGTGGGGCGGGTGACGGAGGACTTGGCGGTTGGGTACCACCTGCTCCGCCAGCGGACGGACCAGCTCGCCGCCGGGATGCGGGTTGCCCTGGGCGATGGCGACGTCGAGGAGTGGATCGCCCACACCAGTAACCATCGCAGCGAACTGCAGGACTGGCTGGCCGACCTGCGGGCCCAGCTCGGGGCCAATATGGTCGTCCTGATCGACACGAACGGGGTCACCCTCGGCCGCGGGACGAATCCGCAGGCGTTTGGCGACCCGTTCGTCCCGCCGTCCTTGTCAGCCGACCCCGCGGCCGCCACCCTCAGCGGCGCGCTTGAACGTGCGCAGGCCGGCAAGGAGGTGCGGGGGGTCTTTGAGGTCCCCCCGGCGATGCTGCGCAAGGAGCGCGACCTGCCAGCGCCGGAGGGCTCGCCCGCTCGTCCGACCGCTGCGACGCTGGCCGACCGCGCCGTGGTGCGGGCGCTTACCCCGGGGCGGCCTGAGCAAGAGGACCAGGGGTTGACGCTCCTGGCCGTTGAGCCGGTGCGGCGCGCCGATGGCGGAGTCGCCGCCGTCCTGCTGGGCGCCGCGCTGCTGAACGGCAGCACGTCCATACTGGGGCTCGACTCGGCGTCTGTCTTGCCCAATACGGCTACCAGCCTCTACCGGAAGAGCCTGTGCGTCGCGTGCCAAGCACCCAGAGGCAACTGGGGCAGCCGAATCGGGCAGCGACACGCTCGTGAGCTACTGCGTGAGGCGCTGACGAAAGAGCGCGGGATCATCCAGCACCAGGTGGGCGAGGACTGGCTCCTGAGTGCGTGGATGCACCTGCGCGACCCGGCCGGCCGACCGCTCGGCGCGCTCTGGGTGAGCCGGCAGTACAACCTGCAACTGCTGTACGAGGGCGTCGCCAAACTGGCGACGAGTGCACAGCGACAGAGCTGGCGCTTCATGGTGCTCGAACTGGTGCTGACGGGGCTGCTGGCATTCCTGCTCGCCTCGTTGGCGGCGACGCACATCGTCGACCCGATCCGCAAGCTGTGCAACGGCGCCCGCGCTATCGGCGCCGACGACCTCGAGCACCGGATCTCCATTGGCACCGGCGACGAGCTGGAGGAGCTGGCCGGCGCCTTCAACGACATGGCGGCCCAGCTTCAGGAGTCGCGTCGACAGGACCGGCTGGCGACGATGGGCCGCATGGCCAGCACCATCATCCACGATCTGCGCAACCCGCTGACGCTGATCCGCGGCTGCACGCCGCTGCTGGCCGACCCGGAGACGCCGCCCGCAGAGCGCGAGGAGTTCCAGGGGTACATGGTCGAAGCCGCCGACCGCATCGACGAAATGGTGCGCGACCTGCTGGACTACGCCCGGGGCGAGGAGCGAGCACTAAGCCTGCAAACGGAGCCGTTGGGCGACTTCGTCGCGCATCTGGAGCCGATGCTGCGACAGGAGTTTTCGGGGAGCGAGATCAACCTGGCTCTGGAGATCCTCGGCAACCCCACCGTTTCCCTGGATCATCGGAAAATGGAGCGAGTGGTCCTGAACCTGACAGGCAACGCGCGCGATGCGATGAAGGGGAGCGGGAAGCTCGCGATTGAGGCGGACCTCGCAGACGGCCGAGCCGTCCTGCGGGTGCGCGATACGGGACCGGGCCTCCCCGAGGAGATCCGCGACCGCCTCTTCGAGCCGTTTGCCACGCACGGGAAGGAGCACGGCACCGGCCTGGGACTCGCGATCTGCAAGCAGTTCGTCGAGGCGCACGGCGGGGAGATCGAGGTGGAGTCGCAGCCCGGCGAAGGGACGACGTTCACGATCTGGCTACCGGTGGCGGAGTAGTGGAGGGGTGAGGGGTGGAGTGGTGAGTGGTGAGTGCGCGACGCGGCGGCACTCCACTGCTTGGCGCTGAGGGCTCTATCGGAACACCCACGTTCCGAACAAGTCCGGCTCCAGGAAGCCGGTCGCCATCGGTGACCAGGCGCTCAGCTCGGAGCCTTGCATCCGTTGACGGCACAAGTTGGCCCGCACCTTTGTGCCCGGAGTGGGGGACGACATGCTGAGGGCCGCCCACGGAATCGCCAGTTCGGCGTCCCACTCTTTGGCACCAGTCTGCACGGCGTGCTGCCAAACGGGGGCGTAGCTGAGGTCAGCCGTCTCGTCGTGGTGGACGCCGTCCCAGGCGACGCCGGCCGGATTGAGCATGAAGTGGTAGAACGGCGTCGCCTTCCCCGGCACGGAGAGAAGTACCTCCACGTCGTCGCCCTGCCACACCGGGTCGTCGTGCTTTTCGCCGGCGAGACTCAGCTTCTGCGGGTTCGGTTCCACGCAGCGGACCGCAAGGTACAGGGCCTTGTCGTCGTACGTCACCCACGCCTGCGTCGCCGCGGCGAGCTTCTCTGGGCGCGAGGCCAGCGCCACGAATGGCGGGAGCGGCTTCGTCGCCGTCCACGCGGCGTCGTCTACGCGGCCGTCGATGGTCGGCGCCGCGGTTCCTTGGGGCAGCCGCGCGATATCCGCCGTCTGCACCTTGAGGCGACTGGCGATCTCGTCTCTCTCGCGCTTCTTCCCCGCCTCGACGACCGGCGCCAGGTCGAAGCCCAGCCCGGCGCCGGCGGCGAGCTTCTTCCGGGCGGACCGAATCGCCTCCTCACACCCCGGCGGCACGTCCTTGCTGGTCCACCAGTTCATCCGTTCGCTGTAGCACCAGACGTACTTGTCGGTGGTGTACAGCGACCAGTAGACGTTGTGCTCGAACCACTGCGGGCGCTCTTCCGGGGTGAGGTAGTGCCCCAGCACCTTCTGCGCGCGCAGACCGAAGTACTGGTCGATATAGAGCGCCTGCCCCACTTCCGCTTGTGCTCGGTACTTCGGCCACAGCTCCGGCTCCACGAGCAACAGTCCCCGCTGGGCGATCCGCTGGCAGACCTCGAAGTAGGGCAGCCGTTCGGTGTAGTAGTAGGCGCTCTCGTTGCCGTCGATGATCCGCACCTCCGGGCTGGCGGCGTCCAGCATCCCGTTGAGGAAGGCGGGCAGCAGGGCGTAGTGCATCTGCGAGAGACTCGTCGCCCGCTGCGCCGAGTCCATCGGAATCAGGAGCTGTGGGAAGTAGCTCAACTGGAAGAAGGTCAGAATCGCCAGGCCGGGGAACTCGCTCTCGAGGGCGCGGACGAACTGCGCCCCGCGCTTGCGGGTGACTGCCTCGTACTCCGCAAACGACTTGGTGTCGTGGTGGGCAGCGCTGACATAGCTCCACGGGTTGGTGCCGTACGGCTCCTGATCGAAGCAGACGCCGACACACCGGCCGACCTTGGCGCACCGGGCCATGAGCTTGGCGTTGTGCTCAATGACCTGCCAGTGTTCGTCGTTGAACCAGTCCTGATCAGACGCCGCCCACAGAATCACGAAGTTGTCGGTGAACTGCTTCCACTCGGTCTGCTTCAGGTTTTCGAGGTCCGGGGCGAACGCCGCCTCGTCTAGCGGCTTCGGCGTCATCACCAGCCCGCCGCCGCGCAGCTTGAAGATCAGCCCGTCGAACGGGCGCTTCTCCATCTCGGGGAGGTTTGCTCGCACGTAGTCGGTGAAGGGCACATCCCAGCCGTATTCGATCAGCTTCTTGTCGAGCGCTCTTTGCGTGCCGGTGGTGTCGGCTCTGGAACCGGAGAGCGCGGCGATCAGCATAAACCCAACGATACTTGCCGGTTTGCAGAACATAGCAGTCACGTCCTTTGTTTCAGCACTGCGCCAACGGGCCTGCGGCAGACTCGCCGGTGGCGAACTGCTATGCATCCTACCTGAACCAATGCCGCTGCGCCAGCGGCGGCGAAGCGAAGTGGGGCCCAGCGGGCCGGGCACACGAGTGCCCCTGCGAAGGCACGCCCTCCCGTTGCCTTCGCGGGCTGCGCCGATTACGATGGAGCGCGACCCGCGTGCCGCGACATGCGGCGCTCGTCGCCCGTCACTCTCGATAGGAGCACAGCAACATGGCAAAGACCGTCTTCATCGGCGCAGGTAGTAGATTTGGTGCCCGTTCATTCGTGGACCTCATGTCGTTCGAAGAACTGCGCGACGGCGAAGTCGTGCTGGTCGACCTCAACCCGACGCACCTCGAGCCGGTGCTCGCTTACTGCGAGAAGGTGGTGGCGCACTACGGCGCCGCCACCAAAGTCACCGGCGCCGCCGATTGGCGCGGCGGCGTCCTGGACGGCGCCAAGTATGTCATCACTTCCTTTGCGCAGGGAGGCCCGGCCTACACGGGTGTGCCCTTCCACTGGGAGATGGCGATCCCCAAGGAGTACGGCATCCTCCAGAACGTCGGCGACACCACCGGCCTCGGCGGCGTGTTCCGGACGATGCGAACAGCGGGCGAGATGGTCGCCATCGGGCAGGACATGGAGCAGCGCTGCCCCGGCGCGTACATGATCAACTACGTGAACCCGATGTCGATGTTGACGCGGATCGTCGCGTTGGCCTGCCCGAAGATGAACATGCTCGGGCTGTGCCACAACATCCAGTACGGCATCCACGACGTGGCTCGTTGGCTCGGTGTGCCGCACAAAGAACTGCGATACGAAGCGGCAGGCATCAACCACATGGACTGGTTCCTGCGCATCGAGCACCTCGACGGGCGCGACGCCTACCCGGACCTCCTCAAGGCTGGCGAGAGCCCCGACATCTACAAACAGCGCGCCGTGCAGTTCGAGCTGCTGAAGCACTTCGGCTACTTCACCACCGAGTCCTCGGGCCACTGCGCGGAGTACCTGCCCTACTTCATGCCGCGACAGAACAGCCGCGACAGCGTTGGGCTGGGAGGCCGTGACACCTCGCCCGAGGTCCCCGTCACCCATGCCCGTTGGAACGCGGAGTCCGATCTCGTCAAACAGACCGACGGCAGGAAGGCGCTTGCCCTGGCGCGTTCCTTCGAGTATGGCGCCCACATCATCCACGCCATGGAGACCGACGCGGTCTACCGGATGCACCTGAACGTCCTCAACGAGGGCATGATCACCAACCTGCCGAACGGCTACTGCGTCGAGGTGTGCTGCACGACTGATCGCACCGGCGTCCATCCGCACCACGTTGGTGACCTGCCCGTTCAGCTTGCTGCGCTGTGCCGCGGCATGGCCGACATGGAGACCCTCGCCAGCGACGCCTTCCTAGAGAAGGACCTCAACAAGGCCCGCATGGCCTGCATGATCGACCCGCTGAACGCCGCCTGCGCGACGCCGGCACAGATCGGCGAATGCTTCGACCGACTGGTGGAACTGGAGCAACAGTGGCTAAAGCCGCATTGGGGAACGAGGTAACGCTCGCCTGCAGAAACCGGAGGATGCGCGTGACCGACACACACGTCTACATGATCGGCAACGCCCACATCGACCCCGTCTGGCTGTGGGATGTGGCAGAAGGCTACGAGACCGTTCGCTCGACGTTCCGCTCGGCGCTCGATCGGATGAAGGAGACGCCCGGGTTTGTGTTCACCTGCGCCCAAGGCGTGACCTACCGGTGGATCGAGGAGTCGGCCCCGGAGATGTTTGCCGAGATCGCCGAACGCGTGCGTGAAGGACGCTGGGAGCTGGCAGGCGGCTGGTGGGTGCAGCCGGACTGCAACCTGCCCTCCGGCGAGTCGTTCATCCGCCAAGCGCTGTACGCGCAGCGCTACTTCCAGTCGCGCTTCGGGAAGACGGCGGAGATCGGCTACAACGTCGACTCGTTCGGGCACAACGGCATGCTGCCGCAACTCCTGCGCAAGTGCGGCATGCGCGGGTACGTCTTCTTCCGGCCGGGTCCCCCTGAGAAGAGCCTGCCCGCCGGGCTATTCCGCTGGCTGTCGCCCGATGGCTCCGAGGTTCTGGCATGTCGCCCGCCGCACCACTATGGGACAGGCGGCTTCTACGACAAAGACGGAATGCGCGCGCGGGTCGTGCAGGCGGCGAACGAGGCACCCCTCGGGTTGCCCGAGGTGCTGTGCTTCTACGGAGTTGGCAACCACGGCGGCGGACCGACGCAGGAAAACCTGCGCGCGATCGTCGAGCTGCAGTCGGAGCCAGGGCTGTCGGCAGTGCACCTTGGGAGCCTGGGTGCGTTCTTCGACGCTGCCCAGGGGCACGCCGCTCAACTCCCCGTGGTCACCGACGACCTGCAGCACCACGCGCCAGGGTGCTACTCCGTGCACTCCGAGATCAAGCGCAACAACCGGACGTGCGAAGACGCGCTCACCACCGCCGAGAAGCTCTGCGCGCTCGCCACGAGCTTCACCGGCTGCGACTACCCAACCGCCGAGTTCGAGGCGGCGTGGCAGCGAATACTGTTCAACCAGTTCCACGACATCATGGCGGGCACGAGCATCAAGGCGGCCTACGAGGAGGCGCGAAACAGCCACGGCTACGCCCTGGACGTGGCGCGCGCCCACACCATCCGAGCGACGCAAACCATGGCGCGTCAGCTCGACACCGTGGGCGAGGGACAGGCAGTCGTGGTCTGGAACCCGTCTTCGTGGGAGCGCGACGCGGCCCTCGACTTGGAGACGAACGTGCAGTGGCCGTCGCGAGTGCTGGACGAATCGGGTGTTGAGCTTCCCGCGCAGCGACTCCAGTCGCACGCCACGGCCGGGAGCCGGTCCCGCGTGGCGCTCCGGATGGAGCTGCCGCCTCTCGGCTACCGGACGCTGCATGTCGTCTCCGGGGAGCCGGCCGCTGCAGATTCGGCACTGCACGTTGCGGGGACCGCCCTCGAGAACGAGTCGCTGCGCGTGCGGTTGGACTCGGACACCGGACATGTCGCTGAGATCACCAGCAAGACGGACGGCACTTCCTTCCTCTCGGCGCCGGCGTGCGTGCCGCTGGTGCTCGACGACCAGACGGACACCTGGAGCCACGACCTGACGCGGTACACGGAGGAACTCGGGTCATTCACCGCGCGCTCGACCCGCGTCGTCGAGACCGGGCCGCTACGCGGCACGCTGCGGGTCGAGTCGGTCTGGGGAGACTCCACGATCCGCCAGGACTTCTCCCTGTTCGCCGGCCTGCCGATCATTGAGGTTCGCATGCGGATCGACTGGCGCGAGCAGTTCAGGGTGCTCAAGCTCGTAGTCCCGACGGCCGCCGCTGCCGACCCGCTGGCGACGTACGGAATGCCCTTCGGCGCAATCAGCAAGCCCTGCGACGGTCACGAGGAACCTGGGCAGGGCTGGATCGACGTGTCCGGGCGAAACGCCTCCGGCCGAAAACTGGGCGTCTCTCTCCTCTGCCCGGGCAAGTACGGCTTCGACGCCCTGGGCAGCACTCTCCGAATGACAGTGCTCCGCAGCCCGATCTACGCGTGGCACGACCCCGCCAAGCCAGACCCGGAAGCCGAGTACGAGTTCATCGATCAAGGTCGCCAGGACTTCGTCTACTGGCTGGTTCCTCACCGCGGCGACTGGCGACAAGCCGACCCGCTCCGCCGTCTGGAGGAACTCGCCGTCCGCCCGGTCGCGCACGCAGAAAGCACGCACCCGGGCGCCCGGCCGCGGCAAGGGGCGTTCGTCACGATCGCCCCGGAGAACGTTGTCCTGGGAGCGCTGAAGCGCGCCGAAGACGACCCCACCGCGCTCATCGCGCGCCTACATGAGACAAAGGGCCTCGCCACCGACGCCACTGTGGAGTTGGCCGGGACAACCTGGCAAGGCCTGTTCGCGCCTCACGAAGTGAAGACGCTCCGGCTCAGCGACGGGCGCGCTGGCGAAGTCAGCATGCTCGAGCGTTGACGCACTACGGTAACGCGCCTCTGCCGTTGCAGGCCACTTCGGGTTGGGGTACGGTGGGCGCAGGTCCAAGAAGGGCCGGCAGTTCACGCCTGCCGGGAGTGTTTCGTCGGAGGTTCCGTCGGTCTCCGGGGCGGCCGGGGGATTCACTTAGCCATGCATCTGCACCGCTCACGGAGCCTCACGCTGCTCCAAGCAGCCGTCACGGTCTGCGTCGCCGGAGCGCCAACGCGCACCAGTTCATTGCGGGCGTTGGAGCAGCTCTCGGTCGACTGGCGGTTCGTTGCGCGCGGGGTCCGGATGCCCCAGGAGCGAATCGTCATCGTCGAACTCGACAAAGAGGCGTTCGACAAGCTGAAGGACCCGTTCATCTTCTGGGGTAGGTATTTTGCCCGGATCGTTACCACGCTGCACGCGTTCAAGGCACGGGCCATCGGGCTCGACGTCCTTCAGCCCGAGTCGCTCACCGAGTGCGTCCCGCCGGACAACGATGCGGACCAGCTCTTTGCCCAGGCGCTGGCGCAGGCCCCTGAGACTGTGCTTATCTGCGCCTTTGACGATCTCCCCGATGGGACGGTCGAGCGGCGCGACCCCACCGACCAGTTGAGCATCGCACTGGCACTAGCAGGAGGGCTGTTGGGCTACGACCACATGACCCCGGACGACGATCAGGTGATTCGGCGGCACCAATTGGCGGACGGGACCTCCAAAGAGCGGCAGTGGTCATTCCCGCTGGCGCTGGCCGTGGTGGCCACCAGCGAACAGCCCCAATTCCGCAGCTCACCCCCCAGGATCGAGTTGGGCCAGCGGATCGTGCCCACGGATGCCCGGTGACGGCTGCCGATCAACTTCTGTGGTCCCAACCGGACGTTCCCCCACGTTCCCTTCCACGGTCTGCTGGTCTCGCCGGAGAGGTACCGGCGCCAGCTCGAGGGCGCGATTGTGTTGGTTGGCGTCACCGACATGAAGTTCCAGGACTATCACACGGTTCCTTTCAGTGGAGCGGGGGGCGGAACCAGCACCCGCCTCATGTCTGGAATCGAGATCCACGCCAACGTTCTTCACACGATCCTGCGGCACGACCCGCCAAAGGAGCTGGCGCCCTTGGTTTGCAGCGGGCTCACGGTTGCCCTGGTGCTTGCGTCGACGCCGCTCTTTGGCGCCGGGCTGTGGGTGTCTGCCGGCGGGTTGATGGTGCTGCTGGCCGACTGGCTGGGAGTGGCGTGGGCCGCGTTCAGTGGGGCCGGCGTCCAGGTTCCGGTCGCGGGACCGATGACGGCGTTGGTGCTGAACTTCATCGGCTTCACCGCCGCGCGCCTGTTGCACGAACGAAACCGCCGCGAACACGTCGAAGGGCTGTTCGGCAAGTACGTGTCGGACCACGTTGTCCGCCACCTGCTCCAGAGCTCTGCGCCGCCCGTGCTGGGCGGCGAGCGCCGCGTGCTCACGGTGCTGTTCTCCGACATTCGCGGATTCACCACCATATCAGAGAGGCTCCGCCCGGAGCGAGCGACTCGCATCCTCAACGCGTACCTTACTAAGGTGGAAGAGCTCATCTTCAGCAACGGCGGGACGGTGGACAAGTACATCGGCGATGGCATCATGGCGGTCTTCAACTGGCCGCTCGAGCAGGCGGATCACGCGGCCCGGGCGGTCCAGACCGCGGTAAGCATGCTGGCTGCACTGGACGAACTCCAGGAGATGTAGCAACATGTGACCCACGGCAAGCCGCTTGCCATCGGTGTCGGTATTCATACCGGGCCAGCGGTTGTCGGCAATGTCGGCTCGCCCCGCCGAATGGAACTGACCGCGATCGGCGATTCCGTGAATGGCGCAGCGCGGGTGGAGCAACTGAACAAGTCGCTGAACACCGCAGCACTGGTGACAGAAGACACCTATACTCGCGAAGGTTAGGAATACACCGAAGTGGAAGTTCGCAGAACTTCA
>PEVN01000232.1 GCA_002779825.1 Armatimonadetes bacterium CG06_land_8_20_14_3_00_66_21 | reverse complement strand
GGACGGGAAGCGGCGCGCCGGTCCAGTTCGCGACCGTTGAGGTCGGGATCGTGGCGAGGGTCTGCCATGTGCCCACACCGTCGATCTGCTGCACGACGAAGTGGTCGAAGGGCGGTTCGGGCATGTTGTCCAGCCAGTTCCAGACGATGTAGAGGTCGCCGCCGGACTCGTAGATCTCGGCGTGTTGGATCACCGGCGCTTGGAGCGTGCCAGGCACGCTGCCTTCGAGGGCGATGGGGAGTTCGTTGCTTGCTTGCGACTGCTCGTCCATGTTGTAGACGACCACGCGGACGGTTTGGGCGGGGTCGAGGGAGAGGGCGGGGCCGGTCTATCGCGTGCCCCGACCGGTCCAGCAGATTCGCCGGCCGGTCCACCGGGCGGCGGGGGCGAGGAAAGGCAAGCGACCGGGCGGGGAGGGAAGTTCGGGGAAGGACCAACGCAGGTTGTCGCTCACACACACGCATCCGGCGACCTTCCGCCACGGGGTGGCTCAACGCTCGCGGGTGTATCGCAGGCTGGTTTCCGTGTCAAGGTGGCGAAGAAAGCGGACGCGCCCTCGGTGTGTCGCGGTCTGGGGTGCTCGCCTCGGCCTGCGTCGAGTGACGCCGTAGCGTAGTCCCTGGTGGGCGTCGAACACCGCGCGACCAGTCGTGTTGTCTAAAAGCGTCGGGAGCTTGCCCTCGGGCACTTGGTTGGGCTGTGCCATGCCCTTCGCCGATCAAGGCGTCTTGCCTCGACCTCAACTGGGGCAACGCTGACGACTCCGCCAGTTGGCTCGTCCACTTGGAGGAGCCCAGCGGAGGGCCTCAGTTCCTCGATGCTGGGATGAGCAGAACGTCGAGCCCGCGTTTGTCCTGCAACTCGCCTTCGACATCAGACAGGATGTCGTAGTAGCACGAGCTGCGGTGATCCGTATTGGGGCACACGGGCACGTACCACCAACTGCCGTCGCGGCGTACGCCCTCTTCGAGAACGTCGATGACCCATTGGTTGTGCTGGTGTTGCTTGAGGGAAACGCGCACGATCTGCGCTATCTCCTTGCTCGAGGTGGTGACGCTCATGTCGGAACCTCCAACAGCCGGAAGACCGCGTGCGCATCGCGGAGCGCATCGCGGGCCAGCCGGACATCGATCGAAGCACCAGAGACGTAGTCGGCGTCCAGTCGGGCCTTGTAGAGACGGCGGATGAGCGACTTGAGCCAGTCTGAGTCACCTGTGCGCAGGTGCTGCTTCAGGTGCCTCTCAATCAGACGGGCCATTTCCCGGTGCGGTGGGTGCTCGTACTTGCCGAACCCGTGGCCGACAATGTCTGACAGCTCTGCGGTTAGGGCTGAGAATGCTGCGTAGTAGGCACGACTCACTGTGCTCCGCCATTGTCCGGCGTCCCTGAGGATCTTCGCTGCCACCAGCGCCTCCGCTGCCATATCAGTCCAGGATGCCATGCGCAAGCTCCCCTCACGACTACGCTCTCAACGGCGATTCTACCGAGGAAGTTCCACGCATACAAGCGCGAGCACGGCTAACGCCCAAGTGGCCGCACAGGTATCCCGATAGTCTCACCCGCTGGCACGTCCACGGCGATCACCTTCCCCCCGTATCGCACCTTACACGAGCCGGTGCGACTTGCTTTGATGGTGGTGCCAACGAGCTTGCCCTCCCGCCACTCAATGCCGACCTCGTACCCGCCGCGAGCACGAAGTCCGCTCACACTGCCGGTCGGCCAGGCGTCGGGGAGGGCAGGCAGGAGGTGCAGCTCGCCCAGGTGGCTCTGCAACAGCATCTCGGCGATGCCGGCGCAGGCGCCGAAGTTGCCGTCGATCTGGAAGGGCGGATGGGCGTCGAACAGGTTCGGGTACATGCCGCCGGCGCCGTGGGAGCCGACGGGAGCCAGCAGGTTCCGCAGGATTGTGTAGGCGTGGTTGCCGTCGAGGAAGCGCGCCCACAGGCAGGTCTTCCAGCCCATGGACCAACCGGTGGCGCCATCGCCGCGAAACAGCAGTGACTGGCGCGCCGCCTTCCAGAGGGCGGGTGTGTGCTGCCAGTCGATGTCGTCGCCGGGGAAGACGCCCCACAGGTGCGACACGTGGCGGTGCTGGTTCTTCGGGTCGTCCTTGTCCTCCAGCCACTCCTGGAGTTGACCGTGCTGCCCGATCTGGTTGGGTGCGATTCGCGGGATCAACGCGCTGAGCTGCTTGGCGAAGTCGGCGTCGGTCTGCAGCACGCCGGCGGCGTCAACGCAGGCGCGGAACAGGGAGCGAATGAGCTGGTGGTCCATGGTCGGTCCCATCACCAGCCCGCCCTGCTCCGGCGAGTTGGACGGGCCGCTGATGAGCCAGCCGGTCTTCGGGTCCTCCACCAGGAAGTCGGCGAAGAACAGCGCGGCGTCCTTCATGATCGGGTACGCCCGGTCGCGGAGGAACTGCTCGTCCAAGGTGAACCGGTAGTGCTCCCACAGGTGCAGCGCCAGCCACGCGCCGCCGGTGACCCAAATGCCGTGGTTGGCGTGGTTGATGGGCGCCGTGCCGCGCCACAGGTCGAAGTTGTGGTGCAGCACCCAGCCGCGCGCGCCGTAGTGCTCCAGCGCGGTAACCTGACCGGACTCGCGCAGCTCGCCCAGCGCGGCGAACAGCGGCTCGTGGCACTCGGGCAGCGCGGTTGACTCCGCCGGCCAGTAGTTCATCTGGGTGTTGATGTTGCAGGTGAACTTGCTGCCCCACGGTGGGTCGAGGTGCGGGTTCCACACCCCCTGCAGCGTGGCCGGCTCGGCGCCGGGACGGCTGCAGCCAATCAGCAGGTAGCGCCCGTACTGGAACACCAACGCCGCCAACTGCGGGTCGTGTCCTTCGCCGAACGCGGCGACGCGTTCGGCCGTGGGCTTCAGCGCGGCGGCCGTGCGGCCGAGGTCGAGCTTCACCCGTCGGAACAGCGCTTGGTGGTCGGTGAGGTGGTCGCGCAGAAGCTGCTCGAAGGGTTTGCCGTCGGAAGTGCGCAGTGCTTCCCGGCAGCGCTTGGCGGGGTCCGCGCCCAGCTCCTTCCAGCTCTTCACGTTGGAAGCGGCTACGAGTCGGATAACCACAGCGTCGGCGCCGCTCACGCGGAGGGCGTTGCCTTCCGCCTTCACGTTGCCCCCGTCGGCCGAGACGTGCGCGCGGCTCTCGAATCGCACTCCGCCGGGCTCAACCTGGCCGGTGAGCACCAGCTCTCGGTCGCTCTCCGCCTGGGTGTCCTTCTCCCGATGCGGGCTGCTCAGCCGGACGAGGCAGTCGAGCTTGCCGGGGCGGTCTGCCGTGAGCCGGACGACGAGGGCCTTGTCGGGGAACGAGGCGAACATCTCCCGCCGGAACCGGACGCCGTCCGCGTCGTACTCGACAGTGGCGACAGCGGTGTCCAGGTCCAGCGATCGGCGGAAGTTGGAGGCGGTGTCCTGACCCGGGAAGTGAATCCACAGGTCGCCGCACGGCTGGTACTCCTTCTGGGTGAGCGGCTCGCTCATGAACTCCTTCGTGGCGAGGTCCTGCGCTTCGCGCTGCTTGCCTTCCGTCAGCAGCCTGCGGATCTCCGACAGGAACTTGGCCGCGCCCGGGTGCGCACAGGAGTGCGGCTGCCCCGTCCAGATCATGTCCTCATTGAACTGCAGGTGCTCCCGCGGCACCCCGCCAAACACCATTGCGCCCAACTTGCCGTTGCCCACGGGGAGCGCCTCTTCCCACTTCTCCGCCGGCCGGCGATACCAGAGCACCCACTCGCCCTGCGGTGGCTGCGCTGCGCCTGCGAGCGCTGCCGGAGCCACGTCCGGGAACCAATCGCGTGGGGGCGCCAGCGTCAGTTGCTGACCGGCTACGCTCTCGAACCGCAGCTCCTTCGCCGGCTTGGTGAAATCCCACACAGCCACGGCACCGTCGAGCGACTCGGCCTTGCTCGTCGCCAACGCCAGAATCTCGTCGTCTGTCAATGCGCGCCCGTAGACGCCAACGCGCCGGATCCACCCCTGGTACCGGTTGCCGCCGTTGCTGTCGGCGCCAATGCGCAGTGGCGAGTCGCAGACGGTGAGCGGCTGCATGTCCGGCTTGCCGTCGTTGGCGACCACCTTGCCGTTCAAGTAGAGCTGGTAGCGGGCTTCCTTCACGCTAAAGACGGCGGCGACGTGACTCCACCGGTCGGTGGGCAACTCGGCGCGATCGCCCGGCGACCGGTCCTTGCCGATCATCCGCAGGGAGTTGCCGGGGTAGGTGTCAAGCACGAACCCCTCCGACGTGCCGGGCACGCTCTTGTCGAGGATCCGCCCGCCCGCTTGACTCATCTGCTCCGGCTTGACCCACGCCTCCAGCGTGAGGGCGTCTGTCAACGCCCACGCCGGCCCAGGCGCCGTCTCCAGGAACGGCGTCTGACCGCCAAGGTGCAAGCCTGCGGGCTCTTCCGCCGCCGCGAAGGCAGCCGTGAGTGTGAGCATCAGCACGAACCTCCTCGTTGCCACGATCATCGCGTGCACGTTGCTGCTCCTTTCGGGCGCGAGGCCCGAGCCTCCGGCGGCCACCCAGGTTCACAACCCGAGCAGTCGCACCGCGTTCTCTCGGGCGATCTTCCGAAACACGGCTTCGCTGAGCTCCCCGGTGCTTCTGAGGTCCAGCAGGAGGTCAACGAGCGGCACCGCGTTGTCGACCGCGCAGAGGTCTGTCCCGAAGAGGAGTCGGTCCTGGAATTCGTTCAGGAACTGCACGGCGTACGCGCGGTCCCGCGCCAGGGCGTTGTACCCGCTGCCGGCGGACAAGTCGCCATACAGGTTCGGGTGCTCGCGGAACAGGCGCGGCACGACGCCCTCTTCCTGCACGGGGTACTTGGGGTAACCGGCGCGGTCCTCCGGCTTCTCCAGTTGCGCCAGCTCCGCCCAGAACGGCGGCCCGTGACCGAAGATCTTCAGCCTGGGGAAGTTGCGCAGCGACTGCTCCAACTGCGGCAGGCCGGCGTCGTCGTACAGCCCATACGTCCCGCCGATTCGCGCGGCAATGTCGAAGGTCAGCGGGAAGCCGACGGCCTCAACGTGCTTGAACAGGTTCTGCACCAACGGGTCCAGGAACGGCAGGTTAGGCATGACCTCGCCGATGCCTTTGCAGCCGTGGTCTCGGTAGTACCGAAGCGCATCGCCCAGCGGCGCGTCCGGCGAGTTGGTGAACGCCCGCGGGTCGAGGTTGCAGAACGGCACCAGCCGCCCGCCCGACGCCTCGCACAGGTCCATGACCTCCTCGGTCGACTCCGGCAGGTACACCTCCGGGCCGATCAGCGGGAGGACGCACGCCTGCTCGATGCCAAGTTCGGCATGGCGCACAAGCAACTGCTCGGGCGTAGCGAAGTGCTGCCTGCCGTCCTGCTTGACGCCGAACTTGCGGTAGGCGTGGGCGTGGATGTCTATGAACACTATGTGCGGTACCTCTGTTGGCGCAGTCGGAATCCACACCCCCCGGGGCTATTGCTTGAACCACACGTCCACCGTGATGTCGTCCCCAAAGGGCACACCGAGGCCCTCCGCATAGGGCCAGTCGGGGGGCTGGGTGTAGGCGGCGACGGAGATGTCGGACGAGCACTTGCGGCCGTCAGCCAAGTCCAGCTCGAGCCAGAAACGGCGGACTTTGAAGTAGTCGCGTTTGGGGTTCTGCAGGACGAAGGTGTTGTGCGCACTCAGCGTGCGGAGGGCTTCGGGAGTGAGCGGGACGCCGACCTTCTCGGCCCAGATACCGTTGACCTCGTCGCCACCGGCGGGCGCCATGTTGCCGAGGAGGGCGCCGTTCAGGACGGCGAAGGCGCCATAGGCGTCGCCGGTTCCAGACAGCCCGTTGCCGTCGTAGCGCAGCCAGCCGGACTTGGCGCTGCGCAGTTGCTCCACCGTCAGCCCCGCCACTGGATACGGTCCCGCCTCGCGGCGGTAGGCTTCGGTGTTGGGGTCGAGGACTCGGGTGAGCAGCGGCTTGCGCGTCTCGAGGCGCATGTCGGCCCAAGCGGCCCAGTCGCCGGAGGAGTTGTCGCCAGTGCCCACGTCGGAGATCACCTTGATCTTCACCGACTGCCCGGCCCACTGCGTCAGGTCGGCTTCGAGGGGCACCCACTCGTGCTCGGTCACCGTGGTCTCGTTGACGATGGTCTCCTTCCCGTCCTTGTCCGTCACGGCTACCTTGAACAAGATGCCGTCGCCCGGATCGCTCCTGTCGCCTTTGCCGACGGAGGCCCGGAACGCCGCCGCTGGCGCAGCGGGCAACGTGATTGGCTCGTACTGCGCGAACGAGTAGCCGGTGCCGCCCATGTACGGCGGGTGCATGAAGAGCCCGGTCTTGGTGACTTCCCCGCAGGTCATCGACTGGGGCGTCACATACCCGCGGGTCTGGCCGAAGTTGCCGCTCTCGGCTTCGCCCCGCAGCCGCATGCCCGTTTGCCATTTGTCGGGCATCGGTGTCAGCGGCAGCACGCCCTCTTCGGTCCGCAGACCACGATCGATCCGCTGCGACAGCTCGCCCGCGCGTAGCGCAACGCTGAGCAGCTCGGCCGACTCACGCTCCGGCGGACCGAGATCGACGTCTACGGGGGTGGGCCGGCCCGGCTCCAGCTTGACGGATTGGGTCTGGTCACCCACGGTCAGCGCGACTTGGTCAGACTTCGCCAGATTGCTGGTCAGCTTGAGGCGCAGCGTCTCGCCCTCAATCGACAGGTCTGCATAAACCAGCGGGACGACCGTGAAGTCGATCCACGCACCCTCGAACTGCCGCCAGAGCCGGTCGCCGTCCTTGGCGGCTGTCGGAATCTGCAGCGCGTGGGCTTGCTTGCCGCGAACCGTCACGCGCTCGCCCGCCACCACTTCCGCGCGGGGACAGGTGAGGGCGGCCTTCTGCGGCTGGTTCTTCTGCGACAGCCGGTAGCTGAAGGCGCCCTCCACAGGCGCCACGTACGTCAGCCCGCGAGAGGTGCGGACCTCCGCCGCGCGCAGCTCCTTGCCCTCCTTGTCCAGCGCGGTGGCGGACGAGGCAGTGACCGCGAAGCCGCAATCGGCGCCCTTGTAGGGGATGACCTCATACTCGCCCTTCCCCAGGTTCCGGCAGATACCGACGCCGTTGCCGCCGGCCTTGGCGAAGCGAGCGAACCTGCCGCGCCCGTCCACGTAGGTGTACGCTGGAGTGACGGCGTAGTCCGTTCGATACCCGCTGGCGTCGGAGCTGAGCACCTCCACTGCGCCGTCGTCCGTCCAGCCCGCGTAGCCGTTGGGCGGCAGGTCGAGCTTGCGGCCGTACGCATCCACCACCAGCCGTTCGTTCGGGTCGCCATTGACCACGGTGACGCATCCGTTGGCATAGCGCGTGACGACCTGCGAGCGCTTGTACGCACCGGTCGCCACTGCGGCGGAGGTGTCCAGCAGCTTGCCCTTCTCGTCGGCGTACCTGATTGCAGCGGCGCTGGACAGGCAGTACCGGCTGTGTAGCTGCTGCAGCATGTAGTAGCTCCGCAGCGCGTTCTGGATCCCGCCTTCGTAGGCCAGGAACCCCGGGTGGCCGAAGGCGACGGTCGCAGCGAGGAAGCGGTCCATCCAGGCGTCGGCTTCTTCCTTGGTGCGCCGGGGCGGGTCGCCGTGGACGTAGAACATCTCTGGATTGCCCATGCCAAAGTTGCACGACAAGTCGTGCAGCTTCCGCAAGTCGAAGTCGACCAGCCACGGGTTGACGGCGGGTCGGTACTGCTGGTCCTGGCCGTAGTTGCCATCGGTCAGACCGCAGTACATGAAGTGATAGCCGCCTTCCGAGTAGACCGGCCCATTCCACGCCTTCTTCTGCTGGAGCATGATCTCGCCGTAGGCGTAGAACACGGCAGCGGAGGTGCCTGCGCCCGGCACGCGCGGATCGTAGTCAACCCGGTGCCACGGAGCCACGGCGGTGTGCACGTCGCAGTAGGCTGTGCTGAAGTGGAACTTCTCCTGGATCTGCGGTGCGAGCTTCGCGCAGTACTCGACGGCGCGCGCTGGCTTGGGCGCATAGCACCGGAACCACGCGCCGCTGAGCTGGTTGTCCGGCGTGCGGTTGATGAGGTCGAAGCTCCAGTATTCGTTGACGGGCGCGAAGTCGGTGTAGTTGTTGTAGGGACCGTACACGAACCCCAGCTTGTCCTGCATCACTCGCGCGTAGTCGTACTGTCCCTTGTCACCGCCCTTTCCGGGCGCCGGGCGGGTGCGGAAGGTGAAGCTCTCGCCGCCGTCGCGCCAGCCGGTCTCGTGGTCGGTCACAATCACCTGCGTCATCCCGTAGCGATGGCACTCCGTCCAGAAGCGGACGTCGTTCTCGCGGTTCCCGGCGCCGTGCGCTCGCCACACCCGGGTACCGGCTACCTTTGCCCATGGCGACTTGGGGTTCGGGATCGTCGGCAGGACCTCCTCATACCGCGGCGACAGCGTGAGGAAGAGCCGCTCGTAGCAGTCGTTGCGCTTGCCGTTGGTCAGGGGGATGTAGCGGGTGCCGCCGTTGTAGGCCACGCCTGCCTCCTGAACGTCGTTCACGGCGAATGGCGCCGAGGCGCCGGTCAGGCACCAGTCGGTGTTTCCCGTGAGGAACAGCGGGGCCTCCGGCGGGCCGGAGACGACCACTGCCGGGCGCACGCCGGTGTAGGCGTAGTACGGGTTCGTAACCAGTCGCGGGTTCGTCAGCCCGGTCGCGCGGCCGTAGCGGACCTCGACGACCTCGCCGCCCGGCGCCACCACGTCGACCACCAGCGACTTGTTCCAGAGCCGATAGGCGTACGTCACTTCCGCGGCACGGTCGCCGGCGGTCAGTCGCCACTTCGACTCGACCGTGTCGCCCTTGCGAACCGTTCCGAGCGGCTCCGCCTTGTCGGGCGCTGTCGGGCCGTTGGGTCCCGCGAGGAACGCTCCGCCGCCCGCACACGGCCGGACCACTCCGCCTCGTCCCTGCCACTGTGCCGTGAAGTCGCCCAACATTCCCGTCTTCGGCGCGAGCCGATAGGTCAGCTTGCCGTCCTTGCCGTCGTAGGTGAACACAAACGCGCCGCCCTCTTCGTGGAGGTTCGCCTTGAAGTCCTTCGTCAGGTTGTCGGGCAGGATCGTCTCGAGGCGCGTCGGAAAGGGCAGCTTGCCGGGGCCGGTGTTCGTGCCACTGGTCTCGCCGGGGAACATCGGGATGCCCCGCTCGGGGCGTGGGTCGAACGTGCGCGGCGGGAACTGCTCGACGAACACTGCCAGGTTGTCGAAGTAGAGGCGGCGGTCTTCCTTGTTGCGTCCGCCGGTGACTACAAACGCCTTGAATGTAGCGCCCTGCTTGGCTCGCTCGATTTGGTCGGGCGTCAGGCGCCGGAAGCAGAGAAACCACTCGTCCCAATTCACGTAGGCCAACGGCAGGCGCAGTTCCTGCCCTTGACCCTCCTCGAACACCGCCGCCACGCTGACCTGGGGCGTCGTGGGATCCGGGGTGAACCCCCAGTTGTTCCCGTAGACCCAGCACGTCACCGCCTCGAACGGCGCGGCGATCTTCACCGGGCTCGGCGGCACAATGCGGACCTCCGGGTTCGAGCCGGTGGCGCGGTACGTTAGCTTGCCGACGTACTTCCCCCAGAGCTGCTGCTCCCGCGTCCGTGCGAACGTCGCCTCGGACTGCTTGGTCTCCACCGTCCAACCGTCGAGGTTCTCGAAGTCGATTAGCGGCGGGTGGTCATCCTGGTTCCGGTTCGCCCAGTCCATTTCGTAAGGTCGCTTGCCCACGGTCTCCTCCTCGGCGGCGTTGGCGCTGACTATGAGCATTGAGGTCGTTGCGAGCATCGCTGTCACGAGTGCGGTCATCAGAGATCTCTCCTTGTTCCCGTCGACGCCCCAGAGGGAAGATTCGTCAGGGCGGCGTGGTCTCATTCTCCGCCGCCCGATTGCCGCGGGCGCCGACACTGCTGCCAATGCCCTACTCCGCCCGGTTGGGTGCAATACGCCTCAAGACACGTTGGAAGTGTCCCGACGATCAGCTCGGGCCCTCCAAGCGGAATGACTTATGCGTCACAGAGGAATGCTCAATTCGTTCGCGACGATCGCCGCCGTCGCGTTGCTCGCGCCGATGGCGTTGGCACAGTGTGGGGCGAAGCCTGACGGAAGTGCCTGCCAGAAACCCAAGCTGCTGTGCCTTGCCGGCACCGTCAAAAGCCTGGACGCTGCCAAGCGCGACCTCGTCGTCACCCTCGGTACCGGCAAAGACGCCAAAGACGTCGCCCTGAAGGTCTGCCCGAAGGTCAAGATCCAGATTGATGCCAAAGAGGCCAAACTGGACGCCGTCAAGCTCGGCGCCGCCGCAAAGCTCTGCACCATCACCACCGACAAGGGCGTCGAGGTCGCAGTGGCGATCACTATTGGCAACGGCGAGTGCCCGAACGAGGGCGCCTGCTGCTCAGAGACGTGCCCGCAGAAAGGCGACTGCAAAGCCGACTGCGCCAACAAGGCCAACTGACCTGACGTTTCCGGCACTGCCCCGGAGCGCCCCTCGCTGCCGCGCCTCTTGCCGTCTGGAGGCGCGGCAGTTTGCTTCGGTGGGTCCGGAGGCGGCGGACTCGCTTGCCTACTACCCGCCCGTCACCCCTGCCGCCCCCAACCCCAGCACCCGGAATTCGGGCCCTTCGCTTTCCGGGTTCTTCTCTTCCAGGATTTCGACGCGGACGCGGTGTTTGCCGGGCTTCAGGTCGCGGGCGATTTCGTGAGTGCAGCGCCAGCCGCCCCACGTCTGGTCGAACCAAGCGTCGATGGTTGCGGGCGGCAGGTCGTCCACCTGCACCTTCGCCGTTCCCATGGGGCCGCGGACGTGGAACTCCATGAAGGCGATCACCTGACCCTCGAGCTCGAACTCAATGACGCTGCCCGGCTTGTCGCTCTTCCAGCCTTTGGCCCACGGGTTCTCCAGATCGCAGGTCCAGCCCTCGTTGGTCACCGGCTTGAGGGCGTCGGCTTCGAACAGGGCGACATGCTCGTACAGGTCGCTGAAGAGAGGCTGCGGTACCGGCTTGATCGGCAAGAGCTGGTCGTCTGCCGGAAGCTCTTTGAGCACCTTCTCAAGGAGGCTGGTGACGAAGTGCGCGCAGTACGCGTGCCCGCGGTCGTTAGGGTGCACCACATCTCCTTCCACGTCTTCCCACTTCAGTCGTTTGGCCTCGATCTCGGGCCAGAGCGCGTCGCGGAAGCTGACCATGGGCAGCGCGTAGTGGGCGCCCACCTTGCCGTGCCACTCCTGCGCGTTTCCCCCCGCGTTGTTCATGGTGAAGAGCAGCACCAGCGCCGGTTGGTTCGG
>PEVN01000549.1 GCA_002779825.1 Armatimonadetes bacterium CG06_land_8_20_14_3_00_66_21 | reverse complement strand
TCAAGAATTCTTCTGGGCCTTCTACGCCCGACTCATATACCAACGCCATACAGGTGTTCGACTCCGTTAGCGGATCTAACCCTGTCGGGCAGACGGAGATCCCGACAGGGGCCGGGCAAGACCTGGAAAACGCAGGGTCAGGCGACTCGTTCACCTTCGACCTGCTGGTGGACTACGTTGCCTCCACAAACACCCTGATTTCCCAGTTCAAACGGGGTGGGAGCCTCTATGCGACGGACACGCAAACTGTTGATCTGGGTAGCGTGTTCGGCACCAGCGGTGCGTACATGGGCTTCTGGGCAGGATCGGGAGCCTCTGCCGAGAATCACGACGTATTGACTCTGTCGTTCACCGGCAGCCAAGTAGTCCCCGAGCCGAGCACCTGCGCCCTGTTCGCCTTGGGCTTGGGCGCGCTGGCGACGCGGCGCCGCAACCGGCAGGCTGCGTAGCCCGTTGACAAGTAAACCGAATGATCTCCGAGACCGCCCGCTCCCTCGAGCGGGCGGTCTCTGTGTGTGTGCGGCGGGTGATTCTGTTTGTGGTGCCGTAGCGGCGGTCGAGACCGGGCGGGTGCAATGGACACCCGCCGGATGGTGACGCGAGCCCAATCCGAACCGCGACCGTGAGGGAGCGCGTGCCCCGTCGGCGTTGCGGACCAAGTCAGCGTGTCACGCGCTCCCTCACGGTCGCGGTTCGGACTGGCGGCACGTTCCCGGAGGAGAGAGGCAGTGGCTGGTTGAAGCTCCCCCAAGCACAACTCCGCAACCTGGCGCAGCCCGTTGGTCTGCTCGTGCTGTGCGCTGCCCTCTGCGTCACCCGGTACGTCCGCACCGTGGGCGACCTGACGCAGCCCGAGGCGCTGGAGTCGGCGCAGGTTGCCCGCAATGTGGCTGAAGGGAAGGGCTTCACCACCGACAGCCTCCGGCCCGCGGACTTGCGGGGCCGCAGCAACCTGAAGCAGCGCCCCGCACAGCACGTCGCTCCCGTGCCGACGTTGCTGACGGCGTTGGTGTTTCGGCTCGGCGGGGCGACCGACCGGGCGGCTGCGCTGGCCTCGGGGATACTGCTGGCGCCGACGCTGGTGTTGGTGTTCCTCCTCGGCGGGCGCGTCGGCGGGCCGTTAGTCGGGGGGCTGGCGACGCTGCTTTACGCCGGCTCAGCAACCGCGCTGGCCCACGCCTTCGCCGGCACAGCCACACAGGCCACGGCGCTGCTGATTCTCCTGTGGACGTATGTCGGGGTTAGCGGCGTGGGCGCACTGGACGACAAAGACGCGCCCCGCTGGTCGGTCCTTCGCCTGCTCGCGGCCGGTGTCGTGTTCGGTCTGCTGATGCTGACCGACTGGCACCTGGCCCTGCTGTGGCCGGTGGCACTGGCGCTCGCGACGAAATGGTCGGCCGACTGGAGCCTCCCGCGGGCGGTCGGGCTGCTCCTTGTCGGCGGGCTTGTGGTCGTAACGCCCTGGCTGGTGCGCAACCAGCGCGCCACCGGCAGCCCGTTCTCGTCGCACTATGCTCGTCAACTCGCCACCGACACGCGACGGTACCCCGGGAGCGTTCTGGAGCGCACGCTGTCGCGTCCGGACACAGCAGGCGCAAGCGCGCTGGCGTTGAAAAAGGCTGCGTTCCGCCTGCTCGGCCTTCGGGACTACTTCACCCAGTGGGCGGATCCGTACCTGCTGGCGCTGTTCTTAGTGGCTCTGTTTGCCTGCACCGCAACCGACGCGGGCGCCATGGTGAAGGTCGTGCTGCTGTGCCTTCTGTTGCCCCGGGCGTTGTTAGGGTGTCTGTTCGACCAGCCGGTGGGCGGGTTTGTGCCGTTTCTGCCGTTGGCGGTGATGTTGGTGGCGGAGCTGCTGGTTCGGTATGGGCGGGTTGCGGCGGCGGAGGGCGAGGGAGGCGATGGGGGAGTGCCGTGGCAGTTGCGACTTCGCCGGGCTGCGCCGGCGGTTGCAGTGTTGGCACTCACGCTGATCCCGACCGTCCAGGGGCTGGTGGTCGGCAAAGCTCCGCACAACCCGGACGCGGACCTGAAGGCGCTGACACAGACGTTCCGCCCGGGCGAGGTGCTCGTCAGCGACGCCCCGTGGAGTGTCGCCTGGTACGGCAAGTGCCCGGCCGTGTGGGCCCCGCTGACGCCCCACGATCTCGACCGGCTGCAGCAGACCGTGACGCCCATAGCGGGCATCGCGCTGACTTCGCAGACGCGGACGAATGTGGGCGAACCGTACCCCGAGGCGCTCCCGTGGCAGGCGTTCCGCGACGACCCCGGCTTCCTGTACGGCTTCCGCCCTGAGACCCGATTGGCGAACGGTACCCTCGTGTATCGCCGGGTCGAGAAGGAGGGCGAGTGAGGTGGGGAGCGGCCGGCAGACGCGGCAACCGCGCGCCGTCGGCGGCAGGCGCCGAGGTGTCCTGAAGGGACACAGTGGGAATAGCCAAGGGGCTTCAGCCCTGGGACCTCGGTGGCGGCGAATGACCACCAGAGTCCTGAAAGGACGGCTGAGGGTGTGCGCGCTCGTTCAGTCGTCCTTTCAGGACTTGGCGGAGCTCTGTCCGGTCCGGAGTCCCAGGGCTGAAGCCCCTGGGCTATTCTCATTCGGTCCTTTCAGGACCGGGAAATGCAACGCTTTCCGCCGCCTGGCACGGCGGCTCGTGCCATTGCTCGTCGCCGGTCTCCTCGGCGGGTGCGCCCGCGTTCCGCCCAACGCCCTTCACCTGGCGCGCAACGACCGGCCCACGGCTCTGCGCGACGCGGAGCTGGCGCTTGCATTCGGTCGCCCCGCGCAGGTTCGGGAACGCCTCGCCCGAGCCGCCGCTTCTGCCCCGCTGCCGCTTGAATCGCGCCTCGCGCTGGCGGTGGCGCTGGGGGCCGAGGGTAAGGTCGCGGAGGCAGAGAAGGAACTGCGCCAGTGTGCCGCCGACCACCCCAAAGCGCCAGAGCCGCCCGCCGCTCTGGGGAGTCTGCTGGTCGCCGCCCGCCGTTACGGCGAGGCCCGGCAGAGCTACGAGGTGGCGCGGCGACTGGCGCCGGACAGCTCGCGGGTTGTGTTGGCGCTCGCTTCGGTTTCTCTCAATCTGGGGCAGCCGGCGGAGGCCGAGGGGCTGCTGCGAGTGTTCGTGAAGGCCCACCCTGGCGACCTGACTTGCGTGTCCGCGCTTTCGCAGTTGCAGTCGCGGCAGAACAGGCAGGGAGAGGCGCTGAAACTCCTTCGGCAAACGGTCAAAGCCTCGCCGCGGTCGCCGGACGTCTGGACGGAGTTAGGCGCGTGGTGTCAGCAGGCGGGGCGCTTCGAGGAGGCGGAGTCAGCCTATCGCCAGGCCCTCTCCCTCGACAGCCGACACGTCAACGCCTACAACAATCTGGCGTACCTCTACCTCGAAGAGAAGGGCAATCTCGTCATGGCAGAGGACATGGCCCGGGCCGCCCTGTCGGTCGCGCCCACCAACGGGAGCTTCCTCGACACGCTGGGCTACGTGCTGCTTCGGCGCGGGCGATCGGCGGAAGCCATCAACCTGCTCGAGAAAGCCCACGCCCGAGCGCCGAAGGACCTCGAGATCGCGTGCCACCTGGGCATGGCCTACGCGGAGTATGGCGCCCCGAAGTCGGCTGAGCGGCTGCTTACCGAGGCGCTGCAGAACCCGCGGGAGTTTAGGGAGCGGGCTGCGTGCCGGCAGTGGCTACAGAAGATTCGCGCCTCGATGAAGGGCGGGGCGTGAATCGTGAACCCTACGTCATGTTCCGTCTCCTGAACAAACTGTGGATCGCACTGCTTGAGTGGATTGTCTGGCCGCTCGAGGACGGAGTCGTGTGGGTCTGCCGCCAGCTCCTCCGGGCCGTCGGTGCGCTGCTTGTGTTCCTGCTAACGCTGTTCGAGCGGTTCGTCCTGTGGCCACTTCACGACCTCTTCGGCTGGCTGGGTCGCTTGCTCACCGGGGGGGGCTCAGCGCTTGGCCGGGGGCTGGAGGACGGGGCGTCGGCCCTTGAGTCGCTCCTCGCTCCCGTCGCTACTGCGGCCGGGTGGGTCCACGAGAAGACGCTTCGACCCGTTCTCGTTGCCCTAAGGAGCGCCTCCGTCTGGGTCCTCGATGGGGCCGTTCGCCTGGGGCAGTCCGTCGGGGGCAGCCAGCGACAACCGGTGGTGCTGACGCTCTTCTTCTGCGCGGTCGTCGCCGCAGCGTACTTCGCCGGCAACGTCGGCGACCTTACCGACCCGGCGGGGATCGAGTTGGCGCAGACGGCGCGCAACGTCGCCGAAGCGCGCGGATTGACGACGAGTGCTATCCGGCCGCTCAGCCTCGCGGTCTCCGGCAACGTGGAGCGCCATCCGGACTTGGTCGTGCCCCCGGCGCAGGCGTTTGCGACGGCTGTGGCGTTCGTGCTGCGGCGACCCAGTGACCGAGTGGCCGCCGCTGCCTCGGGGCTATTCCTGGTGCCGACGCTGTGGCTCGTGTTCCTGCTCGGCCAGCGACTGGGCGGGAGGACGGTGGGGTTCCTTGCCAGCCTGGCCTGCGTGCTCTCCCTGTCTGTGCTGCGGGGCGCCTTCTCGGGCACCGGCACGCAGATGGCGGCGCTGTTGTTCACGCTGTGGCTCTACCGGATGCTCCCCGATCTCCCGCCGGCTGGCGAGGACAAGGGCGAGTCGCTCCCGGTTGGCCCAGGGCGCTGGCCGCCGAAGCGCCTGTTCCAGCACGGCGCACTCTTCGGGCTGCTGATGCTGGCAGATTGGCACTTCGCCTGCCTGTGGCCCGTGGCGGTTGTCGTCGTCTGGCGGCACTGCCTGGCGGACCGGCGCGGCGTGGCGGCCTTCGCCGCCGGGCTCGCCCTGCTGGCGCTCCCGTGGGGCGTGCGCAACGCCCGGGTGACCGGGAGCCCGCTGTTCTCCCTGCACCTGTATGCCGCGGCTGCCGACACCGAGACGCATCCGGGCGACACCGCCTTGCGCGCACTTTCCCCCTCGTCCCTCAGCCCATTGGCGCTGGCGGCCAGCGACTGGCAGGGAGCGGCGCGGCGCTTCGGCCGCCGCCTGCTGAGCGTCCGCGATCAGTTTGCCGGCTGGCTGGACTTTTACCTGCTGGGTGTCTTGCTGGTCGCGTTGCTCTTCCCTTCTGCGGAGGCACGGCGGTCGCGCCTGTGGTCGTGGCTGCTCCTGTTCATGGTCTGCCGCACACTCGTGGGGTGCGTGTTCGACTGGCCGGTCGGGTCGCTCCTGCCGTTCGCGCCGGTCGCGCTCTGCCTCGCTACGGCGGCACTGGTAGACGTGGTCGCGCAGGGAGCAATGCCCGCTGACTCGGGCGTTGCCCGGAAGAGGCACCGGCGCCCGAGGCTGGCACGGGGAGGGGTCGTGGCTGCCGTGCTCGTGCTGGCGGCGCTGCCAGTGCTTGCCCGCATGGCAGGGGGCGACCGCGTCGAAAGCCTGTGGGGGCCCTCCCTCGCCGCCCTGAAGGAGGGGCTGCCGCCGAAGAGTGTGCTCCTGAGCGACCAGCCTGCCGTGACGGCGTGGTACGCCAACTGCACGGTGATCGGGCTGCCGCTCACTACCGGTGAGCTTGCCGCGCTGGAGACGCAAGTGACACCCGTGACCGGCATCGTGCTGACGCCAGCGACCGCCGCAGTGCCAGGCGTCGAGGCACCCGACTCGATCCCGTGGCGTCTGCTCCTGCGCGCCCCCCGCGCGTTCGCCGGCTACGTGCCGCAGCGGTTGCCGGGCGGGACGGTGGTGTACCGCAAAGCGAACCGTACCGCAGGCGTCCCGTCTGCTTCCTCGAACAAAGGCAGTTCGTAGTTCCGGGGTCCCTTGGCGCGCGCCGCGGGCACTCGGGCCACGTCCAGCAATCCGCCACCGGATGACGCCCGGCGTGAATGGCGCTTCCCCAGCGCGTACTCGTTGGCAGACGTTGCAGGTGTGCAATCAGCTTCAGGCCGGCGTAGGGCAGGCTCTCCGTCGCTGCCGCTCTGATTGTCGTCTGCCCAGTGCCCAGTTGCGCAACTGGGCGATTCGGCTCAACGCAGCGGGATCTCTGCCTCGAGCTTGAGGTCGAGCGCTCTCATCACCTCGAGGACCCGCTTCAAGCTGGCAGACCGGTAGCCTGTCGCCTCGTAACGCTGGACCTGTTGGGGGCGGACGTTCAGCCTCTTGGCGAGTTCCTTCTGGGTGTAGCCACGCGCTACCCGTGCCTTGACGAGTGTCTGAGGGAGGTCCTCCGTGCGCGTCAGGCTGAGGCTTCTCGCTCTTCCGAGCTCGTCGTATTCGTGCAACTGCTCACGGAGCTCACGGAGCTGGTCCTCGATGCCGGCAATCATGGCCCGGTAGACCCGGGGATCCACCTTACCCTCTGCAGTCTGGGAGTGGATCCGAGCACTCTCAAGCAACTCTATCTGCCCTTTCGTCACGTTGTACTCACGCTGGTTCTGAATCATAGCGGCACACTCAACTCAACGACTAGCACGCCTTTGGGGTTTCCTCTCGCATCTCTCTGGAAGAACTCCTCGACTCGCCGTCCGCTGAACCCCGGGTCTGCAAGCTCAGCTCCAGCGATGAGAAGGTCGACGCCGTATCTCCTCCGCATTGGCACGCGCGGAGGGTCGATGAACAGGAACGCCATGTCGAGCTTCTCTGCGTCCAGCAACTCCGGGACTTCCCAGCAGCCATCGACATCGTTTGGCTCTTCCTTTGCGGTGACGAAGCTGCCGCCGATTCACACGCGCTCTACGCCGGCCGAGGCGAGGTTCTCCAGTGCGCGCCGGAGGCCGTCGAACAGCTCCTTTCGACGTGCGTTCCAGGTGAAGCGACGCTCGATGTCAGCCAATGGCACGCGGTAGGTGCCGGGAGGTAGGTTGCCGTTCTCATCGAACTCAGGTAACGCGGGCACAATCCTCTCCCCGGCGATGACTGGTCGGACACAACAATCTCGATGTCCCAAGTATAACACATCGAAAACGTTGTGTTCCGGCGCCTGAAAGGAGTCTGTTGGTGGTCAGCAAGTACAGCGAAGTCCCCTGCACGCGATTGAGCGACGGCATCCAGCGCCGCCTCCTCAACCGCGGCGGCAACCTGATGTTGGTCGAGTTCCGGTTCGACCGCACGCCGCAACTGCCGACGCATGCCCACCCCCACGAGCAGATCGGCTACATCGTGTCGGGTGAGTTTGAGGTCACCTGCGGCGACGAGACGGTGCTGTGCGGGCCTGGCGACAGCTACAACGTTCCGGCTGACGTGCAGCATGGAGTGCGGCTGCTGACGGAGCGAGGGACGGTCCTGGACGCGTTCACTCCTCAGCGAGAGGACTTCCTGGAGTAAGGGCGGGCCGCGGGCACTCTGGTCATGTCCAGCAACCACTCACCGGATGACGTCCGGCGTCACTTCAACCTGATTGTTCTCGACGGGATCTTCTGGACGCTGTCCACCAGCTTCATCGAGTATGGAACCGTGCTGCCGGCGCTGGCGCATCGGCTCACCGGTTCGGCGGTGTTGGTCGGGGTGATCGCGTGCGCGCTTCCGCTGGGGTGGCAGTGGCCGCAGTTGCTGATCGCCGGACAGGTCGAGAAGCGCCCGCTGAAGATGCGCACCTACAAGCTCGGAGCGGCGATCAATGTCGTCGCGATGACGGCCGCCATCGCGCTGTTGCTCGTCGGTGAGGCGATCCCGCCCCGGCTGTTGTTCTGGGCAATCGTGGTGCTGCTCTGGCTGGCAATGTCGGGCGTGGGGGTGCTGGCGGTTCCGTGGATGGACATCAGCTCCAAGGTCGTCCCGCGTCGGGCGCTGCCACGGCTCTTCGCCTTCCGGCGCCTGTACGGCGGCTTCCTGGGCATCGGCGCGGGGTTCTTCGTCAACTTCATTCTGGACCGGCGTAGCGGTCTCGGCTTCCCGCACAACTACGGCGTGCTCTTCCTCCTGTGCGGCTTCACGGCGGCGCTGGCCTTCCTCACGTTCATGCAGGTGCGCGAACCGGTGGGCGCAGTGGCAAGCCGGCCGCGGAGCCTCGCAGAACACCTGCGCTTGGGCCCCTCCCTCATGCGGGCGGACCCAAACTACCGGCGCCAGTTTCGGCTCAACCTGTGCATTGGGCTGGCCACCATGTGCATGCCGATGTTGATGCCGTTCGCGCTGGAACGGCTGGGGGCGAGGGCGGCTGTCTCCGGCGTGTTCGTGTCGGCGACAATGCTCGCGGCGACGCTGTCGAACCTCGTGTGGGCGCGCCTCGGCGACCGACACGGGCCGCGGGGAATCCTGCGCGTTGCCGCGTGGCTCGTTGTCGTACCGCCGATTGTGGCGCTGGTGGCAGGCCATCTGCCGGCAAGTGTGGCTGCCATTGGGCCGGGGGAGGTGGACTTGCGGATCGCCGTCTTTGCACTGGCATTCATGGCCAGCGGCGCGCTCTCCCACGGGCTGATGACCGGCGGCCCCACCTATCTCCTTGAGATTGCCCCGGAGCAAGTGCGCCCAACCTACGTCGGGTTCAACAGCGCCCTGATGATGCCGGTCGCCACGCTCCCCGTGGCCGCGGGCGCCTTCGCGGCGAGGTTTTCCTATCGGGCGTTGTTCGCTCTGTGCATCGGCTTTGGGCTGCTGGCGCGGCTACTCATCCGGCGGCTGGGTGACCCGTTGCCGGCGGCGGAACTGGTCAGAAGAGGGATTGACCTGGAGCTTGACGAAGCCATTCCCCATGCCTGACCGCGGTTCCATCTCCAAAGATGGCTGGGAGTAGCCGCGTGTGCCGAGGCACCCCTACGCACAGAACGGCGGCAGGGCTAAAATGCCCATTGGCTGACTCCGAGCGGACGCGACGACGCACGGCAGCGTCTCGGCACGCGGCGTTGGTCACACGCCCTGCAAGCCGGCCCCCCGGGCGGGGCCGAGGAGAGGTTGGCCATGCACACAGAGGAGCTCATTCCGCGAAACACAGAAGGGCCCGTGTGCTCCGCTGACCTCGCCCGCGCTGTCACCTTGGCGCGAGCGTATGGTGCCACGCGACTGATTCTCTTCGGGAGCGCCGTGGACTCGCCGTCTGAAGCGCGCGACCTCGACCTGGCCTGCGACGGAGTCGAGGGGTGGAGGCTGTTCGAGCTGGGGGCGGCGCTGGAGGACGAACTGCGAAGGCCGCTGGACTTGGTGCCACTGAGTCCGCCGACGCGGTTCACCAGGCTCGTCGAGGCGCGTGGGAGAGTTCTGCTGTGACGCTCTGCGAGCTGCGGGAGGATCTGTTGAGCGAACTGCGGGCAATGCAGGCGACGGTCGACGAGGTGGCGTCCCGGCGGGCGGACGTTGCGGAGCAGGACCGAGCGTCCGGGATCGGACTGCGGCCGCTGCATTCTTGGCGCAGTTCTACAACGGAGTCGAGAACGTCCTCAAACACCTGTGCCGCTTTCACGTGGTTCCCCTCCCTCCCGGCGAGGCGTGGCACGTAGAGCTCTTCGATCGTTTCTGTGAGCCAGCCTATGGTTCGCTCCCGGTGCTGTTTGACCACGACCTGAAGCCGCTCCTGGCAGCGTACCGTCGATTCCGGCATGTGGCTTTCCCCGGGTACGGCTTCCAGCTTGAGTGGGACCGCTTGGAACCAGGCGTCACCGGGGTCGATCGAGCGTTCGGGCGGTTCCGCGAGTCCGTGTCTGCACACTTGACGTCTCTGGAGGCACCTGGCCCATGAGCTTTCGTGCGAAACTCCTGTGTATCGTCTTCCTATCGGCGTTCGGTATGGTCGCAGTCACCGGAGCGGAGCAGGCAATTCCGCTCCCCAACGGGTCTTTCGAGCAGGATCTCGAGGGCTGGCCCGTTCCCGCGGGCGAAGGCATGTCCAGCGTGTCCCCCGAACAGGCGGCGTCGGGCAGGTACTTTCTCAAGATCGTTGACGACCACGACACCAACGGGTCCAGCGCAATGTCGGTGCGGGTGGGCATCAACGGTGCCGGGGCGTTCGAGTTGCGGGGCAAGGTGTTCCCCGTCTCGGGCAGCGGGCTTGGGATATACCCCCACGTCTAGGACGCCGACGGGAAGATGATCGGCGCCGGTGATGCTTGGCGCCGCGGTGCGCCGACCGACCCGAAGGGCAAGTGGGTGGACTTCCGGGTACCGCTCTACACGTCGGCCAACGCCAGGTTCCTGGACGTGCAGTTCCACAGCTACAGCCACGCGCATGTGGTGGCGTACGACGGGTGCGACTGGCGCCGGCTCACTCAGTTCGTCCGCGATACTGGCCCGTACACCACCGGCGATCAGTGGGACTTGCATCGCTCATTCCTGTCCGATGGCGACCGCCCCAACGGTCGCTGTGGCGGCTGGACAGGCTACGGCAGCAGCGGCGCCGGCGTGCAGCACTTCATCTGGAACGGACTGTTCCACCGCGTCGGCTACATGAACATCTTCTGGCAGTACGCCTGCCTCAACCCCGACCTCACTTTTAGCCAGAGCGCGAAAGACATGTCGGTAGCGTTCACCGAGTTGCGCGACGGTCTCGGCATGTTGCTCAACCACGCTCGCCGGCAGCCGACCCCGGTGGCGGTGCACTACTCGTTGGCAAGCTGCCACGGCGCGACGATTCTCGGCCAGGACGCCGACTGGGACGCCGCTCGCGCCAACACGATTGCACTGCTCAACGACCTGGGCTGGCAGTTCAGCTTCGTGTCCACGCCACAGCTCGAAGCCGACGAGTTGGCAAAGCGCGGTTACAGGGCGCTGGTGCTGCCGTGGTCGGTGGCGCTGTCCGACAAGGAGGTCGCAGCGCTGACGCAGTTCGTCGAGGCCGGCGGCAGCCTGCTTGTGTGGGGCGACGCCGGGTCGATGGATGAGCACTGCGCGGCACGACCCGCCTCCGCGTTGGCCGAACTGCTGAAGACTGTGCCGAAGGGCGACGGACCGATTCGCGGGGGCCGTGTCGGGAAAGGGCGCGTCGCCGTGGCGCAGGTTCTCGCAAGTGACTATGCAAAGCAGAGCACGGCGGAATCGGCGGCCGCGCTCCGCCAAGCATTGACCGAGTCGCTGCGCTCCGTTGGGCGAGACTTGCCATGCCAGGTGCTGGATGCGAAGGAGCAGCCGCTGCTGCAGTGCCAGCGGACCTACTTCCGCGATGGCGACGCGACCTACGTCTGCCTCCTCCGCGACAACCTGGCCGGGCAACGAGTCGGCTGCCCCGAGGGCGTCGAGTACGTCAGAGACACCGGCGACGCAGCGAAGCCGGAGCTGATCACGATTCGCCTGCGGCAGCCAGCCGAGGTGTACGACGTTCGCCTCGGGAAGTACCTGGGCAAGTCCGACCGGATCGAGACGACGATTGCCTCAGCAGAGCCGAAGGTGTTTGCGCTGCTGGCGGGCAAGGGGACCAGCCTGACGGTAGGCACGGGGGAAGCCGCACTCGGCAAGCCATTGGCGCTGGAGGTTGCCGTTAGAGCGGAGGCCCGTCATTGGGCGCCGCACGTCGTGCAGGTCGAGGTCGCCCGCCCTGACGGGGCACTGCCTCCGCTCTATGCGCGGAACCTGCTGGTTGGCGAGACACCCGCCGCCCTGGTGATCCCGTTCGCGTTCAATGACCCGGCAGGCACGTGGCCTGTGCGGGTGCGGGATGTGGCAAGCGGGGTAAGTGAGACCTGCCCCGTCGGAGTCAAGTAGGCCCATGACCGCTACACCGTCACGGACACTGAGGCTCTGGCTCGGAGGGGTGCTGCTGCTCATGGCTCCAGTGAAAGACACCCGAGCGGAGGACCATGCCCAGACTTGGCTCACCAGCACCCGCTACGACGACTACGGCAAGCAGGATCGCGTACCGAAGCCGTGGACGCCCGTGTCGGCCGGCGACCGCGAGGTGTCGGTCTGGGGGCGGAGGATGCGGTGGAAGGACAGCCTGCTGCCGGCCAGCCTCACCAGCGTGGGCACCGAACTGCTGAAGGCGCCGATGCGGTTGGTTGTGTCCGTCGCAGGCAAGGAGCACGCTGTTCCGCTGGACAAGTTCCGCGTCGTCGACCAGCAGAGGCACCGGGTCACGCTCAGTGCCGAAGGCGAGGTCGCCGGGCTGTGGGTCACGGCGGACATGTGGGTCGAGTACGACGGGTTCCTGTGGGTGACGTTGGCGACAGAAGACTCGGTCGCGCGACGGAAGGTCGACTCGCTTCGTGTGCTTGTCCCGCTGGACGCGAAGCAGACCACCCTCTACCAGACGTTCAGTCGGCCGCGCACCGGCTGGATCGGGAAGGAGCCGATCCAGCTTCCGTGGCTCGCCAAACCCAGCGAGACCATCGTCGACTTCTACCACTGGTTCGGCGATGAGGACAAGGGGCTGGGCTTCCCCTACACCAGCTTGGCGCACTGGGCCCCGGAGTCGGAACAGAACTTCTGCACGCTATCCCCCGGCAAAGACGTCACTACTTAGTCCTGGGTGCGGTTCAACCTGAAGGGCAAGTTCACCCACTCGGCAGCGGTCGACAATTCGCTGAAGCTCTTCGCCGCCGCCAGGGACGCGGGTGTTGGGCGGGTGGTGCACGTCAGCATCACCAACCCGGCGGAGGACTCGCCCCTGGAGTACTTCCGCGGAAAGGGCATTCTGGAGCGAGCGCTCCGCGAGTCAGGGCTGTCCTACGCCATCCTGCGGCCGACGGTGCTGTTTGGCGGCTCGCCCCGGGGGCGAGAGGACCTCCTGGTCAACAACATCGCCTGGGCGCTGCGGCGGCTGCCGGTCTTCGGGGTGTTCGGCGACGGCAGCTACCGGACCCAACCGATCCATGTAGACGACTTGGCAAAGCTGGCTGTCGAGGAGGGGAGAGGGACCGAGAACGTCGTCGTCAACGCCATCGGCCCCGAGACGTTCACCTACCGCGAACTGGCCGAAGAGATCGGCCGGCTCATCGGTAAGCCGCGACGGGTCCTCTCGGTGTCGCCGCGGATCGGCTACCTGGTCGGCTGGTTCCTCGGCAAGCTCAAGGGCGATGTGATGCTCACCTGGGAGGAAGTCCAGGGCCTGATGGCCGACCTGCTCTACGTTGACGCCCCGCCCGCCGGCACAACAAAGCGGACCGACTGGGCGAGGGAGCACGCGGAGACGCTGGGCGTGGAGTACGCCAGCGAGTTGGCGCGACGGCGGTAACTGTCCGGCGACCGCGGTGGGATGAACGGCGCGAGCGACTCCGCCACAGGGGGGCCAGCTACGCTGTCAGGGCCGGGTGCTCAAGCACGACCGCTACGCCCATCCCGCCCCCGACGCAGAGCGTGGCGAGTCCTCGTTGCGTGTGCCCCGCCGCAACGCGCTGTGCTAGGTGCACAACTAACCGCGCCCCGCTGGCGCCGATCGGATGGCCGAGCGCGATGGCACCGCCGTCGGGGTTGACTCGCACTGGGTCAAGCTCGAGCTCTTGGAGGCAGGCCAAGGTCTGGGCGGCGAAGGCCTCGTTGATCTCGATGGTGTCGAACTCCCCAACCACCAGCCCGGTCCGCTTGCACAGTCTGCGAGTGGCGTACACGGGGCCGAGACCCATCAACTGCGGATCGCACCCGACCGCAGTCCACGCCCGCAGGACTGCCAGCGGCTCCCAGTTGTGTTCTCGGGCAGCGTCTTCGTCGCACACCACCAGCATCGCGGCGCCATCGTTGATCCCGGAGGCGTTGCCCGCAGTTATCGTGCCGTCCTTCTTGAACACCGCCTTCAGGCTGTGCAGCTTCTCGAGGGTCGTGTCCGGCCGCGGGTGTTCGTCGGCTGCCAGTTCCTCCAGCGGCACCAACTCCGCCGTGAACCGCTCCGCCTCAGCGGCCTGCGCGTAGTTCCGCTGGCTGCGGAGCGCGAACTCATCCTGTACCCTCCGCCCGAGGTCGTAGCGCTCGGCGAGCTTCTCCGTGGTCAGCGCCATGTGTTCGCCACTGAAGGTGTCAACGAGGCCGTCTCGGAGGAGCGAGTCGATCAGCACGCCGTTGCCGAGCTGGTATCCCGTGCGGGCACGGTCGAGGAGGAACGGCGCGTTGGACATCGACTCGGTGCCGCCGCACAGCACCACGCGCGCCTCGCCTGCGTTGATCGCCTGCGCGGCGAGGAGCACTGCCTGCATCCCGGAAGCGCACATCATGTTGACTGTGAAGGCGGGCCTGTCCTGCGGGACGCCAACCCGCATCCCGACTTGGCGGGCGACGTTCATGCCCTGTCCTGCGCCGAGGATATTGCCGACGATAACTTGGTCCACCGACTCAGCGCCGCCATCGCCGAGAGCTGCCTTCGCAGCAGCCGCGGCCAGGTCGATAGCCGACCGGCCAGCGAGCGCGCCGAGGAATCGTCCCTGGGGTGTACGCCTTGCGTTGACGACGCAGACTCGACTCATCAGTCATTCTCCATTGTGGGTGCGGGGGCGGCTGGTCGGCAACGGCCGGGAGGCCGCCTACTCCACCGGCCCTGCGAAGACATGGGCGGGCATCGTGGTGACGTTGCGTCGGATTGGCGCGAACTCCATCAGGTCGAGCACCTGTCGCTGCACCTCTACGCCCGGGGCGACCTCGATCAGCTCGAGTCCCTCGGGCAGCAGGCGGAAGACAGCCCGTTCGGTGATGTACAACACGGGTTGACCAAGCTCGGTCGCTCTCCGGGCGCTGAACGAGATCTGCTCGACGCGCTCCACGAACTTGAGGACGCGCCCTTCCCGGACGATCCGCAGCTTCCCGTCCTCGACGGCGACTTCCAGGCCGCTGGCGGTGAACGTGCCGCAGAAGACCAGTCGCTTCGCGTTCTGCGTGATGTTGACGAAGCCGCCGACGCCTGCCACGCGGCTCCCAAACTTGGAGACGTTGACGTTCCCCTCGGTGTCGATCTGCGCTGCGCCCAACGCAGCAAAGTCGAGTCCGCCGCCGTCGTAGAAGTCGAACTGAGCCGGCTGGTCGACGATGGCGTGCGGATGCACCGCCGCGCCGAAACTCAGCCCGGCGGCGGGCATTCCGCCGAGGGGGCCGCTCTCTACGGTCAGCGTGATCTGCTGCAGAAGCCCGCGCTCGGCGGCGATCCGGGCGATGCCTTCCGGCATGCCGATGCCCAGATTCGCGAGGGCGCCTTGCGGCAACTCCTCACAAGCGCGGGCTGCGATAATCCGGCGCTCGTCCAGCGGCATCGGGGCCGGCGGCGCTCCGACGGAGGCGGGTGCCGGCTCGAAGTAGGTCGGGTTGTACGCCTCGGCGAAGGTCTGCTCGTGCTCATGCGGCTCGGCCACGACGATCCGGTCCACCAGCACCCCCGGCACGCGCACCCGATGAGGAGGGGCCGGGTCGTCCAGCAGTCGCTTCACCTGGGCGAGCACGGTGCCGCCGCTGTTGCGGACCGCTTGGGCGATGGCGAGCACCTCGCCGCAAATCGCTTCCTCGTCCATGACCAAGTTGCCGAACGGGTCGGCGGCGGTCGCGCGGATCAGCCCGATCTGGAGGGGAAACGACTTGTACCAGAGCCAGGTGCGGCCGCCTAAGTCGACCCGTTCGACGAGACCCGCTGGAGTCCGGTCGTTGAGGCGACCACCGCCGCCCTCCGGGTCGATGAACGTGCCAAGTCCTACGTGAGTGATACAGCCCGGGCGGCCCGCGGCAATGTCGCGGAAGAGCTGACACATGACCCCTTGCGGGAAGTTGTAGGCCTCGATGGTTCCCTCAATGGCCAGCTTGCCCAAGCCCGGCGCCAGCCCCCAGTGACCGCCGATGACGCGACGCAACAGCCCCGCGTGCGCGAGGTGGTTGAGCCCTCGGGTCTTCCCGTCCCCTTGCCCGGCGGCATAGGTGAGGGTCAGGTCGCGCGGCAGTCCGTCCGCGAGGAACCGCCGCTCCAAGGCCGCGGTCAGCGCCTCCGGGTGCGCGATCCCGACGAACCCGCCACAGGCAAGCGTGTCACCGTTCCGAATCAGACCGACGGCCTGCTCCGCCGCGCACAGCTTCGCGTCGCGCGGGCAGGTCATCCCCACCACCCGCCGTTGACGTGGATCGTCTGGCCGGTGATGTAGGCGGCGAGGTCGCTGCAGAGGAAGAGAATCGCGTTGGAGATGTCGCTTGGTTCGCCGAACCGCTCCAACGGGATCTGCTTCAGCATCTCCGCCCGCACCTCTTCGGGGATGGACTTGCCCATCTCCGTGAGCACCACGCCAGGCGCAACTGCATTGACCGTGATGCCCCGGCGAGCCAGCTCGCGGCTGAGCACCTTCGTCAGGCCGACCACTCCGGACTTGGCCGCGACGTAGTTGGCCTGCCCGAAGAAACCGATCGCCGCCGAGATCGACGCCATGTTGACGATCCGCCCACCGTCCGCCAGTCGCTCCGCCGCAGCCTGGCAGACATGGAACACGCCGGTGAGGTTGGTGTCGATCACCGCCTGCCACTCGTCCTCAGCCATCTTCTTGACGGTGCGATCCCGCAGGATGCCGGCATTATTGACGACGACGTCGACGGCACCGAACCACTCCGTCGCGGCCTCGAACATGGCGGCAACTTGCCTCGCGTTACACACGTCGGCGCCGACGGCGGCGATGCGCTCGCCCAGGTCCTCGACGAGGGCTTCGGCCCGTTGACCGTGGACGTTGTCCTCCGTGGGGAAGTAGTTGACGATCACGCTCGCCCCCGCTCGGTGCAGCGTTCGCGCGGTTTGCTCGCCAAGTCCCTGGCTCGCTCCCGTGACGAGGGCGGTCTTGCCGGACAGGTCAATCCCGATCATGGTAGGCTCCCTTCTGTTCGCTCGCAGAGAGACGTCTCTGCGAGGAATTGCGGCGCTCAGAAGTCGTTCTTCACCTGGACCGGCTGGCCGGTGGCGGCCGACTCGACGGCGGCTCTGCAGGTGGCAACCGTGCGGGCGCCTTCGCGGACATCGGTGGGCACGGGCTTGTCGTTCAGGATGGCGTCTACCAGTTGCGCGATCTCGCTGGCAACGTTGTGCGAGGCCAGGTTCACCGGCATGGTGGAGAACTGCAGCGTGGTCGGGTACTTGGTCGAGTAGACCTGGATCGTCGGCGAGGTGTTGTCGCTGATGATCGTCCCGGAGTCGCCGTAGAAGCATGACCGCATCGTGTAGGGGCGCTTGCCGCCGATGGAGCACATGACCTGGCCGACAACGCCCGACTCGAAGCGGTAGTTGGCCACAGTGCAGTCGTTCACGGGCCAGTCGGTCAGCACGAAGCGGTTGGCGAAGGCGTGGCACTCGGCGACATTTCCGGCAATCCAGCGCAGCAGGTCCACTGCGTGGCACGCGCCGCCGACGAACGGCTCGCGGAGGCGTACCGGGTCCACCCGCCAGCCACCGACCCCTTTGACGTGGGTGTAGTCGTGGGCGTACTCGCTCTCCACCAGGAACAGCTTGCCGATCATGCCGTCATCGATGAGCTTCTTGGTCAGCGCGAACCCGGGGGCGAACCGGCAGACTTGGCCGATCATGAACTGCTTGCCCGACGCGTCGGCCGCGGCAACCATCTGCTCGCACTCCTCGACGGTCTGCGCCATCGGCTTCTCGCAGAGGACGTGGGCCCCTGCCTCGAGGGCGGCCAGGCAGTGCTCCGCATGGAGCTGGTCGGGAGTAGCCACGGATACCAGGTCCAGCTCCTGCTCCAGCAGCTCGCGGTAGTCGGCGACGACCTCTGGTACACCGTACTCGTCAGCCACGCGCCGGGCCTGCGCCTCGTCGATGTCGCAGACGACCGTGACCTCCGTGTTTGGGTTCTGCACGTACCCGGCGACGTGGGACCGGCCCATTCGCAGGCCGATGACTCCTGCTTTCAGTGCCATGCTTGTGGTCTCCTCACGGGGAATCCAGAACGACTGTTACTTCCCCTGCGGAGTTCGACGGCTCGCCTGGCATCCCTTCCCCCTGTGTCGCACGCTCGCCTCTCACGACTGCGGCTCTCGTGCCTTCCGTCGGTGCCACTTCCGGAGCACCTTCAGTCGCGGCAGGTAGCCCATGCCGACGATGCGGCCCGCTTCGAACCGGAACGTCTTGCGCCAATCTGACGTGAACCGCCCCGCCTTGACGGTGCACTCGACAGTGAGCGCGCCACTGCCGTTCTCGACGCCGTTGTCGGTCACGAGCAGCGAGACGGTGTCCTCGTTGTAGGCGGACTTGAGGTGGGCTTTGGCTTTGGCAACGAGTTCGGGTTCGGTGGTCATGTCTCTCTCCGGATCGCCTGAGGGACTCAGTGGACCAGTTCGGCAGCCGCCCACAGACTGGGGTTGCTTTCGACGGGCACGGCCTTGCCCGCCGGGAACGCCTGCCCGCCGAAGTCAGCGTCGTTCAGATGATAGGCCAGCCCGAGGTTCGGTGACTCGACGGGGTCGTACCCAGTCAGGGCTTCCGCGGGAATGGTCAGCAGCAGCGTGTACCCATCTTCGCGGATCTCCGAGCTGGCCCGCAGCACCTTCGGGTCGCACAGCGGCGAGTTCTCTCTCGCCCGCCGCATGTTGACCTGGGCAGCCTTGGGCTTGCGGCTGCGCTGGCTCGTGATGGGCAGGCAGTAGAACTGGTGGCAGAAGCGCGTTGCTTGCCGAACGGTTCGGTCGCCGCGGGTGTCGATCCAGACCTCCAGGCAGTCCAGCCGCCAGAAGCGTTCGGCGTCTACTTGCACCGGGCGCTTCCGTCCGGCCACACCAACGGCGAAATGCAGACCGCGCTCGTTCCAGGCAGCAGCCATGGTCGCGAAGGGCTGCTCGCCCTCGAGCGAGCGGTCATCTGGCAGCCGGTACTGCTCGTCCTGCAGGAGCCTCTCGAGCTTGCTCCGCGGGGAGAGGTGGTGCAGCGGGAAGGAGAACTCAAAGTAGCCGGGTCGTGGGATCATGGGCGTCAAGCGGCCAGCGTTCCACTACTTCCTCCGCTTCCTCTTCTCCGCTTCCTTCGTGATCATCTTTGCGTAGCTCTTCGCGGCGCGCGCCAAGAAACTGCGGAAGGCTGGCGTGTCTACCTCGGCGCGGTCGTGGAGCAGGAGGACGACTTGGTCGTAGCGGCTCTTGGTCTTGCGCACCTTCACCCGCGGCTGCCGCCCGTAGGCGGGCACGTCGGGGCGTTCGTTCCACGGCTTGAGCTTCAGATCGCTCAGCAGCTTCCGGCCGCTGAACTCGTCCTTGGCGGTACGGAAGGAGCAGGTGAACCAGCACTTGTCCCGGGTGGCGGCCAGGAAGAACTGAACGCCCGCGCCCTTGCCGGCGAGACTGACGCGGCGTTGGTCATTCCAGTTAGGTTCATCGAAGTCGCCCACCTGCCGGAGGGTGTCGACCAGCCAACCAAGCGCTTCGCCTTCCCAGTGGGGCTCTTCGCCGCGGGCGGTCTTGCGGTCGCGGGTGTGCCACTTGCGGCCATCGGTCTCCCACGGGCGCTTGAACTGCTTGCCGACTTCATGGACCGACAACTCCGTGGTTCCCTGGGCGGCCGCGCGGTCGGCGGCGGCGGGGTCGTGGGGGCGGCGTTCGGCGTGGGGGCTGCGTTCCAGTTCGCGTCGGAGGAGGGGAGCTGTATGGGACGTATAAGAAGGATGGGAGGCATGGGTCCCATCCCTCCCCTCCTTCCCATTCCTCCTATCCAGCCAACCGACCCCAGCCACCACCTCCGGCGGACCCTCAGCCACGATGCGCCCTCCGGCCTCGCCTGCGTCCGGTCCCAGGTCGATCACCCAGTCGGCGGTCTTGATGACCTCCAGGTTGTGCTCGATCACGATCACGGTGTTGCCCGCGTCCACCAGGCGATGCAGGACGTCCAGCAGCTTCTGCACGTCGGCCAGGTGCAGACCGGTGGTGGGCTCATCGAGGAAGTAGATCGTCCTGCCGGTCTGCGGCCGCGCCAACTGCCGCGCCAGCTTCACCCGCTGGGCTTCGCCGCCGGAAAGCGTCGGCGCCGACTGCCCCAACTGAAGGTAGCCCAGGCCCACGTCGGACAGCGTTTGCAGGATGCGCCGGATCTGCGGAAGGTTGCGGAACAGGTCGACGGCTTCGTCCACCGTCAGCGTGAGCACATCGCCGATAGACTTGCCGTGGAACTTCACGTCCAACGTCTCGGCGTTGTAGCGCGCGCCGTCGCAGACCTCGCACTTGACCCACACGTCGGCCAGGAACTGCATCTCGATGCGCTTGTGCCCCAGCCCGTGGCAGGCGTCGCACCGGCCGCCGGGGCGGTTGAAGCTGAACCGGTTCGGGCTGTAGCCTCGAAGCTTCGCCTCGGGCAGTTCGGTGAAGAGCCGCCGGATTGGGTCGAATGCGCCGACGTAGGTGACCGGGTCCGACCGCGGGGACCAGCCGATAGGCTGTTGGTCGATGTTGATGACCTTGTCGACGAACTGCAGCCCGCGAATCTCGTCGCACGGCCCGGGTGTCGCGTTGGCGCGGTGCAGTTCGCGGGCGAGGTAGGGGAAGAGCGTGTCGTTGAGCAGCGACGTCTTCCCCGATCCTGACACGCCCGCTACACATGTGAACAGCCCGCACGGGAACCGCGCCGTCACGTCTTGCAGGTTGTTGAGACGCGCACCGACCACTTCGACCCACTGGTCGCCGGGCTGGCGGCGGTTGGTTGGCACGGGGATCGACAACTTGCCGGACAGGTACTTGCCGGTGAGCGACCGGCGCTTCGCGGAGAGCTGCTGGGCTGTCCCCTGGGCCACGACCTGCCCGCCGTTGGGTCCGCCGCCGGGGCCGAAGTCCACGATGGTGTCCGCCGACTCCAGCGTGCCGCGGTCGTGCTCGACCACGATCAGGCTGTTGCCCAAGTCGCGGAGGTTGCCGAGCGCTTTCAGCAGCCGGGCGTTGTCGCGCTGGTGCAGGCCGATGGTCGGTTCGTCGAGGACATACAGCACGCCGGTCAGTCCGCTACCGACCTGACTGGCCAACCGAATGCGCTGCGTCTCGCCACCGGAGAGCGTCGGCGCCGGGCGGCCGAGCGTGAGGTACTCCAAGCCCACCTCGACGAGGAACTGCAGCCGGTGCCGAACCTCCCGCAGCACGTCGCCGGCGATCTGCTCCTCCCGATCTGATAGGTCCAACCGGTCGAACAGGTCCATGGTCTGACTCAGCGGCAGTCCGGCGATCTCCTGCATCGTCTTCCCCTGGAACCGAACGGCTGCTGCGTCCGGTCGCAGCCGACTGCCACCGCAAGCGGGGCACGGCACGTCCGCCATCAAGTACCCCAGTCGCCAGCGGAACCCCCACCCGAGTCGCGACGCCCACTCGACCGTCGGGAAGATGCCGCGATAGCGGAACCGCAGTCCGTTGGGCAGCGACAGCGACTCGCTGTCTCCTCCGTACAGCAGTGCGGTGCGTGCTTCCGGCGTGAACCGCTGCACCGGCGTATCGAGGTCGAACCCGTGCTTCTGGCCGACTGCCTCGATGAGTCGGGCGAATGCCTCGTCGCCTAACGGCCCCCAGAGCCCGATGGCGCCCTCGCGCAGGGAACGGCGCTCGTGCGTGATCACCCGCGAGGGGTCCATCCCCCGCTGGGTGCCGAGGCCCTCGCACGTCTCGCACCAACCCAACGGGCTGTTGTAGGAGAAGTTGTGTGGCGTCAGCTTCTCATAGGCTTCGCCGCACTCTTGGCAGGAGTGGAGTTGGTTGTACCAGAGGTCCTGGGAGCTCCCTTGGTCTGACCCGTCTGACGCCCTGCCGACCAACTGCACACACACCGACCCGCCGCCCAGTGACAGTCCTTGCTCCACCGAGTCCGCGATCCGGTCGCGGGCGGCGGGGTCGAGGACAAGTCGGTCGAGAAGCACCTCGACATCGTGGTGGCGCCGCCGATCGATGCTCGGCGTGTCGGGTAGCTCGTAGATTGCGCCATCGACGCGGAGGCGGCGGAAGCCCTCGCGGTGGAGTCGGGCGAAGAAGTCCGGATAGGACTCGTTGTCGCGCGGCTCGACCGGTGCCAGGAGATGCGCCCGCGCGCCCTTCGGCAAGTCCAGCACGCCCTCGATGACTTGTGACGCTGTCAGGCTGCCGACCGCGCCCCCACACGCAGGGCAGAAGGGAACGCCCAGTTGTGCGAACAGCACGCGAAGGTAGTCGTGGATCTCAGTGACTGTGCCGACCGTCGAGCGCGGGTTCTTTGCAGCCGCCTTCTGATCGATGGCGATGGCGGGGGAGAGTCCGGTGACCTTCTCGACCTTGGGCTTGGGCATCTGGCTGAGGAACTGGCGCGCGTATGCCGACAGCGACTCGACATAGCGGCGCTGCCCCTCAGCGTAGAGGGTGTCCAGCGCCAGCGATGACTTGCCCGACCCGCTGACGCCCGAGAACACGACGAATTGCTCGCGCGGGATGTCTACGTCGAGGTTCTTCAGGTTGTGCTGGCGAGCGCCCCGGACGGAGAGGTGCTTCAGGGGCTTGGGGCGTTCACGGCGTCGGGTGTGTCTGGCCTGTCCGACTCCTCGGGCCGGCGCTGAACGGGCACTGGCGCTCAGTACCTCCCGCAGGACCTGACCCGTGGCGGAGTCCTCGCGCGCCGCGATCTCCTCCGGCGTCCCCTCGGCGACGAGGTACCCACCTTCCTCGCCGCCTTCCGGGCCGAGGTCAATCACGTGATCGGCCGTCTTGATGACCTCGGTGTTGTGCTCAATCACGACCACCGTGTTGCCCTGCTCCACGAAGCTGTGCAGGACGTTGAGCAGCTTCCTGATGTCGTCGAAGTGGAGACCCGTTGTCGGTTCGTCGAGGATGTAGAACGTGCGGCCTGTGCTGTGCTTGACCAGCTCGCGGGCCAGTTTGATGCGCTGGGCTTCGCCGCCGGAAAGGGTAGGGGAGGGCTGGCCCAGTTTGACATAGTCCATGCCCACGTCGTGAAGCGTCTGAAGCATCGCGCGGATCTTCGGCTGGTTGCCGAAGTGTTCCAGCGCCTGCGCGACGTCCATGTCAAGCACCTGGGCGATGCTGGCGCCTTTGTACTCGACCTCCAGCGTCTCGTTGTTGAACCGCCTTCCTTCGCATACGGGACAGGTGACCCACAGGTCGGCCAGGAAGTCCATCTCCAGCCGGTTGGCGCCGTTGCCCTCGCACGCCTCGCAGCGGCCGCCGGCGACGTTGAAGCTGAACCGACCGGGCTTGTAGCCGCGCCGGCGCGATTCGGGCAGCTCGGCGAACAGAGCCCGGATGGGGTCGAGCACCTTGACGTAGGTCGACGGGTTCGACCGCGACGTCCGACCGATGGGGCTCTGGTCGATGTCGACCACCTTGTCCAGGTGTTCTAGTCCGTCCAGGCCGTCGTGCTCGCCGGGGACGGTCTCGGCGCCGTTGAGGTCGCGCGCCAGCGCCTCACGCACGATGTCGGACAGCAGCGAGCTCTTGCCCGACCCGGAGACGCCCGTCACGCAGGTGAAGATGCCCAACGGAAAGCGCACGTCGAGGTTCTTCAGGTTGTTGTGGCGCGCGCCGCGGACCGTAAGCCAATGGCTGTTCTGCGGTCGGCGCTGCGGCGGGAGGGGAACTGCGAGTTTGCCTGTCAGGTACTTCCCGGTGATCGACCGTCGTCGCCGCGCCACCTGGTCGAGCGTCCCCTTGACGACGATCTCGCCGCCCTTCACGCCGGGACCGGGACCGAAGTCCACGATGGTGTCGGCGGCCCGCATGGTGTCCTCGTCGTGCTCGACCACGATCACGGTGTTGCCCAGGTCGCGCAGGTCGCGCAGCGTCTTCAGCAGTTGGTTATTGTCGCGCGGATGCAGCCCGATGCTTGGCTCGTCGAGGATGTACAGCACGCCGACCAGCCCGCACCCAATCTGGCTGGCCAGCCTGATCCGCTGCGCCTCGCCGCCGGACAGGCTCGGCGCCGGGCGGTTCAGCGTCAGGTAGTGCAACCCGACGTTGAGCAGGAAGTCGAGCCGGGCGCGGATCTCCTTCAGGCAGTCTTCGGCGATGGCCGCTTGCGCCCCGTCCAGCCGCAGCTCGCGGAAGAACTCCGCAGCCTCACGCACGGTCGAATCGCACACTTGCGCAAGAGTGCGATTCGAGAGGCGCACTGCTCGGGCTTCGGGGCGGAGGCGGTCGCCGTGGCACTCCGGGCAGGTATGGATGGTCATCAGCGCCTCGATCTTCGCTTTGAGGTGCGCCGACCGTGCCCGGGCGTACCGGTCCATGATGTCGGGGAGGATGCCGCCCCACCGGTCATGGTGACTGAATCGCCATTGCCCGTGGCGGTTCTTGAAGTGGAACTCCAAACGCTCATCGCCACAGCCGTGCAGCAAGGCGTGTTGCTGCTGCTCGGTGAGGTCTCGCCAGCGGGTCTTCAAGGTGAAGCCGAAGGCGTCGCCCACCCCTTCGTAGTAGTGCTCCAACCAGTGCGAGCGCCGCATCAGGCGGAGAGGGTACTCGCCGAGGGGGCGATTGGGGTCTTCAACCAGGCGCTCTGGGTCGATCTCGTACTTGGTGCCTAATCCCTGGCAGCCGGGGCACATCCCCTGGGGCGTGTTGAAGGAGAACATGGCCGGCGTCGGTTCGGCGAAGCTGAGTCCGCAGTCGGCGCAGGCGTACTGGGTGCTGAGGAGGAGGTCGGTGTCGCTGGGGTCTGTCGGATCGGTTGGATCAGTCGGGTCGGTCCGATTGTGCCTGCGCAGTGTGGCGCGGTCCTCGCCGCTTGCCGCGACGCTGACGATGACCAGCCCCTCGCCCAGCGCCAACGCGTTGTCGACTGCCTCCGCCAACCGCGGCCGGATGTCCGGCTTCGCCACCAGCCGGTCGGTGACGATCTCGATGTCGTGCTTCCGCTGGCGGTCCAAGCGGAGGTCGGTGGTCAGCGTGACGATCTCGCCATCGACCCGCGCCCGCATGTACCCCTGTCGGGACAGGTCCTCGAACAGGTCCCTGTACTCGCCCTTCTGCCCGCGCACCACGGGCGCCAGCACGTGGAACCGGGTGTCGGTCGGCAGGGCCATCACGCGCCCGATGAGCTGCTCCCGCGTTTGCGCGCCAATGGGCTTGCCGCACCGCGTGCAGTGGGCAGTGCCGACGCGGGCGAAGAGCAGGCGCAGGTAGTCGTAGATCTCGGTGATCGTCCCAACCGTGGACCGCGGATTGCGTGCCGTCGACTTCTGCGCAATGGAGATCGCTGGCGACAGCCCAGTGATGGAGTCGACATCCGGCTTCTCCATCTGCCCCATGAACTGCCGAGCGTACGACGACAGCGACTCCACATACCGCCGCTGCCCCTCCGCGTAGAGCGTGTCGAAGGCGAGCGACGACTTGCCCGAACCGCTCACGCCGGTGAAGCAGATCAGCTCGTTCTTGTTGAGGGTCAAGTCCACGTTCTGCAGGTTGTGGACGCGGGCGCCCTTGATTGTGAGGCGGTTGGCGTGCACGGGGGCTCGGAGACCAGGAGGATGGGGTGAGGCGGTGACGCGGTGAGGCGTCACTCGTCGAACGGGCGGCGCAAGGATGGTGCCACGCGCTCACCCGGCTCCTCGCCTGGACGCCTCGCAGGGAACATGCTATCCTGCGGACCATGACTCCTCGCGACCGCGTCCTCAGAGCAATCACCTTCGGCACGCCGGATCGGGCGCCGCTCAAGCACAACGTCACCGGATCAGCCGTGCTCAAGCACGGCGAGGCGCTATTGGAGATCCTGGCGCGGTACCCGGATGACTACGGAACCGACACTGCGTTCCCCGACCTGATGGCGCGCCGCGCGGCACGCGGCGGCCGGATCGAGACGGATGAGGAACGCACCGACGAGTGGGGCTGCACTTGGCGGCACCGGCTGGACGGCATCTTCGGGATGGTCACTTCCAGGCCGCTGGAGGACTGGTCGGCATTGGACGAGTACCGGCTGCCTCCCGTGCCGGAGTGCACTCCCGCACTGGTCGCGGAGCGTCGGCGCGCGTTCGACGAGCGGAAGAAGACCTGGTACACCTACGGCGCGGGGTGCATGATCTGGGAGCGGATGCAGTTCATCCGCGGCGACGTGAACATCATGATGGACCTGGCCGACGACCGGCCGGAGGTCGAGCGCTTGGCTGACCTGATGTTCGACTACGCGCGACGGCTCTTCGAACCCTCGCTGCTCGCGGGTTGCGACGGGGTCGACGTCGGCGACGACTGGGGCAACCAGGCGCAGCTCCGCATCCGCCCGGAGACTTGGCGACGCGTCTTCAAACCACGCTACCGGGAGCTGTTCCAGTTCGTCCACCAGCACGGCGCCCACGTCCGCTTCCACACCTGCGGCCACGTCCTGGAGATCCTCCCGGAACTCATCGAGGTCGGCGTCGATGTGCTCAACATCCAGTCGTCCTGCATGTCGTTGGGCGAGTTGACTCGACTCGGCCGGGGCGCGGTCTGTCTGGAAGTCGACATAGACCGCCAATACGAGATGCCCCACGGCGCCCCCGCCGACGTCCGCCGCCGCGCGAAGGAGTGCTTCGACGCTCTCTCGCTGCCGGAAGGCGGCTTCATCTGGCTAACCGAGATCGGGCCGGATGTGCCGCTGGAGAACGTCGTCGCGTACCACGAGGCGTGTCGGGAGTTGGGTGGGTAGCCTTCTCCTCCGGCGAGCGGCCTTTCTGACTCAGATTGCCGCCGCCGTGTCCCCGAGTTGACTGTGTTCGGTCGAGCGTGTAGAGTGAAGCAAGTGGACCGACCGGGAATCGCCGAACATGAAGACCACTCGTTACTTCGAGGAGCAGGTACTCCGGAAGCGTCGGTACCTCAAGCGGGAGTGGTGTGAACGGGCGCTGGTACACCCCGAGCACACTGAAGTGCAGAACGACGGGCGCGTTCGGTACTGGGTGTACCTCCGCGAGATCCGCGGGCACCTGCGCGTCGTGACTCTTGCCGATGGCGAAACGATCCACAAGGCGTTCCCTGACCGTGACTTTGAGGTGACGGGATGAAGTTCAACTACGACGCCGAGACAGACTCTCTGTACATTGACTTATCCGAACAGGAGAGCACCGACTCACGGGAAGTCGCGGAGGGGGTCGTGCTGGATTTCGGCGGAGATGGTCGGTTGGTCGGGATCGACATCGACCGAGCCAGTCGGGTGGTTAGTACTACAACCGTACTTAGCTCGGGGCAGGTCTCCGACCGCCCCGAAACGCTTGACCGGAAGGTCTCAAAGGGCTGCGAATCCACGGGATTC
>PEVN01000216.1 GCA_002779825.1 Armatimonadetes bacterium CG06_land_8_20_14_3_00_66_21 | reverse complement strand
GACGGAAGCGGAGTGGGAGTATGCGGCGCGCGCGGGTGACGAGCGCCTCTTCCCCTGGGGAGACGAGTACCCGCCTAAGACCCGCTGCGGCAACTTCGCTGACGAGACTGTAAAGAAGCAGAAGGAGTTCGCCAACTGGCCGATTGTCGAGGGCTATGACGATGGGTATGTCTACACCGCGCCGGTGGGCAGCTTCCCGGCCAACCCGTTCGGCTTGCACGACCTGGCCGGCAACGTCTGGGAGTGGTGTGCCGATTGGTACGACAAGTACCCGGGGGCGCAGGTGACGAGTGATGCTTTCGGCCAGAAGTTCCGTGTGCTGCGCGGGGGCTCGTGGGGCGACAGCACGTTCTTCCTCCGCTGCTCGGGTCGCTGCAGGAGCGCTGCCGATAACAGGAGCAGCTTCGTCGGCTTTCGGTGTGTGTCGGCGGGCAGGGGTCCTTGAGGTGTTGAGGTGTTGAGATGTTGGGGGGTCCAGGGGGGCGAAGCCCCCCGGTCGCTACAAATGGTTTTGAACGCGCCTGAGAGTCCGGAAGGGAGGGCGAAGGTGCTCCTGAGCCGTGCGCTACCCCTGAACAGCCTTGCCCAACGTCTCGGTCGCCCACTGGCTGAGACTCTTTCCGCTGACTTCGGCAGCGGCGGAGACGCTGGCATGAAGCTCGGGAGTGACCCGCAGCAGCAGCTTCCCGGAGTACGGCCTTTGGGGCGGCTGGCCGATCTTCTCGCAGGTTTCCAGGTAGTCGTCCACGGCTTCCTGGAAGGCTGCCCGCAAGCCGCTGACCGACTCGCCGTGAAACCCGACAACATCGCGAATGCCGACAAGGCGCCCAACGAAGCAGCCGTCGTCCTCGCTGTACTGGACGCGGGCTGCGTAGCCTCGATAGGTCATCGTGTTCATGGAGTTACTCCCGCTGTGGTCAGGAAATCGCGGGCATCGCGGACCTGGTACGCCTTCGCTTCCTTCTCCGGATGGGGGCGGTGGAAAGTGCCCACCACGCCGTTCAGCACGAAGCGAACTCGCGAGCCCCGGCCTTCCACCGTCTCCGCGCCCAGCGCCACGAAGAGCGCTTGCAGGTGCGCCCACTCCAAGGTCTTCGGCGCAGGACTCGAGAAGACGGCTTCGAGGGTCCTGCGATGCTTGGCAGTCACGTCCGCGAGGATAGCAGAGTGTGCTATCGTGCGCAAGCCCTCGGGAGGACCACACCCCATGCGAAAACCAGTCCCCTTCTTGACAGTGCCGCTGCTGGCCGCCGCGGCCTTGATCCTCGGCCCCCGCGCCGAAGCCCAGCGTGGCGTCCGCGCCGAACTGGCGGGGCCGGATGGGCAGCCGGTGGGCGGGAAGACCTGGATGCTCGTCATCGGCATCAACGCGTATGCGCGCTGGCCGAAGCTGAAAGGCGCCGTGCCGGACGCGCAGGCTGTGGCGGACGTGCTGCGGACCGACTACAAGATCGACCGCGAGATCGTCCTGTACGACTCCCAGGCAACGTATGAGGGCATTGAGACCGCCTTCCCGACATTGGCAAGAGACGCGCAAGTCGAAGATTCAGTGCTGGTGTACTACGCCGGGCATGGTCAGTTCGACGAGAGCATGAACAGCGGATACTGGGTCCCCTGCGACGCGGAGCCGAACACGACCAAAGGGCTGCTGGCCAACTTGGTGATCGTGCAGTGGCTCAAGAAGCTGCGCTGCCGCCACGTGCTGTTGGTCAGCGATAGCTGCTTCTCGGGTGACTTCCTGAGCCGCGAGGGCCCGCCGCGGGAGACGGAGCCGTTGGACGACTACCACAGGCGGGTCTGGAAGCTCAGGTCGCGCAAGGCCCTCACCTCGGGATCGCACGAGCCGGTTGCCGATGTGAAGCTGCAGGGACACAGCCCCTTCGCCTACTTCCTCTTGGACGCGCTACAGAACAACCAGGCGCCCTACCTGTCGTCTCGGGAGGTGTTCGACCGCCTGGCCGTGGGCGTGGCGCACAACTCCGACCAAGTTCCGCGTCACGACTACATCAAGGACGCCGGGGACAACGGAGGCGAGTTCCTCTTCTTCCGCAAGAACGCCCGCACGACAGCGACGGTGACGGTGCGCTCGACGCCGGCCGGGGCGAAGGTGTACGTGGCCGACGCCTACAAGGGCACGACGCCGTGCGCGGTGACGGTGGACTTGGCCGGGGGCGAGCAGTCGGTGGCCATCCGGGTGGAGAAGGACGGCTACCAGTCCAACCGTAGCCGCCTGCCGCTGCGGCCGGGGCAGGATCTGCCGTGGGAGGTGGAACTCGAACGCCTGATTGCCCCGCCCGTAGGTCCGCGTCCCGGCGAGACGCGCATCAACCTCGTGGACGGCGCGGAGCTGGTCTGGATTCCCGGCGGCAGCTTCCAGATGGGCAGCGACGCGAAGGAGATCGACGCGCTGTGGGTGAAGACGGGCTGGGACGCGGACTGGAAGCAGTTCATGATCCTCGAGTCTCCCAAGCATCGCGTCTCCGTCGAAGGCTTCTGGGCGTACAAGCAGGAGGTGACCAACGAGCAGTAGGGGAAGTTCATGAAGGCATCTGGTCAGCCCAAGCCGGTGTACTGGGAAGACGCCAAGTTCAACGACCCGAAGCAGCCGGTGGTGGGTGTGTCGTGGGATGACGCGCAGGCATACTGCAAGTGGGCGGGAGCGCGGTTGCCGACGGAAGCGGAGTGGGAGTATGCGGCGCGCGCGGGCAAGCAGTTCGAGTACGGCACGGCGACGGGGCAGTTGGAGCCGCAGTTGGCGAACTACTTCTCAGGAAGAAGCAAGCCCGTCGGCAGTTATCCTCCGAATCCGTTCGGTCTGTACGACCTGGCCGGCAACGTCTGCGAGTGGTGTGCCGATTGGTACGACAAGTACCCGGGGGCGCAGGTGACGAGTGATGCCTTCGGTCAGAAGTTCCGTGTGCAGCGCGGGGGCTCGTGGGGCAGCGACGTGTGCCTCCTCCGCTGCTCGGATCGCAGCAGGGGCACTGCCGTTGGCAGGTTCGACAGCGTCGGCTTTCGGTGTGTGTCGGCGGGCAGTGGTTCTCGCCAGTTCGGGTGGAATCCCCGACGCAAGCTGACCCCTCCTCGCGTTCACGAACGCGTTCCCGCGAACTCGCCGAGTTCGCGTCTGGAGGACCGGGAGGTCGGAGAAGGACCCCAGACTTGCTTCCTTCCTCGGCTGCTGAGTTCAG
>PEVN01000068.1 GCA_002779825.1 Armatimonadetes bacterium CG06_land_8_20_14_3_00_66_21 | reverse complement strand
ACTGCCCAGGTGGACGGCGAGGCAGTGATGCTGGAACTGGCGGCGCTGATCAAGCAGAGCCGAACCATGGTCCCGACCAGCTTGTTCTCCAAGGTGATGAACGTAGAGGTCAGCTTCGACGCCGAGACCGGCCACGTCATGGTCGCCTCCAAGTAGCCGACGTCTTCACAGCTCTACTCGACAGATTGTAGAGAGGACCAGGCTTCGCGCCTGGTCCTTCTCTTTTGCGAACCTGCTTTGCGTGTCGGAGGGAATGTGGGCACAATGAACCGCCAGCGCGATTGTGCGGAGCGGATGCGATGTCACGCGGTGTACCTCCCGTCGAGGCGGTAAGGCGGCTGGCGCTGGTGTATGCGCTCAGTGTCGCGGTCGGTCGTCTCCCGCTGGCTGCAGCCGGTGAGGTGTCCATTCCTCGGCGACCCAATACCGACCTGCTCGTGCTGGGGCAGAGCGAATGGACAGCAGGCCAGCGCGCCGCACTGCGCCTCGCAGTGCTCAACCGGGAGGCCGGAACGCCGGTGGCGGGCGCTCAGGTCGTGGGCACGCTCACTCCTTTGGCGGGGGGAGCAGCGCGAGACTTGTTCAGGGCAGTCACTGAGACGACCGGCAGTGCCAACCTCTCCTTTCTCGTTCCCGCGGACGCCGTCGGGGAGTGCGTGCTGCTGGTCGAGGCGGTGGCGGGCAATGAGCAAATGTCCGTTTCGGCAACAGTGCGCGTCGTCCCGAACCGACGCCTGTCCCTGCTCACCGCCTCCGCGCAGTGCTCGCCAGGTTCGCGACTGACTGTGCACTGCTACCTCGAGGACCCAATGGCGCCTGTGTTGGGTGCCCCCGCGAGTGTCGTCCTCGGGCTGACGGACGCCGCCGGCGCACGGTGGCTGCAGCGCGCCTTCCGGCTCTCGTACAACCGGCTGGGTTCCTTTGCCCTGCCGATCGGGGAAAATGTGCCGGCCGGCAAGTACCGGGTGACGGCAGTCGCGGCGGGAATGGCGGCGGCCGCGACCCTCGAGGTCTGCGAGACGATGCCCGGGGAGTTGAGGTCGGCCCTTGTCATTGTCCCGCCCGTCGCGCGGCCCGGGTGCCCGTTGCGCGGTCAAGTGACTGCCTCCACAGAGGGAGGCGCCCCGGCGCCAGAGCTTCCGGTTGTCGTGAGAATGACTACCGGCGGCGCGACGGGACGGGAGCTGGTCGCCTGGCAAGGAAAGACGGACCAGGCGGGGTGCGCCAAGTTCCTGGTGTGGCTTCCGGAGCTGGTTGGCAAGACGGACTTCGTCTACGTTTCGGCCGCTGTCTGCGACGTGTCGGGGCAGATGCATGTGGCGGCAAAGGACCTTCCCGTCGAGAGAGCGACTGCGCCCGTCCGCGTTGTTAGCCCGGACGCGCCCCTGGTTGCCGGCGTGCCGCAGCGGCTCTTTGCGCTCGGTGTCCAAGGAACACAGACGTTCGCGGCCGAAGGAGCGGCGATGGCGGAGCAGCCGCGGCGATGGGGAGACGAGAGCAGCACTGGGCGAGCCGCCACGCTCACGCTCCTCCCCAGCGCGCCCGGCTGTCTCGTGAAGACTGGCGCTTCGGCCGATAGCCCCAGCGCTCACTTTGAGGTGGTCGCGAGCGATGGCTTGGTGCCTTGGGTGGACCACTCGGTGAAGGCCGTCGGCGAGACGCTCGGTCTCCGCCTCGTGACCGGCGCGGCAGACCGGCCTGTTCCTGCCTGCCTCGACCTCTTCCGGAACGGGCGCTACCTCATGGCGTTGACGATGCCGGTAGCCGACGGCGAGGGCGAACTCGAGCTGGAACTGGGGCAGGAACTGACCGGCCTGCTCACCCTCGTGGCCTACCCGACTCCCGGCTCTCGCCGCGCCCTGGACTCGCACAACGTGTGTGTGTGGGTGCGACCGGCTGCGGCGGCCGACGCGCCGCCGAGTGCGTTGACGGGCGTTCTCGGCCCGGCGGGGTCGTCACTCGCAGAGACACCCCTCGAACGCCTTTCGGACGCAGACTGGGGTCTCGGTCTGTTGCGCGAAGTGGTTGCGGACGGACCCAACGGGGCAGCCTCGGCAGAGGCGCTATTCAGCCTCCTCCCCTCGGCCTCGCCGCTGGATCTTCGGCGGGACTCGGCGGTCGACTCTCGCGCGCGGTACCGCGCTGCCGGACTGCAGTGGCTTCGCGCCCACCGGTTCAACGTGGTGTATGCCGCACAGGAGTTCTTCAACCGCACCGGTCGATTCCCGCCGGCGAACGAAGCGTTGGCGGCTCTTCTCAAGAGCCAACTGCTCAAGCCGGCGAGTGCGCTGGATCCCTGGGGCAACCGACTGGTCCTCGCCCCGCGCGGGCAGAGCGTGGCCGACTTCGACCTGCGGAGCGCCGGCGAGGACGGCGTGCCGGACACCGAAGACGACCTCGGGATCCGCTGTTCTGCCCTTGACGACGAGGTGGCACTCCCCCTCGATCCCGTCTCCTCGCCCGGTGAACTGCACGCCGTAGAGAACGGCGGCTGGCGACTGCCGGAGGCTGTCGCCGAGGCAGCACGGCGCGTGCTGTCCAATACCCCCGGTCTCGAAGCCTTGGCGGGCGCGCGGGCAGCGTGGGGGCTGGAATGCGTTGACGGATCGTCGGCTGGGCCTCGGCTCCGGGACCACGACGGGAAGCCGGGCGCAGTGGCGTGGGAGTCCTCAGCCTCCGGCGCTCCGTTGCACTTCTCTCAGAGCGCGGCGCCCGTGCCCGAGCCGTTTCCATTCCCGGCAGTGTGGACCGTGGGGGACCGGCTGACGGTTCCGCGCCAGGAGGAGTTCCCCCTGCGATTGGAGAGCACCCATCCCGGCTGCTTTGAGGTCAGCCCGGAAGGAGACCACTGGGTTGTCCGGGCTCTGTCTCCCGGCACCGCCGAGATCCGGATGCAGGGGCGAGCGCAAGGCGTGACCGTGCTGCCCCTGGAAGCGAGTCTGGTTGCCAGGTCGGGTCTCCAGATCGGCGGCGATCCGGGGGGCACGGCCTTGCCTGCGGCCGACGCGGCGGCCGCGCGCACTTCACTGTGGGCGCCGAGTTCAGCCCAGTCGCTCGCCGCGAGCGTGAGGGAGAAGTGTGAGCAGTGGCGACCGGGCAACTTTCTGGAGGCGGTTGCAGGAGCCGAGCTGGTTGCCGTCTCAAGCCGAACGGGTGTCGAAACCGCGGGCGCAGTTGCCCACGCCGAACGCTGCCTACACCTCATCCTTCAGGCGCGTGCCGCCGACGGCGGCTTCTCCGTTCGCCGCGGACAGGAGCCGGGAAGCGTGGGCACGGCCCTCGCGCTTCGGGCGCTGGTCGACCTGCAACGCTCTGTCTATGTCGATCCGGCCGTGGTCGTCGCTGGCGCTGAGTGGCTGGTGCGAGCCCAGTCGTCCAATGGCTACTGGTCACCAGATCCAGCGTACCTCACCGACGCTCGCTGGGGGAGCTTGGAGAATGTCAACCTCCCGGCAACCGCCCTTGCCGCGATGGCAACTGCCCAAGTCGCGTCGCCCACCACGCGGCAGGCGCTCGTTGCTGCGAGGCAGTTCGTCGAAGCCCACTGGCGAGAAGGTCGCGTCGCGCCGATACAACTGCTGTGCACGGAGGCGCTGACTGCACTGGGGTCCCGTGCCGCCGCCGACGCGCGCGCCTCCCTTACCGAGGCGGTCGGGCGTCTGTGGGAGGCTGGCTCCGACGCGCCGGAGGTCCTGCCACCCTCTCTGTCGGAAGGGCGCGAGGCAGTCGCAGAGACGCTGCTGAGGACTGCGAACGTCCTGTCCCGCACGGACGCCGGTACAGCACTGAGGCTGCTGAGCAGTGCAGCAGTGCTGGCTCCCTGGGAGCAGAGCCCGAGCTTCGCGGCCGCTGCCCTGGCTACCATCGAGAAGCTGGCACCCCAGATGCGTTGGGACCGCCCGGCTGATCCCGCGGGAGGCGCGCGGTGGCAGCAAGACGCGGAGGGTCGCGGCTGGTCCCTGTCTCTCGAGCCGGGCACCACGACAGCAGACCCAGGCGCCCCGGCGGGCAACGGACTGCGCGTGCGGCTTGTGCGGACGGTCGTGCCTACCGGCACCGAGACGCCGAGAGCAGGCGGCGCCTCGAGCGTCTCCGTCACCTGCGCCAGACAGGGACAGCTCTTCCGAGTGGAGGTCAGGCTGCCAGCAGAGAGCGCCTTCCCGAGCTGCTCCCGACAGGTTCGCTTCCTCACTCCGCCGGGCACGAAGCTGGTAGCGACCAACCTGCAGAAACTGCAGGCGTCGGGAGTTGTCCGCTCGGCCAGTTGCGCAGGCGCTGAGGTACTGTGCGTTGTCGACGCGAGCGCGGAGGCCAGCGCTTCCCCGCTGGTGTTCTGGCTACAGCCGAGGGCCGAGGGCCAGGTGTGGCTGAGACCGGTCGTGGTCGCTTCGCTCTGGGGGGCAACGACCGTCTCCGAAGCCACGCTGCTCGCCCCCCTGTTTTTTGGCGCTCCCCGTCCTTGACTCCCCCGGTCGCCGGCAGTATACTGATGAAAGTCGGGACGCGTGGCGCTGGGCATCGACGGCCCCGGACTTTCTGAGTCCGCGCGGGTCGTGGCACTCCCCTGCTCCGCGATGGTACTCAGGAGCTGACTGGTGACCGATCCCAAGATGGAGGTAGTGACGACTGTGGCTCGGCTGACGCGGCAGGACGCTGCGCTGCTCGTGGTGGATGTTCAGGAGAAGCTGCTCCCCAGCATCTTTGAGGAAGAGCGCGTCCGTGGCAACACCCTCGCCTTGGTGCGCGCCGCACAAGTCCTCGGGGTCCCGGTGCTCGTGACAGAGCAGTACCCAAAGGGCCTCGGCAAGACGGCTACGGACGTGGCCGAGGCATTGGCCGGCGTAGCAGCCATCGAGAAGCTGACGTTCAGCACCTTCGGCGAACCGGCGTTCGTGGAGGCGCTGAAGGCGCTGGGCCGCCGGACGCTGATCGTGGTGGGCATCGAAGCCCATGTGTGCATCACCCAGTCCGTGTTGGACGCGCTCAGCGCCGGCTACCAGGTGCACGTCCTCGCCGATGCCGTCTCTTCGCGCACCGAAGCCAACTGGCGGCTCGGACTGGCACGGATGCAGCAGGCCGGGGCAGTCGTCTCCAGTACCGAAATGGCTCTGTTTGAGTTGCTACACGTCGCTGGAACTCCCGAGTTCAAAGAAGTCCTCAGACTGATCAAGTAAGCGGGGCCCTCGCCGGGGCATTGCCTGCGCCGGCGCTCACCTCGCCCTGCCTTCATTTCGCGCCCGAAAAGCTATCCACTATGAGCTTCCTCCCACGGTTTTCTGTTGCTGTCGACCTGAAGTCTGCTACCACGGAAGAGTTCGATATCCTGATCGTCGGCAGCGGCGTCGCCGGTCTGTACGCTGCGCTGAAGGCAGCGCGCTATGGCCGCGTAGGGATTGTGACCAAAGAGGAGATCGCCCAGGGAAGCACGCCGTACGCCCAGGGCGGCATCGCGGCGGCACTGTGCCCCCAGGATTCGCCGGCGATGCACCTGCAAGACACGATGGTGGCGGGCGCAGGCCTGTGCAGCCGCGAGGCGGTGTCGGCGCTGGTGACGGAAGGTCCCGGTCACGTCCGGGAGTTGATCCACCTCGGCGCGCAGTTCGACATGGAAGGCGACCGTTTGGTGCTCGGGAAGGAAGGCGCCCATGGCGTGCGGCGCATCGTGCATGCCCAGGGCGACGCCACCGGGCGGGAGGTCGAGCGAGCGTTGGTGGAGCAGGTCCGCAACGCCGACTGCGAGGTGCTCGAGCGCGTGGTCGTCGCCGACGCGGTGACGGTGGACGGCAGGTGCTGCGGCGCCGTCGGGTTCGACGCGGAGACCGGGGAACCGCTCCATCTCCGCGCCAAGGCCACCATTCTGGCGACGGGCGGAGCCGGGCAGCTCTACTCCACCACCACGAACCCCTCCGTGTGCACCGGCGATGGCATTGCCCTGGCCTACCGTGCCGGCGCGAAGGTCGCCGACCTGGAGTTCGTGCAGTTCCACCCCACCGCGCTGGCCGTGGACCTCTTCCCCAAGTTCCTGATCTCCGAGGCGGTGCGCGGTGAGGGCGCCCTGCTGCTCAATGAAGCGGGCGAGCGGTTCATGCCGCGGTACGACGCGCGCGCCGAACTCGCCCCGCGCGACATCGTGACGCGCGCCATCTGGGAGGAAGCTCGGCGAACCGGCACGGACCACGTGCAACTCGACCTGACCGCACACCCCCTCGACGCCATCCGCGAGCGCTTCCCGATGATCTACCAGACGTGCCTGGAGCACGGCATCGACATGGCCGTGCGACCCATCCCGGTGTACCCGACCGCCCACTACCTCATGGGCGGCGTGAAAACCGACCTCCGCTGTCACACGGGCGTGGAGGGGCTGCTGGCGTGCGGCGAGGTCGCCTGCACTGGCGTGCACGGCGCGAACCGCCTCGCGAGCAACTCGATGTTGGAGGGGTTGGTCTTCGGCGCTCGGGCAGCCGAAAGCGCCGGGACGCTGTGCCGACAGGAACTGCCGGAGGTTCGCACCCACTCCGCTGCTCCCCGCGCCCAAGCTGCCTTCACCGACTGCCGCGACACGCTGCGCCAACTCATGTGGGACAACGTGGGGATCGTCCGCTCCGGCGGCGGACTGGCACGAGCGCTGGCCAAGTTCGAGGAACTGCTCGTATTGCAGACTGCCGGAGAGCTCCGCCGCGAAGCCGTCGAGCAGGCCAACATGGCGCTGCTGGCCGCGCTGATCGCCCGGGCTGCACTGGTCCGCCAAGAGAGCCGGGGCGCGCACTACCGCGAGGACTACCCCGAGACCGATGGCGCCAACTGGCAGGGCCGCCTCGAGCTCTCCCCCGTCCCGTTGGACGAGACTGCCTGGGAACTCGAGCCCGAACAGGCGTTTGCTCCGGAACGAGACTGACAGCCGTCGGGGGTGTTCAAGCGAAGTGCGAACAGGGGTGATTCCTATGAGAATGCAGTTCCGCCCTACGCGGACGCATTCTCATCCGCCGGGGTGCTCAGAGGCAGCGCGAACCCGCGATAATCAGCCACCGCAACCAGGAGGTCCGCAGATGATTGACCCCGACCTGCAGTTCTCCGTGCTCTGTGATGACATCCGCCGCGAAGACAACGGCAAGCTGATGTTTTTCGGGCTGTTTGAGGCGGTCCGGACGACGACGATGCCCTGCGCCCACCCCAAGCTCTGCATCGCCAACCGCTGGTGCAACGGGATGGGCGAGTTCGAGCAGCAGACCCGGCTGGTGACGGTCGACGACGAAGTGCTGGTGGAGGACCGGGTCACCCGGTTCGAGTTGCCGGGGATGGGCGCCAGCCACACCGTCATCGCGGTGTTCGGCGGGCTTCGGTTTGAGCAGGAAGGGCACTACTCGGTGGAGGTCCTGCTGAACGGCAACCTCAAACTGAGGTACCCGTTGGTGGTCGAGGAGATCCAGGAGGGCGGCGAAGAGCAGATGGCGTAGGTCGGTCTACGCCAACAGCGACTCCCACAGTCCGTGCGTGCAGAGCGCGCGGACGACCGCTGGCGTGTGCTCCCCCCAGCCGCCGTCTTCTCGCTGACTCCCCACCACGAACGGCACTTGGGAGACGGTCCAGTCGCGGGCGGCGGGGAGGTCGGTCAGACCGCAGGCCTCAAGGAGCGCGAAGCGCTCCACCTCGGCGGGGTCGCATCCCTGCGCGGCCCCTACCAGTCGCTCCAGAGCTTCCGCTACGACCGGCGAACTCCGCGCCACGGGATCGGCCAGGAGCAGCTTCAGCGCGAGAGCAATGTCGGCGTTGTCTGCCGTCGGTAACCAGCCAGCTTCGTCAGCCGACAGTTGGGACACGACGCGCTGCGCGGCGGGTTCATGCTGGCGGCCCATTCGGAGGAGTGCCAGCAGGGCCGGCACTTGGTTGCGCGTGAAGGACAGGGCGCCTTCCAGCACCGGCTCCAGGTGTTCGAGGACCCACTCGGCGGCCAACTCCAGCGAGGGGTGGTTGGGGACGACGTCCAAGTCCAACAGCGCCAACATGCCCGCGCCCGTCTGCTCGAGGTCGCCGGCCCAGCTCCCGTCCTCCAGTTGAGCGGCCTGCAGTTCGCGCATCAACCGGTTGCCCAACTCCCAGTCGCCGGGAGCGGCTTCGCGTAGGACAGTGCGACGGAGGGCGAGTCCCTCAACGGTTGCCAGCGACAGCAGGTGAAAGCGTGGGTTGCGGCGGAAGCTGGGCGCCGAGGCGTCGCTCATGGCTGCGTCTCGATCAAGGCTTCCGGGCGGCGACAATGCTGCGCGGTCCACGTTACAGCGCCAGCAGGAACGCCACCAGGTCGTCGATCTCCTGCGGCTTGAGCTGCGAGGTATTGCCGTGCTTGTCGCCCGCGTTCTGCGTCAGCACATCTTTGAAGGTGAGCTTGGAGCCATCGTGCATGTACGGCGCGGTGCGGAACCCCTCGATCAGTGTCGGCGTGTCGAACTCCTTGTCCTCGCGGTCGTACTCGCCGTGGCTGCCCACATCGTACTTGTGGAGGTCGGTGTAGAGTGGTGCGGGGTGGCAGGTGGAGCAGGCGGTCTTCGGGCTCTCGAAGAGCTTCTTCCCGCGCTCCGCAGCCGGGCTCAGCTTGCCCTTGGCCAGCAGGTACGGGCTGGGTCGCGGCTTGAGTGCGCGCAGGTAGGTCTGAATCGCCTCCGCCTCACCGGGCTCGGGCTCGCGGAACTGGATGTAGCGAATGCCGGACACCACGGCGGTCTCCATCGTGTCGCGCACGCCCAGCGACATCACCGGGGGCGTTTTGTAGGAGAGGACCATGGACTTGACGTTCTTCGGGTTCCCGATGTCGTCGTTGAGCAGATCCCAGTTGAACCCGTCCGCGCGGGTGTCCGGATGGCAGGAGGAGCAGCTCTGCCAGTGTTGGAAGCAGATTGTCGCGTCGTAGAAGAGCATCTCGCCTTTGCGCACCTCATCCATCTTCGGCTCGGGGCCCAGGGGGATGGTGTGGACGGGCTTCTGGCGCTTCAGGTCGATCACGGTGACATTGTCGGAGAAGTAGTTGGCCACATACGCCAGCCGCCGGTCGGCCGACACCGCGATCCCTCGGGGTCCCTTGCCGCCGCAGTTGAAGTGATCGCCCACGTCTTTGCCGTGCACGACCGACAGCCGGTTCTGCAGGTTGTGGCGGTCTTCGTCCGATTGGCTGCTCACGTACTCGTGCAGTCGCTTCACGTCGATGAACGTCGCGTCGTCGCTGCCGGCATGGGAGATCAGCAGTTGCTCGCCATCGGCCGTCAGCGTGATCCCGTAGGGGTTGGCGTAGCCGCGCATGATCTCGTCCAGCAGGATCGTGACGTACACCTCGCCCTTCTCGACGTCGAAGACGGTCAGCGCGTTGGTGTTCATCCAGCCGCGGTCGAGCTGCGTGGTGGGAACATTGAAGCGCGACAGCAGGTGCACGAAGTACGCCCACTTTCCATCCTTCGAGACGACGATCTGGCGGAGGGCATTGCAGCCCGGTGACATCCGGAGCTGCTTCGACTCGGTCTTTCCGTCGAGGCTCGCCAGCGTGACGCTGGCGGCCGAGGTGTGGTCACTCGCGGGGCAGTTGGGCAGGCCGTTGGTCACAATGACCTTCTCCCCCGCCACGGCGGCGTACATCGGTTCGCGAGAGGCGGGGAGCCGACGGAGTTCCTTGCCGGCTGCCGGGTCCACCACCGACACATCGTTGGAGTCCCGGTTGCACACGACCACGGTGCCGTCCGCCGCCACGGCAACTCCCCACGGGTACCAGCCGACGGGCACGGTCTTCTGCACCTTGCGCGTCGCCGTGTCGATGAGCGAGACCGAGTTCGTCTCCGCCTGGGCGACGTACAGCGTCTTCGCGTCCGGAGACAGGGCCAGCCCCGCCGGCGCGCCGGGCACCGGGATCGCGCCCTTGTAGGTGCTGTTTTGCGTGTCGATGACGCCGACTGAATTGCCCGTATGGTTCGAGACATACAGCGTAACGCCGTCGGGAGTCAGCACCATGTCCATCGGCGAGAGATACTTCGCCGGCGCTTCGGCAACAGACGCGGTGGGCTGCCGCAGGGCAACGTAGGCGGCGGCCCCAATCAACGCGGCGAATGCGGCAACACGGGCGAGCGAAGTGAGTCGAGTCATTGGTTCCATCCTCTATGGCGCGGGTCTCCCCGGCGGTGCTGCTGTCGAATTATAGATTCATTCCGGGAGTCTGGGAACCTGCTAACGG
>PEVN01000191.1 GCA_002779825.1 Armatimonadetes bacterium CG06_land_8_20_14_3_00_66_21 | reverse complement strand
GGAAGGACCCCGGGACAAACGGCAACGACCTCGGCCTTGACCCAGAGCCCCGGTCTTCCTTCGCGCCCTTCGCGCCTTCGCGGTTCAAGAAGGAGTCCCCATGCCCACCACCCAAGAACTCTACAGCGTTCGCCTCAAGCGCTACACCACTGCCATGCGCAACGAGAAGCCGGACAGGATCCCCATCCGGCCGTTCGTGGCGGAGTTCATCGCCAAGTACGCCGGCTACACCTGTCAGGAAGTCACCCACGACTACCAGAAGGCGTTCGACGCTACGTTGAAGTGCTGCGCCGACTTCGACTGGGATGCGACGGTGGCGAACATGGTCTATGTGTGGACCGGGCTGACGGAAGCCATCGGGCTGAAGTACTACGGCGTGCCCGGTATCGACGTGCCACCCAACCGTGGTTTCCAGTACGTCGAGCCCTCCGAGCAAGAAGCCTTCATGAAGCCGAACGAGTACGATGCGCTCATCGACGACCCGACGGCGTTCCTCTTCAACGTGTGGCTGCCGCGGGTGTCGCGCGACGTGGTGACGCCAGGGAGTCCGGCGACGTTCCGCAACAACCTGTCGTTCCTCAAGGGCGGCATGGCGCTGCTGTCCTACTTCACCGCCTTCGGGCCGCAGGTCGCCGCGATGCAGGAGCAGTCCGGCACCGTGTCCGCCATCGCCGGGATCTTCAAGGCGCCGCTCGACATCCTCGCCGACAAGCTTCGCGGCTACGTCGGTCTGACCATGGACCTCATGGAACGCCCCGACAAGGTGTTGGCCGCATGCGAAGCGCTGATGCCCCACCTGTTCAATGTCGCCGTCTCCACCGCTGACCCCACGGGCACCGTTCCCCTCGGTTTCTGGATGCACCGCGGCTGCGTGCCGTTCGTGAACCAGGAGCAGTTCGAGCGGTTCTACTGGCCGACGCTCAAGCCCATCATCCAGGAGCTGTGGTCGCGTGGGCACCAGACGCTGTTCTATGCGGAAGGCGACTGGAACGCCCATCTCGACGCCTTCGCAGAGCTGCCGGATCGCAGCATCGTCTACCACGTGGACCGCGCGGACATCTTCGAGGTGCACCGCAAGCTCGGGCACAAGTTCTGCCTCAGTGGCGGCGTCCCCAACTTCCTGCTCGCGTATGGCACGCCGGAGCAGGTGCGCGACCGCTGCAAGGAGATCATCGACGGCGTCGCCCAAGACGGCGGCTACATCATGGACGCCAGCGCCATCGTCCAGAACGACGCCAGAGTCGAGACCATGCAGGCGATGACTGAGTTCACGCGCGAGTATGGTGGGTACGGCGGCCAGTCCTATCCGTCGGCTCAGACGGATCAGTCCGACCAGTCAGACGCCCCCGACGATGGTCGCGCGCTTACGTTCGGCCGGCAGACAAAGACCCCGCCCGGTGCCTGCATCCCCTGGGCGGACAAGCGCCGAGAACTACCCAAGATCACCGGTGACGAGGCGTTGGTGCAGAGCGTCTGGGAGGGCACCGACGGCCTGGCCAACATGTACATCTGGCAGTGCCTGCTGTCGTTCTGAGTTCGCCGGGGAACGCGGCGCTGCCGAGGTCCCTTGGGTTAGGCCGCGCACCTCTCCGTGCTCGGCGAGGGTCTCCTGACCCCGCCGCTCCCCGGACCGACAGGTCTCCTCGAATCCCGTGGATTCGCAGCCCTTTGAGACCTTCCGGTCAAGCGTTTCGGGGCGATCGGAGACCTGCCCCGAGCTAAGTACGGTTGTAGTATTAGGCCGCGCACGTCTCCGGCACCCGTCCGGTGTGCGCCGGGTCGAACCACGTCAACAAGTGCTTCTCGGCCTCCCATAGCTCCTCGAACATCTCGCGGATCTTGTGCAGTGGCAGCACGCCGGCTGTGAGCGGGTCGAGGCAGCAGGCGTGGAACGCGGCTTCGCGGTCTCGGTTGAGTACAGCCTGCACGGCAAGTTCTTGCACGGCGATGTTCGACCGGTCCAGCGCCGCCAAGTGAGCCGGCAGGGCGCCCACGTGGCAGGGGCTCACCCCGCGGCGGTCCACCATGCAGGGCACTTCGACGCAACAGCCTTCCGGCAGGTTGGCAATCAGTCCGGTGTTCATGACGTTCCCGTTGAAGGTGTACGGTACGCCAGTGACCACCGCCTCCATGATTCCTGAGGTGTACTCGTGTGACAGGCGCAACTCCCCAACGGGGCCGCCCTCCGGCGAGCCGGGAGCGGCGTCCCGAAGCCACTCCCGCGCCGTCGGCGCCTCTTCCGGCACCTCTCTCGACGGCAGCTTGAAGTACTCCCGCAGTTCCGGCGTCCGCCGGAAGTAGGGCAGGTACTCCGAGTCGTGTCGGTTGCTCTCAGTCGAGAAGTACCCAAAGTGCTTCAGGATCTCGAAGCGGACTTCCTCGCCCTTGGTTTTCTCCGGGTCGTCCAGCAGGGCGCGGATCCTCGGGTACAAGTCCTCGTTGCCCCGCTTGAGCTCCAGGATCCACGCCAAGTGGTTGATGCCTGCACAGAGGAAGGACAGCTCCGCGTACGGCACACCGGCCCACCCGGCCAGGCGCCTGGTGGTCTCCTGAACACCGTGGCAGATGCCGACGTTCCTGATCGAGGTGTCCACCGAGTGCAGCCAAGTGAGCATGCACATGGGGTTGGTGTGGTTCAGCACCAGCGCGTCCGGACACAGCTCCTCCATGTCGCGGAGGAACTGCTGCTGAACCGGGCCCGTTCGGAGAAAACGGAACACCGCGCCGGGACTCACGGTATCGGCAACAGACTGGTCGACGCCGTACTTCCTCGGGATGCCGACCTCAGCGCTGAAGGGGAACCCGTAGTACGCTCCCCCGCCAACGGACACGGAGGTAATGACGAAGTCCGCACCGGGGAGGACTTCGCGCCGGTCGAGACTCACCTCAAGCTGCGTCGGCAGGTTGTGCTTGGCGATGGTCCGCCGGACGTACGCCTGCACCTTGTCCAGGCGCTCCGCATGGATGTCACACAGGCAGATGGTAGAGTCTTGCAGGGCCGGCCGCGACATGATATCGACAGATAGCCGACCGCCGAACCCACTTCCAGCTCCGAGAATGACGATCTTGGGCATGGTGGTCTCCTTGGCTCCAAACTGCGTTGGAGTGCTACACCGCGCGCGGCGTTGAGTGCGCAGTTCAGGCAGTGAGGGTCTCCAGACCGAATCGATCCGGGTCGCCGCAGTTGCCGTAGGTGAACTGGTTGAGGAAGGCGAACCCCGCGATCCCGTCGAGACCAGAGGGCAGCAACGCTGCCGGCACTGCAACGGCGGAGGCGCGGCGAGCGAACTCCAGTTCCGGGACTTCCAACATCACGGGGTACAAGGAAAACCACCCTGTCACTGCGCCGCCCAGCTTCGCCGAACTGCCAGCCCACGAGGCATGGCGGAGGCGGTCCTCGACGCTGAGCACGACACCGAAGGCAGCTCGTCGCCGGCCGGCCCCCGTGTCGGCCAAGAGCGTTCGCTCCTCTGGAGGACTCTCGCTCGACCCGCGCAACAACACGTGTATCACTGGCCGGTCACCACGTAGCCACCCGCTTCTTCTCGCCACTACGCCTGCCCCCAAATGTAGTGCGTCTCTTCATAGTCCACGTTTGCGTCAATCCAGGTGGCTTCGTCGGGGTCCGCGTGCGCAGACTCTAGCTGGTCCACCAGCGCGTCCAGCGAATCGGCGATTGCCACCACTTCCTGCCGCACAATCCCCACCTGCTTGCCTGCGTACCGGGACTTGGGGTCCGTCCGTGCTTCGCGACTGATGGCGAGCGCGAGGGGCCAGTTCTTCTTCTGTTCCTCGGTCATCAGATCGGTTGTGTTCAGGCCCATGGTGGAACACCTCGCGTGGGACGATTGTACGCGCCGGAGTAGCCCAACGCAACCCACTCCGGCACCAATCACAGTCGCCGATCGTCAGGACAACACCGACCAGCGAGCTACTCCACCACGACCCGGCAATGCCCCGTCGCACCCCAGTTGCCCGCACCATCGCGGGCGCGAACGTGGGCGTAGTAGGTTCCGGCCTCTGGCACGTCCCACTGCGCCTCGGTGGCCGTGCGTTTGACGGTCTCTTCAGGCACCGTTGCGGGGTCGGCGTCAAGGCACCAACTGTATCCCGTGACTCCGCTCGCGTCAGTGGGTGTGCTCCATTGCACCTTCACGGTGCGCGCCGCGCGGGAGTAGAGGGTGAAGTTGTCGACATAGAGGCGGCTGCCGGGCCGGGAATTCTGGGCGCCGCTCTCGCCGACCATGAAGAAGTAGGGCGGGCCGAGACTCGGCTTCATGCACGAACGCAGGTCGAACTCGGCGTGCGCCCACTTGCCGGGCGCAGCCGCGGGGATTGGGCCGACCTCGAACCGATCCCCCCCCTGGCCGTTGAACTGAAGCGTGTACACGCTGTATGCCGAGACGGGGTTGGGGATCGGGTCGGTCAGGTAGTCAAAGGCGAGGTAGGGGTACTGCTCCACGTCGACCGGATCGCGCTCCATGCCTCCGGCGAACCCGTCAGGGCCGTAGTCGGTGATCAGCAGGGAGCCCCTCCCCGTCGCCGAGGCTTCTTGGGTGACGCGGAGGTCGGCATGACCCCACTGCCCGAACTTGGGCGCGTCGGCCGCCTCGAACTCCTCTCGGACCAGCGGTTTTACCGGCACGTGGTTTACCCACGGCGCCGGCGGCGCGAGCTTGTCGGCGGCGAAGCTCATTCGCCACGCCCAGGTGCACGGCTTGGCCAGTGCATTGTCGGCGCTGTCTTCGACCTGAATCCGACACGGGACTACTTCGCCGTTACCGAACGTGGTTGGGTGCGGGCGGCTCTTCAGACCGTCCCACGTCAACAGACCGGAAGCCCGGTCGAATGCCAGCTCAGTATCCGAAAGTGAGTACCACCGCTTGCCCACTCTCAGTCGAATGGACGCCGGCAGCACCCCGCTCCCCGCGTCGACAAGGCGCGCGGTGATCCGGCATTCGCCGGACGCAGCACCCTCCGCCGGGGAGACCTCAGTTACCGTCGGCGGCTCGGGGTCCGCCGGCGTTCCTTCAACCTTCGGGGCCGGCAGGAGCCGGAAGTCCTTGAACCAGAGGTGGCACCCCTCTTCGTTGCCCGGCCAGCCGCCGCTCGCCATCACCAGTCGCGAAACGGTCGAATCCACATTCCTCTTGCGGCCCAGCATCTCGCCCAGGTTGAACTCGCAGTGGCGCCATTCGCCGTCGGTCACCACCCCGGGGCACTTCCCGATGACCGGCCACGCCTCGTCGCTGTCGGTGAACTTCACCGTCCGCCACCGGTCAGCCATCGTGGCGCCGAAAGCCAGCTCAACCCATACGTCGATCCGCGCGGAGTCGTCGCACCTGTAGTCGAATGACACGACCGGATACTGCGAGGCGTCAAACGGCACCGACCGGATGGCCGCGCCGGCGATTCCACCGAGGCGCTCGTTCACCAATAGGAGGCTGCGCGACCCGTCGGTCGTGTCCCACGGGGTCGACCACACGGTCATGCCGCGCGGGCCGCCGTAGTTACGCCAGTCGTCACAGCGCAGGCCCTCGGGCTGCGCCGTGGTCGGCGGCACGGGGCCGTGCTTGGCGCGAGGCGCGGACCGCACCTCGAAGTTATCCAGGAAGTAGGTCGCTCCCGCGGGGTTGTGCTCGAACCCACACACAGCGTAAACGTCGTCTGACCAGAAGCCCAGGAACGCGTCCTCGATCAGGAACGCCTCCCGGCCGAGGCCGCCTTCCGGCGTCACAAGCTTCCGACTCGTCAACGCGTCCGCCAACCGGAATGAGGTAGCGTGCCACGCCCCCTCGGCCTGCACGTTCTCGAACTCGCCGAGCCGCGGCGCTCGCCAGCACTTGGCGTCGGGGGCGGTGAAGACGACTGTGTACCACCAGCCGTCAACTTTGAGGTAGAGGTTCGTCTTGACCCCGGGTCCGACCCGGTAGTCGAACCTGATTGCGGACCGCGAGGCGTCGCAGTTCGTCAGTGGTACCGCCGCTGCGAACGTGCCGCCGGACTTCGCGTTGACGAGCTTCAGGCACGACGCCCCCCGCGCACCAGCGGTCCGGTCGAGGGTCAACAGGGCGCCGTTCTCGCCGTCGCGGTTGGCCCACCCGTCCAGCGAGCGGTCGAAGGAGAACCGCAAGGGCAGTCGGGCCGCCGTCGGACCGGCCGCCTCCGACTCACCTCGTCGGGCCGACGGCTCCGTCGCCCGGTGCAACGGGTTGGTCAGTGGCCGCTCGACCCCGGCAACCGCCTCACGGCTCCCCGGCGTCCCTGGCGGAGATTCGAGTCCCGGTCGCCACACCATCGCGGGCGAGGGCAGGCCGCCCGGCAACACTTCGTCGGCGAGGATCCTGGCCCGAGCGAGCAGGATCGTGTTGTCGACCGTCCACACTGCGACTCGTCGGCCCGGCAGCGGCTCCGGGTCTTCCCAGCGAAGGACCTCCTTGTCGTCCACGAAGCAAATGAGTTTGGCGCCCTCCTTGCGCAGCCGCACTCCATACCAGTTCCGGTACTGCCCCTCGACGCTCAACCCATCCCGGTTGTCGGGCATCAGGGCCTTGTTGGTCTCAGCGACCACGGTGCCGCGTCTGAGCAGCCGCGTCCAGTGGTTGCCCCAGCCTGCGAAGATGAAGCTGTACCCGCTGTCCAGATTCTCTCCGTCGCCGCAAATGGTGAGGCACATGTTGCCGGGATGGCGGAAGACGGGGTTGAACGGGAAGTCCTTCATGTGAGACCCGAACGCCTCCAGCGTCACGTCGCCGACGAATGCGTCTTTGTGCCAGACAGTGACGCCCCACGGTCCCTTGCCCCCGAACCACGTCCACTGCGGCTGGCACTCCCAGCGGTTCATCGAGCCCCATTGCCCCGTGTACTCGAGCCAGTCAACGGGGGCTTGCTTGAAGGTGTAGTCCAGCAGCGTGCCCTTCGTGGCGTTCTGCTTGAGCGCGGCCCACGCCTTCATGAACTGGTCGGTCACCGCGATGTCGTTGACCACCGGAACCGGTCGCGGTACCACCTCGATCAGCGGCTTCGCCAAGTCTTCGGGGGCGACGCTGCTGACGGTCACGTCATCGAAGTACGCAGCTTCAGAGCCCTGGTACCAGAGGCCGACCTTGCCGCCGTACAACCCAGGATCCTCGGCCACGAATAGGGCGTTTCGATCAACCCCTACCTCGATCCGGGTGCCAACCGTCAGCACCTCAAGCTGGTACCACTGGTCCAGCCCGATCACGCCAGGCTTCCGAGCGAGCACCTGCTCTTCTCCCGCTCGCCTCCGCACCAGCCGGAACTCCTTCGGACCCGCCATCCAGTCGAGGCGGTAGAAGTTGGCACGGTCTTGCACTGCAAACGCCAGCCCGACGGCTCGCGTGCCGGGAATGAGTCGCACCGCAGCGGTCGCCAGGTAGTCCGCCCAAAACGCACTCCCCGCCGTGGAGAGCGCGTACGCTCGTTCGCCGCGGCAGCAGAACGGATTCGCGCTGAATTTCGGCCGCTCGAACGAGGCCACGCCCCAGGTCCCAAAGACGCGCTCCCACTCGCCCGGCTCGGCCGGGGTGCGCATGAAGTCGTCCGAGAAGTTGATCTCCGCCAACGGCTGGACCCGCGTTTCGACCAGCCCGGTCCCTTCCTGCGGATTGCACCGCGCCACCGCAGCCTCCTCGGGAGCAGGCTGCGCAACCCGAACGAGGGTGACTCCATCGAGAGCGACCACGATCTCCGCGGTGGTTCGGCGAACCTGGACCGAGTACCGGCCAGGGTTTGCCGAGGGAAGCCACTTCCCGCGCGTCGCCAGGACCGTCCGTTCGCCGTGGACCCGCTCCACTCGCAGGACGGTTGGGTCGAAGACGACAGCGACGTGGTCAGCGGCACTGACGTAGTCCAGCGCCAGGACCGGGGCCGAGGTCCCGGCGTCAGCCGTCTGCAACTGCGCGGTCAGCTCATATGGAGGCGGCGCGGCGTCGGGGACCGGAACGAACTCCGGACCGGTGCAGAGGGCGACACTGAGACAGCGCAGGCCGAGAAGAGGCACGAGTACGGCAACCAGTGCGCCGCGCCGGCGAGTCGGAGCGGAGCACATGTAGGGCGACACGATTTGGCGGGTTAGGAGGGTGGCTTCAGGCACAAGCCATGTTAGAACCTCCCCAGAGACGATGGTCTTGCCACGCCGGTGCGCGCACAGAGAACGGCGGCGTTCACACACCGTCGGGCGGCGAATAGAATACCCACATACCGGTTCCGCCTTGGAGGTATTGCCATGGGAGAAGTCCGCGTGGAAGCAGTCCTCACAAATGAGGTGGACGAGACGCTCGCAGCCGAGGGCCGGCTCGCGGCCGACCAGGTTCGGCGCTACAAGGCCGATGCCCTCGTGGACACGGGCGCAGTCAGGCTGGTGATCCCGCAGCACGTGGCCGACGCCCTTGGTCTGAGGGTCCGCGGGACCCGGGGCGTGGAGTACACCGACGGCCGCAACGACCCGGTACCGGTGACCAGTTCCCTGGTCATTCAGATTGCCGGACGCGATACAGTCGAGGAAGCCCTCATCCTCGGCGACGAAGTCCTGATCGGTCAGGCGGTTTTGGAGAAGACCGACATGTACGTCGATTGCGTCGGTCAGCGACTCATCCCCAACCCGGCACACCCCGACCAGCCGGTTACCAAAGTGAAACGCGCCGCACCACACGGCTGACCGCAGCCACCGGGAAGCGCTACCCCTCGCAGCCGCGTCTGTTCCCCAACGGCCAACGGATCAGCAGCCGTTGCGCTGCCGCCCCCAGGCCCACCACTATCGTGCAGACCACGTACGGCGCCCGCAAGCCCCACACCTGTGCGCTGGCACCGGCCGCGAACGCACCAGTGAAGTCCCCCAATCGCAGGATCGACTCGTGGTAGCTCGCCGTAGCGCCCTTCCGACTCTGGTTCTCGACGCTGTGCAACAGGCTCCAGGAGTACGAAAGGGCGTTGCACAGCCCCAGCAGCGCCATGGCGACGAAGAACGGCCACAGCGTGCGGGTCAGCGCCACCGTAGCCATCGCGACACCCAGCCCGGCGTAGGTCGCCAACAGAGTAGAGGGACGGTAGAGCCACGGTTCGAGGCGGAGCATCAGCAGGAACCCAATGACGCGGCTACCAGCCAGCGTTCCCGCAATCGCCGCCCAGAACCAGCCGCTGGCGACGAGCTCTGCGGCCAGTTCCGGGAACAGACTGTACACCGTTCCGGAGAGAAAGAAGCTCACCGCGTTCGCGAGCCAGCCGAGGTAGACCATTCGGCCGTTCTGCGACTGCGTGGGTGGCGTCGTGGAAGGGGTCGCGGCAGGCCTCTCTGAATCTCGGTGGACGGCGGCACTCGGGAGCGGCGACAGCAACACGAGGGCCAGGATGAGGGCACAGCAGGTCACGCTGAACCGGAAGGGCCAGGCCGGGTGCGCCGTGAACAGCAGCCCGCCGACCAACGAGCCGACCATGACCCCGGTGCTCCACCCGACGTTGAACCACGTCAGTGCCCTCCCCACCAGCCCAGTCGCCCGGAGGTCGCCGATCCACGCCTGCAGCGGCGGCCAATAGGCGCCCATCACGAAGCTCCACATCGCCAGCAGCAGTCCGAACTGGAGGGGCGTCTTCGACGCGGGCATCAACGCAAACAGGGGGATCAGACAGGCGACGCCGGCGAGCACAAGTCGGCGCCGGCCGAGCCGGTCGGAGAGGCGCCCAAACAGGAGGGTCGAAAATGCATACGGCACGGTCGCCGCACTGCCCAGCACCCCAAGCTCAAAGGGCGTCGCGCCCAGCAGCATTCCGAACGGTGATCGGCTCACGACCATCGCCGACGAGGCAGCGTCCATGAGGAAGGCGCAGGCGTAGAGGAGGGGCATGAATCGCGGCGTACCTCGCGGGGCGCGCTCTCCCAGTCGGTGGCCCGCAAAACCGGAAAGGAGACGCACAGTGCTCCCCGTTTGGGGAAGCACCGGCGCCTCCTCTGTCTGCCAGGTCACGACGGCCGGTGGCTCAGCCGTTTATCTTCGCCACCCGCCACAGATCCCGACCGGGAGGCGGGTTGATCCACGTGGCGTTGTCGAAGATGAAGGCATTGCTCGGCTTCAGGGACTTCACGTGCCCGTCCGCGAATGCAATGCTGCAGGTCTCACTATGCCGGGCGTTCAAAGTCCTCGCGCCGCAGTCCGGCCCCGACGGGTTCACGAGGGTGTCCTGTCCAGGCCACCGCAAGATATAGCTGCCGCCCCTTCGTTTCGCGTTGGGATCGGCGTGGAAGGAGGCCCAAGTGTCTGCGTCTCGGCCGGAGTCGGCGTACAGGATCGTCTCGGCAGGCTTCTGGACCTCTGCCTCGCTCCGAGACGAGCCCCTGGGCAGTCCGTCGACGTTCGGTCCGAAATAGCCGAACTGGTTGTGCGCGTGCCCGTAGCCCCGCGGAACTGCCTCACTGGGACACTGGACGACTTGCGTGTTCTTCACGTAGGGCTGGATGATCTGATCCCAGCGCAGCTCGGGGCTGTCCACTCGCGCGGGCGGGTATGTCTCGTCATAGTCCGAAGCATACATCAGAGAGCCCAGGATGATCTGCTTCTCGTTGTTGATGCACGCCGCCTGGCGCGCCTTCTCGCGAGCCTTGGCGAAGACCGGGAACAGGATCGCAGCCAGGATCGCGATGATCGCGATCACGACCAACAGCTCAATCAGGGTGAAACCGCGTACTGCCTTTGACGAACGGTTCATTGTGTTCGCTTCCTCTCTGAGTGCGAAGATTGAGATACACATGCAGGTAAGCGGCGGACCAGGCCACTGAGTCGTGTTTCCCCCTCTCGGGAGCTTCGACATGAGAGCAGACTCAGCCGGAGCCAGTAGTTCCCTGATGGAAGCACAATAGAAATCCGCGCGCGCCTGCCGGAGAGGCAGGCACAGGTGCGACAGCCACCTCGGAGCTAGGTTCCGGCTACATCGTGGGTGGCATTATAGTCGAAGCTTGCCGTGGCGTCAACGAGAGATTGAGATAGAGCCGCGGGCGGTTCCAGGCCAAGTGCAGCGGCGTCCGCTAACCTATGTCGTCTGCGGACGTTGCCTGAGCAACTCACTCACGAGCCGGTAGTCCTCCGGCTCGTCCACGTCAAGGGCCAACTCCGGCCGGGACACAACCACCGGCACGATCCCGAACTGGAACCGGCGGCTGGCAATGTGTGCCATCTGCCGAGCCGTGAGCAGGTGCAGGAAGTGGACACCGACCACGTAGGCGAGCCCGACCCCCACGCCGAGCGCGAGCGCGGACTTCAGGGCGTTCTTCCGCGCCGCGTACATCGTGTTCAGCCGCTCCGTCGCGGCCGCATTCGCCAACAGGCGCGGCTCGACTACGGCCAGGTTCCCGTGGCACAGAGTGCCCCCGCGGAATGGGCTCATGTCCTTGCGCACGCTCGCGAAGGCGCCGGTAAAGGCTTCCTTGGGGATCGCTGCCAGGTAGGCGTTGGCACCGAACTCGGTGGGAGCGGCGGCGGAGTTCTCGACAAACTCGTCGATGATCGCAGCGGTAACCAACGGTAGGTCGGCCGTGGCCACCAGCACCGCCTGCCGGTCCCGGAAGAACTCCAGCCCGCTTACCACGCTGCCGAGCAGACCCTCCCCTTCGGGAGCGAACGTGATGGTCGAATCGCCGATCGCCTCAGCAAGCGTCTCCTGCGACCCGACGACGCAGACGTCGCGCACATACTGGCTGCCGCGGAGCGCCTCCAGCGTGAACCGAATCGAGGGCGTCCCGGCGTATGGGAGGAGCGCCTTGTAGCCCGGCTCGTACCCCTCGTAGAGTGCAATCCGGTTGATGCCGCCGGCGAGGACGATTGCGTCCATGCTGCCGGGCTGGGGATCCCAACGCGCTCCGGTCTGCTGCAGGGCACCACTCGGCGCGCTCATCGGCGTGCTCCTTTCGCCATCCCGACCGCCAACGTCAGGCTCCCGGGCAGGAGGTCGACTTCCAGCACACTCGCGCCCCAATACGGGTCGCCGTCAAGGTGGAAGTACCCCGCTTCGGCCCGGTAAATCGTCGCGCGGCGAGCGCGCTTAACAGTCATGGCCTCCCAGGCGTCAATGGTGCCGTCGAACAGCCTCCGCACGTTGCAGAGCGCCGACAGCGTCGAGACCGGCGACAGCCAGCACACGTCCAGCGCGCCGTCGTCCGGCTGCGCGCGGGGGGCGATGACTGCACCCGAGCCGTACTGGGGTGTGTTCGCAAAGTAGAGCAGCAGGGGGCTGCCCCGCAGCACCTCGCTATCGAGCCGGACTTCGACAGGTTGCGGGCGGTAGCGCAGAAACTCCCGCACGCCCACCACAAAGTACGGCAACCTGCCGCGCACGCCAAAGCGGTCAAAGCCGGCGGCGACGGCAGCGTCCAGGCCGATCCCCATGCCGCAGAAGAAGTGGCGCCCGTTGACTGTGCCCACGTCGACGGGCTTGGTGACGGGGTCGAGCAGCGACCGAATCGCTGTCTCCTGCTCAAGCGGAATGCCGAAGTTGCGCGCGAAGCCGTTCCCCGAACCGGCAGGCACGATCCCCAGCGCGGTCCGGGTCCCTACCAGGCCGGAGGCCACTTCGTTGATCGTGCCATCGCCACCCACGGCAACGACGAGTGGCATGCCGGACGCTGCCGCCTCCTTGGCAAGTTCGCCACCGTGTCCTCGGCGCGCAGTGAGGAGAACCTCCGGCTCGCGGCCCGCGTCACGCCAGATCCGGCAGATCCGGTCGACCAGCCGTTCCCTCCCCCGCTTGGCGCCCGACTTCGGGTTCACGATGAAGCACACGTCGCTCATGGCGCAACCGCGGCTCCGTTCGGCAAGGACAAGGTGCGGCGCACACAGCGGCGCATGAGCACCGCGGCAAACGGCACCCAGGCACCGATGGCTGCAAACAGCAGGAACTGGAGGCACGCAGAGGGCGGCAGGTAACGGCCGAGCCCCACATAGAGCCCGCCTTGGACCGCCAAGCCGACCAAGCTGCCGACGACGCGGATGCCGGCCGAAGGGGCGCCTCCATCAACGACGTGGTGACTGGACCACACATGCGCCAGGCTGAACCCGAACAGCACGCCTGCCAGCTTCGGCGTGTCGTCGATGCCTTCCCCGACCACGAACAGGCCCACGGGAATCACGGCGGCGGCCCCCAGGCGGACGCCAAGCGGCACGTGGGGGAGGATCCCTTCCCAACGGTCCCAGAACCGGAATGTCACGAACAGGAAGCACACGCCGATCAGCGCTCCGCCAATCACATCCTCCGGCCAATGGCAGCCGAGGTACAGCCGTGAGAGAGAGACGCACGCGATGATCGCCACAGCCGCCACCAGCAACCAGGGCTTCCTGAGCATCACCCACAGCGCGCCCCAGACTGTGGTCGTGCCCTGTGCGTGCCCGCTGGGGAAGGCGCACCCTCCTGCAGTTACCTCGGCGCCCGGTGCGATCCGGATGAGGTCCGGGTATGCCAGAAAGGGCCGGGTCGTGTGTGCCAGCTCCTTGAGTCCGCCGTTGAGCAGCACGCTGACCAGAAACAGCAGCACGACGCGATAACCGCACTTTGGGCTGACGTTCCAATACAGAAGCGAGAGCAGCACCAGGTAGAATTTCTCGTCGCCGAGGTACGTGATGCCGAGAAGCAGGTGGTCCAGAAACGGACACGCGAAGTGCTGGAGCCATTGCAGGACGTGGAGTTGGAGGTCTGTAAAGACCATGGCGCTTTCCCGTCTACATGACCGCGATGAGCAGCAGATACACGGCAGGCACGTTCATCATCAAGCTGTCGAACCGGTCCAGCACGCCGCCGTGACCGGGGATGAGCGAACCGAAGTCTTTGGTGCCGAGATCGCGCTTCATGATCGACTTGCACAGGTCGCCGAATTGGCCCATGACGCCGGCGACTGCGCCGACCAATAGCGCCAGCAGGAGGGGCAACTGGAACCACGAGCCGAACGCCAGCCCAACCAACACTGCGGCGACAAAGCCCCCAACGCACCCTTCCCACGTCTTGTTCGGGCTGGCGGGGGTGAGCTTGTGCTTGCGGACGAACGGCGTCCGTTCGCCGAGGTTCTTTCCGGCGAAGTAGGCGCCGGTGTCCGTGGCCCACGTCGCGCAGAACAACAGCAACAGCACCCGGGCACCGAACTGCTGCGGGTGGCCTGCGAAGCCGGGAATCGCGACGGGCGTCTCCCCGCTGTGGAAGTCCCGGAGCAGCACGAAAAAGCTGAAGGCGACGCCCAAGTACAGCGCGCCCAACACCGTAGCGCTCACGTCGGCAACCACCGGCGCCCGCTGGTCGCGGTGGTACCGGAACACGTAGAGGATCAGGCTACCCATCACCAGCAAGAACAGCAGCCCGAGTAGCGCCCGGTCGTAGCGGTCAGGCGACAGCCGACCGAACGCGCCAGCGGGCAGCGTCCGCGCGTACGTGACCACGACCAACGCAACCGAGACCGCGTAGCCCAGCGGCGCGATGACGTTGAGGTTCTTGGCTCGCGCCTTGTCGGCGAACTCGCCGAAGCCCAGCGCGACCAGAGCGCACACCGGAACGGCCAGCCACAGGCCGCCGCTGCACACCAGCACGACGGCCAGCGGAAGACCCACCAGGGCGGACAGCGCACGATAGAGCAACATCGCGTCAAGCCTCCAGTCTCAGTCGTCGCATTCAGCGGCCGGGTCTGCCTCCCTGCCGGTCTGCTGCGCCCGGGTTCGGCGCCAACGGACGAAGAACCAGACGCCGATACCGACCGCACACAAGCCAACCAACGTCCCTCCGATGGCGTTCAGATTGTCGCGAACGTGTCCGCCGTACGCCCGGCCGAGCGCCGCCACGAGCACGAACCGCAGCCCGCGGCTGACGACTCCGGCCACAAAGAACGGCACGACCTCCAAGCGACACACGCCGCTGGCGATCGTGAACAGCTTGTACGGAAGCGGCGCGAACCCGGCCAATGCAACGCCCCAGACGCCGTAGCGCCGGAAGACCGCCTCGACGCTGGCAATCTTCTCCGAGGTGGCGAACCGCAGCCGCAACGGCCGGCCGCCAAAACGACCAAGGGCGTAGCCGAAGAGCGACCCCGCGCCCGAGCCAAGGGTGGCGAGAAGCGCCAGCGCCAGCGCCCGTTCGGGGGTCTTCCACGCCATCGGTGCCAGCATGAAATCGGGCGCCAGCGGGAAGAAGCTGGCCTCGCAGAAGGACAGCAGAAAGAGCCCAAGGACGCCGTGGTGCTCGAAGAACGCAGTCATCCCGCCGCTCCCTGCGCCACAGGTTCCGGGCACTCGAGTTCTGCCACGTGTGCCGCGGCAAACCGCCAGTCCTTCCTGGTGTCTACGTCCAGCGCCAGTCGCGGCGAGGCGCCGCGCACAATGACGGCTTGGCACCCGAGCGAGCGCTCCACCCGCGCCTTCAGTTCCGCGGTGGTCGGTGCCACCCACCTCCCGAGGAGTCGGGCGAGCGCGAACTGCAGCAGGACCCTGGCGCCGATGAACGAAGCCAACACGACCGGCACCTTCCGCGCCAGGAACATCGCGCGCAGCTCAGACTCAATCCGCTGTAGGGCGCCCACGTCAACCACGAACACGCAGCCGCCCACAAACTGCCCGTCCCGGAGCCCCACGAAGTGTTTGTTCTCACGCTTGGGAAACGCGGTCAGGAACTCCTCACTGGTCACCACCACGTAGCTCAACGCCGCACTTGCCGGCACGCGGCCGATCAGGTCGTCGATGTCCTCGGGCTGCACCACAACCAAGTCAGACGTCGACATCACGATCTGTCCCGTGGCCTTCAGCGCCCGGATGCCTGCCATCAGGTTGTCGATCCCGGAGCCCTCTTCCGGCACGTAGTGAGTGGCCCCGGCAGCCTCGGCGACTTCGCGCACTTCCTTCGGGCCAACGACCGCGATCCGGTCCACCCGGTCGCTGCCCGCGAGGGCGCTAACGGTGCGTTCCAGCAGCGTCCGGCCGCCAAGCTCGATCAGGGCCTTGACTTGCACGCCTGATTCCTTGGCGAACGCGCCGGTCAGTCGACCTCCTGCTGTGACAACGGCATCCATCTATGGTCTCCCTCGGCCAGGCACCCCAGCTTGACTTGTTCGCGGTAGGAGCACTCATCCCTGCTCAATCGTCAGGGCCAGACAGGCGATCTCAGGCGGGCAGTTCAGCCGGAAAGGCCACGTTTGGTTCAGCCCGATTCCTCGGCTGACGTACAGCGCTGCCTGCCCGTCGCGGTACCAGCCGGCGGGGTAGCGGTGGGTCGCGATGGCGTCGGATCGGCCGCCATGCACGCGCACGCCCACCCCCTCGTACTGCTGAACGACCCACCGCCAGCCCGGCAGCGTGGGGGTGTGGCGAGCGCCGACGAGCGGCAGCGCGACCTGACCGCCGTGCGTGTGGCCGGACAGCACCAGCCACGGGTGACCAGCCACCTCCGGGAGGATCGTCGGGTTGTGCGAAAGCAACACAACGGCCGCGCCGGTAGGCACGCCGTGCACCGTCTTCTGCGGATCCGCTTCGCCTGACATCCGGTCATCGACACCGGCAAGCCACAGGCCGGCCGCCAGCTCAACGCTCTCGTTCACCAGCACCGTCACCCCGGCCTCGCGCAACGCGGCGCACACCGCCTCGACGCCTTCCCAGTGGTCATGGTTGCCGAGGCAGGCGAACACGCCCAACCGGGCGCGCAGCTCACTCAGCTCAGCAGTTGCGCCCGCGAGAAACCGCAGCGAGCGGAAGTTGACGAAGTCGCCGGTCAACACGACCACGTCGGGTCGGCAGGCGTTCGCCAATGTCACTACCCGCTTCAGCGCCGTCCGCCCGAAGAACGGGCCGACGTGCAAGTCGGTAAGGTGCACCACGCGGAGACCGCTCAGCGCCGGCGGAAGGAACCGCAGAGGCACCCGGTGTTCACTCACCTCAAACCGCCGCGGGGCGAGGAGGACGCCATACCCAACCGCCGCGGCCGCAAGTACCCCTAACGCTACCGCCCACACATGAGCGCCAAGCAGCTCTGTCATGGGCGGCGCGCCCCCCCTGCTCTGGTATCGGGCGCTGCGGGCGGGACCAATACGCGAAGTGCGCCGGGGCAGACGGTGAATGTCGCCGGCGTCAAACCGAACGCGTCCCCGTCCATCTGCAGACCGACCGGCGGGTCGCTGTCCACCTCAATGCCAGTCACCGGGAAGTACGACACCTCCGGTTCGTAGATGTGGTCGCCCGTCAGGATGAGCGGCAGCTTCCGCAGGAGTCTCAGCTTGGGGGCGGCAGCAATCAGGCAGACGTTCAGCCGCCCGTCGTCGACTTGCGCGCCGGGCGACATGCGCATACTGCCGCCCGACTCCCACTCCGCGTTTCCGACGTTGACCATCAGGATCGGGCCGCGCTGTTCGCCCTCGCTACAGCGCACGGTCATGTGAGTCGGGCGGTATCGCAGCACGGCAAGCACAGTGGCCAGCATGTAGGCCCGTTCGGCGCCGAGCACTCGCTTCATCCACGGCTTGAGGCAGTGGATCACCACTGCACTCACCCCGGCGCTGGCAGTCAGGCAGGCGTAGCGCTGCACGGGGGAGCCGTCGTTGTGGCAGTCGATGCGAATCAGGTCCAGCGCCGCGGTGCGTCCCGCCTGCAAGGCAGCGATTCCGTCGGCAATGGTCAGGATGCCCAGGCTGCGAGCGACATCGTTGCCGGTGCCGCCCGGCAGAATCGCCAGCTCCGGCCGGTCACCGCCACGCGCCATGATTCCCCCGACCACCTCCCGGACCGTGCCATCGCCACCGACGGCCGCAACCACCGTGTAGCCGTCGGCGGAGGCAGCGACCTCGGTTGCATGCCCCGGGGCGTTGGTCACCACCACGTCCTTGGGCGCCACGGCGTCCTGCCACTCAGCCGCAAAGCGCTCCCAGGAGGCCGACCCCAGGCCGCCAAAAGCTGCGGGATTGACAATGAACAGAATCCTCGACATAGGCCTCCGCCTGTGCACGAGTGTTGCGAGACCGCGCTCAGCCTTCGCCTGCCGGCTCCGCCGGTGTGCTCTCCTCGCCGGTCCCCTGCGGCAGCGCCTCCGCCCGGCGGCTCTCCTCACTCTCGTCGAAGTGGTACGCCGCCGCAAACTCGGCCCCCAACAGCAGGATCAGCGCGCTCACGTAGATCCACAGCATGAACACGACAACGTTGGTCAGTGGGCCGTAGAGGTTCTGGTAGGTGGTCTCTCGCGAGATGAACCGCGCGAAGCTGGACTTGGACAACTCCCACAGCACGCCCGCGACGGTGGCTGCCTTCAGCGCCAGCATGCCCGGCACTTTGGCGTTCGGCAGGAACTTGTAGAGGAGAAAGAAGAGCGTGATCGAGAGCACAAACGGAAGCGCTGTCATGGCCAGGTGCCACAACCGCGGGAACTCTGGCGCCGTGATGCCGAACAGCCGGAGCTGCCAATGCTGCAGAGCGGCCAGCGTCGTAGTCGCCAGCAGCGAGGCCCCAAAGAACACCCCGGCGCACAGCAGCGTCAGCAACGCGAGCGATTTCCGGGCCAGGTACCCGCGCAACGGCCGACCCGCCCACCCGGCACTCATGATCCGTTCCAGCGTTTCGTAGAACTGCGAGCTTGCCCACACCAGCGGCAGCAACCCCCAAAGGCTGCCGGTCATCCAGCTCGCGCTCCCGTGGCGAACGGCGTTCATCTGACCGATCAGCACGTCGGCCCCCAGCGGGATGTTCTGGCGGACCAACTGAACGGCCATGCGATATGCCTCGTCCGGTCCAAACCACCGACTCAGCGCCCACAGCCCGAGGAAGCTCAGCGGAATCAGCGACAGCAGCCCGTAGAAGCTCAGGGCTGCGGCGAGCAGCAAGCAGTAGTCTTCCGCAAACCGGTTCCACGCTTGCCAGGCAAGCCGGCCGCAACGCGCCACGCACAGAGCGGGCGGAGTCGCCAGCAGTTGTCTCACGACATCCATATGTTCACCCTCTGGGAAGCAGTCCGTGGCGCCCGAGCAGCGCGCGTTCTTTGATGGGTCGGATCATCGCCGTGCCGACAGTCAAGTAGACGATGACGAGGAACAGGACGACGCGGTAGCCGAATCCCGGACCGACGTGTTGGTTGAAGAAGTATGCCACCCCGCCGCCGATGAGCGGCGCGACGACCTGCGGGACGGTGAAGGCGACGTTCCAGACGCCCATGTACTTGGCTTCGTCTCGCTCGGGAAGCAGGTTCGTGGCGAAGGCCCAGTCCACCGCCATGAATGCGCCGAAGCCCGCGCCAAACAGGAAGGCCGCACCGAAGGCGACTGGGAGGGAGTTCGTCAGCAGGAAGATCGGCGCCGCCGCCCCGGCGATGGAAGTCGACGCGTAGACGATCGTCTTCTTCGACATCCGGTCGCTGAGGATCCCCGCCGGGAAGTTGCCCAGCAGGCCGGAGATGGTGGTAAGCACGAAGATCTGTGTGACGGTCTCCACGGGCTTGGGCGCGTGCAGCGTGTCGCTCGCGTAGTACAGCAAGCACTCAGTCGCTGAGTAGAAGCCCACCCGGATCCTGCAATCCGTTTTGAGCGGCGAGCAACTGCGGCGTTGGGAAATGCAGACCGTGCAGACGTTCCTGATCCGCGTAGCGGGCAAATTGGCCCGCGGCAGTCGTCAACTCACCCTCAAGACCCCCAAGGAGCATTTGCACGCCC
>PEVN01000242.1 GCA_002779825.1 Armatimonadetes bacterium CG06_land_8_20_14_3_00_66_21 | reverse complement strand
ATGATTCTGCGGCTTGCGGTGAAGGGGAAGCTGATGAGGCAGGATCCCGAGGATGAGCCGGCGCAGTCCCTATTGCGGAAGGTCGTGGACGAGAAGCGGCGCGCCACTCGTGGTGGTGAGCGGAGGAGAACCAAGCCGCTCAAGGGCACGCTTCAGGCGTCAGACCCCTTCGCACTTCCCGATTCGTGGCAATGGTGCTATCTCGAAGACATTGCCCTCGCCGTGCAATACGGCTACACCGCGTCGGCGGACGAGTCCATCACCGAGGTGCGGCTGCTACGCATCACCGATATCCAGGACAACCGCGTGAAGTGGGATACCGTTCCGGGCTGTGCTATCGACGATGAAGAGCTCATCGCGTACAGGCTGCACGCCCGAGACCTCCTCGTTGCCCGGACCGGTGGGACCGTCGGCAAGACCTACTTGGTTGAGAGAGTCCCAGTAGTCTCAGTCTTCGCTTCATACCTGATCCGCATCACCCCAAGCGACCTCGTGAGCGAACGGTACCTGAAGCGTTTTGCGGAGTCGCCGTTGTACTGGCAGCAACTGCTAGACAGGTCGGCAGGCACGGGGCAGCCGAACGTCAATGGCACAGCGCTACGATCACTGCGGCTTCCGCTGCCCCCGCAAGAAGAGCAACACCGCATCGTCGCCAAAGTCGACGAGCTCATGGCGCTCTGCGACGAGTTGGAGGCGGCGCAGAAGAAGAAGCGCCAGACCCGGGTGCGGCTCAACGGCGCCGCCCTGCACAAGCTCACGACAGCCACCGCCCCCGCCGACTTCGCCCACCACTGGCAGCGCGTCCGCGACCACTTCGACCTGCTCTACGACACCCCCGAAACCGTCGACGAGCTGAGGCAGGCGGTTCTGCAGTTGGCGGTGCGAGGGAAGCTGGTGAGGCAGGATCCGTCAGACGAGCCGGCGGAGGTGTTGTTGGGGAGGATTGCCGAGGAAAGGGAGCGGCTGAGCCGGGAAGGGAAGCTCAGAAAGCCGAAGGCAGCACCAGTGACAGACGCTACTGAGTTGCCCCACGCGTTGCCGAGGGGGTGGACTTGGGCGAGATTTGGGGATGTGGCAACGATCGCGTCCGATCTCGTGACGCCGCAGAAGCATCCCGATCTCCCGCACATCGCCCCGGACAACATCGAGAAGGGCACGGGGAGGCTTCTCCCGTACCGGACCGTCGTGGAGGACGATGTCCGAAGTCCCAACCACCGATTCCATGCGGGACAGATCATCTACTCGAAGATCCGTCCGAATCTGTCTAAAGCAGTGCTTGTGGACTTCGACGGGTTGTGCAGCGCAGACATGTATCCTGTGGTGTCGCACATCAGTGTTGACTATCTCCTTCGGTACATCCTTTCGCCGACCTTCCTCAACATGGCAGTCAAGAACGACACGCGCGTAGCCATGCCGAAGATCAACCAAACCACCCTCAACGCTATCCTCGTTGCCGTGCCACCGCTGGATGAGCAACACCGCATCGTCGCCAAAGTCGACGAACTCATGGCGCTCTGCGACGAGTTGGAGGCGAGGCTGAACCAAGCCCGGATCGACGGGGAGAGGCTGATGGAGGCGGTGGTGGCGCGGTTGGTGGAACCGGCACACGTAGCGTAGCCCCTTGTGGGCGTCATCGGTGCACTTTGCGTGGGGTTCGGCAGACGCCCACAAGAGGCTACACTACGAGGGGACGATGGGCGGTGGACACTCGGTCGAGATTCACGAAGAATGCCCGGTAGACCGGGGACACCAACAACCGTAGGAGTCTTCTCAATGCGCGTGACCCGTCAAGTGATTGTTGACCGGCTGTCCACCTATCTTCACGGTGAGGCAGAACTCGACGAACTGGTGGACTGGGCGGAGGACGCCCTGGTCGAGGGGGAGTTCGAGGAGAGCGAAGTCGAGACACTCGCCGGCGTCGTCGCCCGGCTGGGCGTCGCCGACATGCGGGCGTTCGGGTTGACGTGGCAAGACTGCCAGCAGATGCTCCGGCGGCTGGGCTATGCCGCCCGCGTCGAGCTGGCGCCGGCGTAGGTGTGGCGCGGGATTCCGAAGAACTCAACCATGCTCAACAGACAGAAGGCAATCCTCGCCCTGCTCGAAGCCGCACGCGAACCCCTGTCGCCCACGCGCTTCGTCAAGCTCCTGTTCCTGGCGCGGCACGAGACGGGTCTGCGGTCGGAGGGCGCTTTCTACGACCAGCGGCGACACCTGCCACAACGAGTGGCAGAACTGCCGCACCCGGAAGAAACGCGAACCGGCCTTGACGCTCGACTGGCAGCAGTACGACAATCGAGGGAAGTACCAGACCCTGGTAAAGGTGATGGACCCCTTCGGAAACGACCCGACGCGACTGTTGGAGGTGACGGTACGGGCGAGACGAGCACGCGCAAGCCAGTTATGAAGCGCTTCCCAGCAGGGAAGCAGGAGCGGATGGACCTGCTGTTGGACCGCAACAGCAACGGGCGTGTTTCCCGGGAGGAGCGGACGGAACTGGAAGCCCTGGTGGCCGAGGCGGAGCGCTTGATGATGGAGAACACCAAGCGACTCGCAACCTTTGCCCGCCATCACGGCGGTCAGCAGGCGTCGCGCGCCACGCCGGTCACCGTTTGGGTGAAAGAGGCGTCCGTCGCGCCCTGAGCCTGCCATGCGAGCGGAGAGATACCGAGAGATCGTGGTGGCTCGGGCCGGCGGAGCATCATGGACTTGCGGATAGTGTGTGGTCCGGCCTATTGTTGGTCGCAAGCCGAAGGGATAAGATTGGTGTGTTGACTGACGAACGAGGAACAGCCATGAGTACGCTGGTCGTTGATGAAGCAATCGTCCCCGTGGTGATGCGCAGCATTGACCTGGAGAAGGCGCGCATTCGCCGCAAGGTGGACGCGTACGCCGAGGAGCTGGCGACGTTTGAGAACGGGTATGGCATGTCCTCCACCGAGTTCATGAGCCGCTACGGCGCGGGGGAACTGGGCGACGACGAACACTGGATGCGGTGGGAGTTCCTTCACTGCACGCGCGGGGAACTCACGCGTCGACTCGGGTTGCTTGAGCAGGTAGGCGATGAAGGCCAGAACGCCTCTTGATCTGGTCCTCTCCTCGCTGAGAACCTACGGATGGCTCATCGTCGGGGACACGCTGGCCTATGAGCTCGACGAGGATGCCGACGCGCTATACCTGTCAGGCAGGCTGACCTTCATCGGAGGCACCGCCCTGACGTTGGGGCTGGCGGTGTTCCCGGGTTCGGTCAGGTACCGCTTCCACTGCAGCCGTCCGGACGGCACGCTGATCTTCCGCTACGACAACTCCCCGCACCACCCTCAACTCGCCACGTTTCCCCATCATCGTCACACCCCCGCTGGGGTAGGCGAGGCACCCGGATGCACTCTCAGCCAAGTGTTGGCGGAGGTTCTCGACTTCATCCTGGGCGAGGGGAATGGAGCCACCGGGGGTGACGGTCGGGACAAGGCCAAGCCCTCGGAGGCGCTGACTCGATGAGACCCCAACAACCAGACGCTGCTGATCCTGTTGGCGGGTCTGGGGGCTGCCCACTAGTTGCGCGGGGCGTCAGCTCTGACCCGCGCCTACGGACACCGGCTGCCCCGATTCCACGCTCTGCAGGATCGCCTCGATCAGCGCCATCGCCGCCACGCCGTCGGCGAGCGTCGGCGTCGGCTCCACCTGGCCGAGCACCGCCCGGGCAAAGTGGCTCAGCTCGCCCCAGTACCCCCGCGTGTAATGCCCGCCTGCCTCCCAGCCGGCCATGTTGCCGGATACATGGTAGCGGCTGCCCCAACCGTACAGCACCAGCCCTTCGCCCTTCGCGAACCGGCTTGACTCGGCGAACACCTCCGTCCGTTGGGAAGCGTCGATCAGGATCCCGGCGCCGCTGCCGGAGAGGTAGGTCTGCTCGAAGCAGTCTGTCCAGGTGTGCCCGGAGTTCATGTTGAACTGGCCCACGGCGCCGTCGGCGAAGCGCATGCTGACGGAGGCTGCCTGAACGCCGTCGGTGCGGCCGTGGGCGAAGAGGCTCTCTACCTCGCCGGCCAGAAAGCGCGCCAAGTCCAGCATGTGGATGCCGTTGAGGAGCAACATGCGCCGGAGGTCGTCGTAGGGGCCGGAGCTGTGGATCAGGGTGAGGCTGGAGAGCTGCCCAAAGGCGTCACTCGCCATGAACTCCTTTGCGACCACGTTGGCTGGGGCAAAGCGTTTCATGAAGGCGACCATGCCCCAGGTGCCGTGGTCGCGAGCCGCGTCGGCGAGTTGCTGGGTCTCGGCCAGCGTCAGTGCGGGTGGCTTCTCCATGAACGTCGGCAGGCCGCGCCGCAAGGTCTGGAGGCTGACCGCGTGGTGCATCTCGGCCGGGCCGCAGACGCACACTCCGTCCGGCTGCACCTCGTGGAGCATGGTGCCGACGTCCGTGAACCAATGCAGCGCGCCGAACTTGCGGGCGGCGTAGCGGGCTCTCTCCTCAACCAAGTCGCAGACGGCGACCAGGTCAAACTGCGGGATCTGGGCGAGGTTGGGGTAGAGCGAGCCGGTGGCGTGGTTGCCGGCGCCGATAAAGGCGAGGCGGGCGGACGGGGTTTGGGGCATGGGGGCTCCTGCAGAGATGGGTATCAGGTATACCCGCGAAGGTTGGGAACACACCGAAGTCCCGGTGCGACTTCGGCTCCGTCTGGGAGAATACCCTCTGTCCTACGTCTGCTGCACGCCTGCCGGGGAAGTTCCGCGAACTTCCACTTCGGTGTGTTCCCAACCTTCGCGGGTATATCAGGTGTCAGGTGTCGGGTGTCACGTGTCATGGGGCGTGTGTCAGGCGTCAGGTGTCGGATCGGCCTGGGCGGGCGAGGTTCCTGACGGCTTCGTGGTACCAGTCGTAGTGCTCTACGGGTACGTCGGGGCCGATGGAGTGCGTGCCGATGACTACGCCGCCGTCCCGGCCTGCTTCCTTGATTCGCTCCGTGGCGGCGACGATCTCTTCTTTGGTGCCCTTGGGCAGCACCCGGGCGTTGCACATGCCGCCGAGGAAGGAAAGGCGTCGGCCGTACCTCTCTTTGAGTACGACCAGGTCCATTCCGGCCTTCGGCTCGACGGGGTTGACGCCGTCAACGCCGGCGTCGAGGACCATGTCCAGCAGGGGTGTCAGGTTACCGTCGCAATGCAGGATCACCTTCGCGGCGCCGGCCTGCTTGAGTGACTGGACGAGGTCGCGGTAGGCTGGCAGGAAGAGCGTCTCGAACTGCCGCGGCGACATCATCGGGCCGTTGTTGTTGCACATGTCGTCGTAGATCCAGACGCCGGTGTCGTAGAGGTCGGCTCGGCGGAGGGACTCCAGCGCGATCACTTTGAGATGCTCTGCCATCCGCTCGATCTGCGCTCTGGCGAATGCCGGGTCGCCTGCGATGTCCGTTAGGAAGTCCTCCTGACCGCGGACGAACGCCGTCCGCAGGTAGGGGCCGCCGATCTTGCAGAAGACGCAGCGATTCTCCTGCTGAGCCGCCACCTGACTCACGAATGCCCCGTAGCGAGAGTCGTCCAGCGGGTCCTCGAAGGAGGTGGCGTCGAACTCCTGGCGCGAGTGGAGGGCGCTGTCCAACTCGTCGGCGAAGAAGGCGTCCTTCTTCCGCCGCAGTAGGCGGCCCCAGCCATCCCGCTCGATGACTTCCGTGCCGCGGTCTTCGAGGACACCTGCGCGGGAGGGGAATGCTGCCTCATTGGCCACGCAGATGGCGACGTCGATCCCGTAGTAGTCGGTGAGCTCCTGATCTCCTGCTTCGGGATGGGCGTGTCGCCACGCCCGGGCGAACTCACTCCAGAAGCCATCGAACAGGGGCAGTCGGTCGGGCGGTTGGTGGTTCAGCGCGGCCATCACGCGTTGTTTCGGGGTCATCAGTTCCCTCCGGCGTCGCCCCGGACGGCTCACAATCCCTTGCGGCCGGTTGCCTTCTCCTCCGCCAGCGAGGCGGCGATCTGCTCCTGGGCCTCGGTCAGGATGTCGTTGATGTCTTCGGTGCGATAAGTGCGTTCTTCAAACGAACGCTTCTCGAGGGTCGTCAGGAACCGTTCGAAGTCGGCGAAGTAGGAGCCGTAGATGTGGAAGGAGTCGGCGACGTGGGTGTACTGACCGGGGCGGATACTGCGGCCCAGCCGCTCTGAGACCCGCTGCGCGACGACCCGCTGCAAATCGGTGAAGCCGTACATGTTCATGAAGGCGGCTTTGAACGCGTCGTTGCTGCGCATGTGGATGTTCATCACCAAGACGTCGTCGAAGATGCGGAACCACATTCGCTGCAGGCAGGCCGGGTCGCCGATGCCGGCATCTTCCCACGGCTTCCAGGTGATGGCCTGCGCGCGGCGGGTGTGGGGCGCCTCCGCCAAGGCAGCCACAACGTAGTCGATCTGGTCGATGGCTTTGCCAAGACCCGGGACTGCATACTCGAACAGCCGCTCGTGATACGTGTACTCCCACTTCCCGGCTGCCGGGTCGATCCAGTGATCATGGATACCGTCGACCACTTCCTGGCGGTACGTCTCCAACTCGGCCAGGCCGCAAGGCATCGCCTTGTGGATGCGCGGCTCGGCGAAGGGGTCGCGGACCACGATGATCGCCAACGCATCCCGGCTCGGCGGATCGCCTTCTTGGTCGTACTGGGTCTCGATGGGCGCGCCGCGCTGCCAAGTCTCCAGCACCGCTCGTTCCCACCCCTCAGGCAGGTTCTCCGCCTCGATGTGCACAACCGGAAGCGTCAAGTCCATGGTCGGGTCCTTTCGGGTGGAAGGCGAATGGGAGACTGAGCAAAGGCACGAAATGTGCGGTCAATAGCACCTGAGAGTTGAGCGTTGGCCGTTCTGCGTTGGGAGTTCGATGTTCGCTGTTCGCCGTGCGGCACAGGACGCCAAACACCCACCCCTCTTCACCGCGCCTTCCCTCGCTGCCCCTTGTATGCCGAGACAGCGTAGGTGTCGAGATCAAGCGAATCGACCTCGCCGCGTTCGAAGCGGAACGACCCGTGGCAGGCGACCATGGCGGCGTTGTCGGTGCAGTACTTGAAGGGCGGGAGGCGGAAGCCGACCGAGTGCTGGCGGCACGCCTCGGTCAGGCGCTCGCGCAGGCGCGAATTGGCGGCGACACCGCCGGCGGCAACGAGAGTGGTGACGCCCAGGTCGTGGCAGGCTCTGAGCGGTGTCTCCACCAGCACGTCGACAACGGCGTCCTGGAAGCTGGCGGCGAGATCCTCGACGGGAGGCAGGTCGCCATTGCGCTCGTACCCCTCGACGCAGCGCAGCACCGCCGTCTTCAGACCTGAGAAGCTGAAGTCGTGAGTGCCCTCGAAGTAGGACCGCGGGAACGGCACGGCGGCCGGGTCGCCCTGTTTGGCGGCCTTGTCGATGGCAGGCCCGCCGGGGTACCCCAGGTCCAGCAGCCGCGCGACTTTGTCGAATGCCTCCCCCGCTGCGTCGTCGCGCGTGCTGCCGATCAACTCCCAGTCGCCATGGTCCCGTGCCATCACGAGTGAGGTGTGCCCACCGGAGACGACCAAGCAAACGAAGGGAAACGGCGGCGGCTCCGGCTCCAGGAAGTTGGCGTACACGTGGCTCTTGAGGTGGTCGACGCCGATGAGCGGCTTGTCCCAGGCGGCGGCCAGCGCCTTGGCGCTGGCGACGCCGACGAGCAGTGAGCCGATCAGCCCGGGGCCGTTGCTGACCGCCACGGCGTCGATGGCGGAAAAGGGCAACCCCGCCAGCGCGAACGTCTCCTGGATTGCCGGGTTGATAAGCTCCAGATGCCGGCGCGAAGCCACCTCCGGCACCACGCCGCCGAACCGGGCGTGCAGGTCGATCTGTGAGCAGACCACCTCCGCCAGGACCTGCGTCCGATCTTGGACCAACGCGACGCCGGTTTCGTCGCACGAAGTCTCAATGCCGAGGACGATCACGGGGGTAGGTTGCTCCTTTGGGTGTCATGTGTCATGTGTCACGTATGGGCGCGGCGGACCCTCTGCGCAGTGCCCACCGGCGACTGCGCACTGGTCACTCCTCACCACTCACCACTGCCCGCCGGTTGCATGCCGGCACGCACTTGCTCGATGGCAGCGTGCACTTCCGGCGCGCGGAGGTCGTGCACCCACATGATGACGGCGTCTTCCACCGGGTCTTGGTAGTACTTCCTGCGCAAGGCGATGTCGACGAAGCCGAGGCTCTCGTACAACTTGCGCGCAGCCCAGTTGCTGTCGCGCACCTCCAGGGTCAGCCGGACCACGCCCCGGGAGAGCCCATGGTCGATCAAATCGAGCAGGAGGTGCTTGGCGAGACCGCGGCCGCGGCATCCTGGGTCGACGCCCAGAGTCGTGATGTGCGCCTCGTCCTGGATCACTCGGGCGCCGAGATAGCCTACGAGACGCCCCTCGTCGATCGTGACCGTGTAATAGGAGGTGGCAACGTCGGCCAGCTCGCGCCGGAATGCCGAAAGCGGCCACGGATTCGGAAAGCACTGCCTCTCCAACTCTACGACTGCCGGGAGATCTGCGGTTGTCAGGGGACGGAGGTGCATGGAAGGGGACTGGGTGATTGGGAAACTGGTGACTGGCCACCGGCTTCCGGCTACCGCCGGCCTACTCGCTCTTGGGTGCGCGCTCGCCTACCACCCGATAGGTCTTCATCGGCTCGCTCTTGCCCTTCACGGCAACGGGCTCGCGGGCGACGGTGTGGAAGAGCGACCAGACGTGCTCGAAGACGCTCTCGCTGACGATCACTTCCTGGGGGAAGGCCAGGGCGCACAACCGGGAACAGGTGTTCACCGGGTCGCCGATCACGGAGTACTGCATGATGTCGGCCGAGCCGATGTTCCCGTGCAAGACAGTGCCGCGACTGAGACCGATGCCGACCTCGAAGGTGGGCCGACCCTCCTGCTGCCAGCGGGTGCGCAAACCGTCCAGCGCCTCCAGCATGTGCAGGGCGCAGCGCACGGCCTTCACCGACTGCCCGTCGTCGGGCACCGGGCTGCCGAACACGGCAAGGACGGCGTCGCCCACGAACTTGTCGACGATCCCGCCGTGACTGCGGATGACCTCGCACATCGCGGTGAAGTACTCGTTCAGCAATGCCGTCAACTGGCGCGGGCCGAGTCTCTCTGTCAGGGCGGTGAACTCGCGGATGTCGGCCTGCAGGATGGTCGCCTCGCGGATCTCGCCTCCCAGCTCGAGGTCCAGCCGGCCGCCGAGGAGATGCTGCAACGGGACGTCCGGCACAAAGCTCTGGAGCTGCTCTCTTAGCTGGGTTTCGTGGGCGAGGCGGGCCGTCAGCCGAATGCAGTTGACCCGCAGGGCCGCCACGCCGGCGAGGACAGACACGAACTCGAGGTCGCCTTCCGTGAACGCGTCGGCTACCGACTGAGTGTCCAGCAGAATGAGCCCCAGCACGGCTTCGTCGGCAATGAGCGGGACACACAGCGCGGAGCGGATGCCGAACTCGGCCAGGCTGGCCGTGCCGTCGCGCAGCGACGCATCGTCCGCCGCGTCGGAAGTGAGAATCGCCCGGCGCTGCTTCACCGCTCTGTGGACGAGGGTGCGGCTGATCTCCACGGGGCCGCTGCCTTCCGGCAAAGAGCCCCGCCGCCGCACCGCGCGAGGCGCCAGCTTGCCGGTCGCCTCGTTCTCCAGTAGCAGGTACCCCCGTTCTGCCTTCACGTTGGCGAACAACTGGTCCATGACCCGCTCCAGGATTGCCTCCAGCGGGTTGGCCGAGGTCACCGGGGCTGCGAGGGCGAACAAGGCTGCCAGCCGCTCGGGCGTCCAGGTGTCTGCAGGGCCGGTGGTCTCGGCGCCGAGATTGCTCGCGTCCTCAGCCCCGAAAGCTCGCTCCACGACTGTCTGCGGCCGGCCGGTCGCTTCCACCTCACGGAGGTCGTGATGCGCCTCCATGAGCGATTCGTCGGCCGGGTTGAGTTCGACCCGCACCGTCGAACTCCCCAAAGCGATCTCGGCACCCTCCGGGAGTGCTACAGCGGAGGTGACCGGCCGACCGTTGAGGAGGGTGCCGTTGTGGCTGCCGGCGTCCTCGATGGTCCAGCCGCTGTCTGTCTCCCGAAGGAGGGCGTGGAGCCGGGAGACGTGGGAATCACCGTGAAGGCAGACAGTGCAGTTCCGGCGCCGGCCCAGACTGACCTCTCGCTGTGACGCGGTGAACGCTTGTCCGGCCTCCGGGCCGTCGGTGACTGTCAATCTCATGGGGTTCCATTATGCCCGAGGAGGGTGGGGCAAGGGAAGCACCGGGGCTCCAGGATCGGTGGGGAACGCAACCCGGGGACGACGGGAGATTCAGACGGCGGCCAGCGCAGAACCGATCAACGTCCCGAGAAGGCCGATGACTGCCGAGGTGCCGATGAGCGGGCCGAACTGCGCCGGCGAGAGACCCAGGATGCACAATGCGGAAGCCGAGAGGGCGCCCGAAAACCCGACGACTCCCAGCAGCTTCCCGGTCCAATCCGGCTCATAGCCTCGGGTGGCGAGCAGTCGCGGCATGATCAGGCCCACCACGAAGCAGAGCACGTGGATGCCGACTGACATAGTTGTGACCAGCGTCTTCCAGTTTTCGGCATCGGGGGCGGACACCGCCCCGGCGACGGACCCCAGCAGCGCCCCCAGGATGCCCGCGCTCACGGCGCTGAAGACCATGGCGAGGAGATCCTGAGTGAGGCTGCCGGTCTCCTCCGACTCGGCCGCTCGGCTGGAGAGCTCCACCAAGACCTGGTCGTCCTCCAGCAGGGCCGTGGCACCGGCGCGCTCTGCAGAGGGCGGCTCCGGGGACTCACCCGGGACCGCCGTCGCTCGGGACTGCGTGGTGAGGACGGCAAATGGCGAGCGGTGCGCCTCCAGGTGTTCCGCCATCTCCAGCGCGGACTGGTAGCGGTCGTCCGGGTCCTTCCTGAGGGCCTTCGCGATGATGTCCGTCAGATAGCGAGGGAGTTTGACGTTGATCATCGGGTCGTCGGTCACGATCCGGTGCGTCACCTCCGTCATGCCGTCCCCATGAAACGGTCGCCGGCGGGTGGCCAATTCGTAGAGGATCACCCCGGTGGAGAAGATGTCCGACCGGCCGTCGAGGTCCCACCCGCGTACCTGCTCCGGACTCATGTATGCCGGGGTGCCCAGGGTCGCCCCGGTGGCAGTCAGGGTGACGTCTTCGAGGCTCTTCGCCACCCCGAAGTCGGCGAGGGTGATCTCCGCGCGTCCCTCGCGCAGGATGACGTTGTCCGGCTTCACATCGCGGTGGATGACGCCACATTCGTGCGCGGCGTGGAGCGCCCGGCAGACCTGAACGACGATGCGCTCCGCCTGGTCCAGCGGCAGCGGACCGCCCAACTCCAGCTCTTCGCGCAGGCTCCGGCCCGAGAGCAGCTCCATGGCGATGTAGGGCTTCCCGTCGCCCGTCTCCCCCACGGCGAACACCTTGACCACGTTCGGGTGATCGATCCGCTTGAGCACCTCCGCTTCGCGCCGGAACCGTTCCAGCAGCACCCTTCGGCTGGAAGGCGAGGTTCCCTCTGGAAGGTTCATGACCTTGAGCGCCACTCGCTCACTGGTGTCCGGATCGACACCCTCGAAGACCCGGCCCATGGCGCCTCTGCCCAGTTCCTGCACCACACGGTACTTGCCGATCTTCGTCTCTGCCATGGGGCTGGCTGTTGCCTTGCGAATGGATACGCTCCCAATTCTAACAGATCGACAAGGGCACCGAACGCGGGCACCTCGTCACCCGTCGGCGGCGACTCCGGGGTCCGGCCCTGCGGCTGGCGCTCGCCCGCGGAGCGCGGCGATCCCGGTCCACACGAAGGCTGTCCCCAACACTGCAATCAGCGCGCCGCACACCAGGATCATCCCTTGGTACACGCCCGGCGACAGGAAGCTCCTGCCGGTCACCAGGATCACGCCGACCAAGCTGTACCACGCCAAGTCAGAAGCCCCATGGCCGAGGTAGAAACTGAGGTACTCGCCCGCCGTCTTCGGCGCGAACTGCGCCAACTGCCCGGCGCCAACCGTCGCCCACCAGCCCAGGAAGTACGGGTTCGCCGCGCAGACGGCTGCCCCCGCGACCATGACCTTCGCCCAGTGCATGGGTGCCACCGAGTGGGACTCCAGCGCCAGCGCCACGCCGGCCGCGCTGCGCACCATCTCCGTTCCCATGTAGAGCAGTGCCGCCCCACCCATCAACCCAATCACGCCCCGGACCGCCGGCCGCGCAATGATCGCCCGCAAGCCCAAAAGCAGCAACACCACGGTCACCAACTCCAGCACTGCATGTCCCGCGCAGATCAACGGCACCGCCACGAACCCCTGCGCGGCAACCTGACCGACAGTAAGGGCCAGCATCGGCCCCGGCATCATGGCGCCGGAAAAGCCGGTGAGGAAGGCAGTGAGGGCTATGCGCAGTAGTCGCATCTCTGCTTCTACATGTCGGCGTCGGCCGCCAGAGGTCTTGGGGAGGCAGACGGCGCCTCCTTAGGCTCGGCGCGCTCCTGCACTTCGGGCGGAGTACGGGTGTCCCCCTGGTCGGCCGCCGCGGCTGCGTCGCCTTCGTTCAGCTTGAACTTCAGGATCTCCAGCAAACCCAGGGTCACCGAGAGGATCACCGGACCCAACAGCAACCCCAGGGGTCCCATGAGCAGCAGCCCGCCCAACACGCTGAAGAACACGACCAGCGTGTGTAGCTGCGCGCGGGTGCCGATGACGACCGGGCGGAGGAGGTTGTCCACCAGCCCGACAACCAGCGCGCCGATCAGCGTCAGCCCGATCGCCTTCCAGTACAGCCCCTGGACGAGCAACCAGAGGGCCGTGGGGATCCAGACGGCCGGGGCGCCCAGCAGCGGCACGAAGCACAGCGCCGTCGTGACCGTGCCCCAGAGCAATGGCGACGGCAGCCCGAGCGCCCAGAACCCCAGTCCACCCAATGTCCCCTGGGTGACGGCCACGAGGGTGGCGCCGTAGACGGTTGCGTGGAGCGCGTCCTGCGCCCGCTGGAGCACCGCCTGGGTCTGCTCATCCTTGAGCGGGATGAAGTCGTGTACCGCAGGCAGCAGCTTCGGCCCGTCCCGCAGCAGGAAGAACACCGTCACCAACGCCAGCCCCAACTGCATGGCGAACCAGAGCGCGTTCCTGACCACCTCCATGCTGCGCTTCGCCAGCAGCGAACCGGCCTGCCCGAGCGTCTTGCTGACCGCCGCGGTGAGGTTCAGCTCCGAGAGGTCCACCCGGCGTTCCAACCACCGGCGCACCGTTTGGATGGCGGGAATCCGCGTCGGGTCCGCCCACCGGGGCAATTCCCCCTGACGCGCCGACCATTCCACGTCCCGCGCCAGAGTGGTCGCGTCCTCAGCGACGCTGAGCACGAGGAACGACGCAGGCACCAAGACCACTGCCACCACGAGGAAGCACGACATCCCTGCTGCCACGGACGGGTGACGGACCACCCGGCAAACCACGCTGTGGACCGGGTAGGCGATGACGGTCAACACCACCGCCCAGCCCACGAGCTTGACGAAGGGCAGCACCAGTGCGAGGCAGAGCCCCAGCGCCAGCGCCAGGACGGCCATGAACACGTAGGTGCGGAAGCGTTCGGGGTTCATCTCGGGTCTTAGCCGCTCGGAGGACTCGGGGCCGCCGGTCTCGGGCTCGCAAACGCCCAGTCACGCCAAGTGTAACCGAAGTCAGAAGCGACTGCGTAGAGAACGGTTTGCCGGTGCCGCAGGTTCCGCCGGTGTCGTCGCAGAATACAGGAGACGGTGATTCCTGTGATGACAGCCTCTGTGTTCCGACGCGTTCTACCGTTGCTCCTGTTGGCCAACCTGGGTGCAGCCAAGGCGGAGATCATGCCTGAGTTCCGTGAGCCGCGCGACCTCAGGCTCACGCTCATGCCGTCAACCGGCTTCTATGCGCCGGACCGGCCCCGGCTGCTCGTGCTGGTACACGGTCTGGACGCCCGCAGCGACACCGACTACGGCGACGCCGTCAGCTACTGGCGGAAGGACTTCATGGCTGGGCTGTTGGGCGTCGAGTCGGCCGACGCGGTCCGGTGCGAGGACGGCAAGGACCCGGTTCGGCGACACTTCTTCCGCACGCCAAGTTCGCGCGATGTGGTGATGGTCACCTTCCGCGACAGCCGGAAGCCGCTGCCGGCGCAGGCGGCGGCGCTCGCGGCGCAGCTCTACGAGGCGTACGTCGCCCGATTCGCCCCGGCGGACGACTATCCGCAGATCCTCTTGGTGGGGCACAGCCTCGGGGGACTAGTCGCGAGGTATCTGCTCTCCTGCCCACAGCTCGAGCCCAAGGAGTTGGCTAAGTTGGGGGTGACCGTCGCGGAGGCCGCCGTGTTGCGGCAGCGGATGGCGTTCCTGCGCAATCGCACGCTATGCGCCATCACGCTTCAGACGCCTCACGAGGGCACCCCCGTTGCCGATCGCGCCCAGTCATTGCAGTCGATCCTGGGGCAGCCCGCCATGCAGGCAGTGCTGAAGGAAGCGGCAGGCGTCCTCAAGCTCCAGCAGGTCGCCGCGATCAAGTCCGTCACGGCATTCATGAGCGACCTGTGCAGCGCCGCGGCGCTCAGCGATCTCACGACAGGCGCCATGAAGCGGATGAACGCCAGCGACATGCGTCCCGACCGCGCCCGTCGCGACGATGGCTCCCTCGTCCCGATCCTGGTCGCGGGGTCGTCTGATCCCTCCTCCGGCTTCCTCTCGCATCCGTCCCGGGTCCCGGCAGCGCTGTTCCTGTCGGCTGAAGACCAGCAGCGCGTCCTGCAGACCATCGCCCTGGACGCGGCGCTGCACAAGCTGGCGCCAACTCCATGGGGTGTCACCGGCGACGCGATGTGTGACCGGGTCCAGCGGTCGGTCAATTTCTGGACCGTG
>PEVN01000022.1 GCA_002779825.1 Armatimonadetes bacterium CG06_land_8_20_14_3_00_66_21 | reverse complement strand
ACGGAGGATCTTGGGATGCTGCGGTTCATCTTCTGTGTTTTCGCCGGGTGTTTCCCGGCTCTCGTTGGCCCTTGCGTCGGACAGGAAACGGCCAGGACCTCTACGTCCGACGCTTCGACGCTCAACGGTCTGGTGGCGTACTGGCCGTTCGATGAGGGGCAGGGCGACACCGCCGCGAACGTCATGGGGCTGAATGGGGATCTGTTTGTGGGTGGGAAGGTCGGCAGCGCGGTGATGCCGAACGCGACTTGGGCCGAGGGGAAGTACGGCAAGGCGGCGCGTTTCGAGCGGAATGGCCCGGGCATGGCCGTGGGGTACGTGGAAGCCCTCGATTGCGAGACGGCGGTCAGCGTTGCGGCATGGATCAGGCTGGACGGGCCCCACGACGCAGGGCTGATCTGGAATAGGGAGCGAGCCTATCGTCTCGGTCTGGAGAAGGGAGGCAACCGCGTCAGGTTCATGATGGATCTGGATGGCAAATGGGCGGGGAACATGCTCTTGAGCAAGACCGCGCTTGAGCGCGGGAGGTGGTACCACATCGCCGGCGTTTACGACGGGAAAGAGCGGCGAGTCTACATTGATGGGGAACTCGACGCCAGAGAGCCGGTGACGGGAACCATCTCAAAGGGCGGCAGCATGACTATCAGCCAGGGCTTTGTCGGGCTTATTGATGAACTGAAGATCTGGAACCGGGCCGTTTCCGAGGACGAGGTGAAGCAGGCGATGCTGGAGGATCAAGGGCGGGTCGAGGCCCAGCTCCGGCCCGAACATGCCCTCCGCTTCTACCCGGTGAAATGCGTGGCCCTGCTCGGCAAGCCCGAACCGGTAGAGATTGCCGTTTTCAACAGTGCCGAAAACCCGTTCCGTGGCGACGCTTCGTTCTCGGTCGTTTCCGCCAAAGGGTCCAGGCTCTCTGATGAGTCCCTGCCTCTGTCGATACCCGCACGCGACAGGACGCTTGCCAGGTTGAAGTTCCAGCCTGAGGAAGCCGGCCGGCACACCTTGATCGTCCGCGTCTGCGACCAGGAGCTGTTTCGGACGACTCTCTATGTGCTTGCTCCACGGGCAAGACCGGCCGTAGGAGAACCCAAGCTCAACAAGGTTGTGTCGATTGATCTGACGCGCGATCTTGGCCCGGACCTTCTCTGCGACGACGGCACGAGCCGGGTCGTAGACTCGTCGATCGGTCGCTACCGGGAGGCCGGGCCTGGGATGTTCTCGCGCTTCGTGGTGCGCACAACACTGAAGAAAACGGGCCTGCACCTCTTGCGGGTCAAGTATCCCGACGACAGGATGCGCACCTGCGAAATCACCGCGTGCTCGCCCGCCGAAGAGGACGTGTACAACGCCCAGACAGGCTACTTCACGGGCACCCCCTACCCGCTGTCCATGCGTTTCCAGACGCTGGAATGCCTCTTGTGGGCGCGAAATGCGGATCAGTGGATCCGCCTCTGCACCTGGGCGCAAGACTGTCCCGCGGCGGCAGTCAGCGTGGAGGTTTTCGAGATCGAAGGAGGGCTTCCCGCGAGCTCGGCAAGCGCCGGGCCGGGCTTGCGCCAGGTCGGTCTCTATTGGGAGGACGCTTACCCGCTGGCCTCGTGCTTCGGGGGCGACGGGAGGAGCTTCGAGGCGTTTGAACGCGTCGCGAACAATCTCTGCGACTACATGGACTACACGGGGCAGAACGTGCTGTTCCATCCGGCGGTCTGGTACAACGGCCCCATCTACAATTCGCTGGTGGAATCGCGGGGAACCGGCAAGGGAGCTGGCGGGGGAAGCAACTTCCCGACGACCGGCTGGCTGGATATCCTCTTGAAGCGGTTTGAAGAGCGGGGCTTCAAGTTCAATGCCACCTTCAATGTCCACGACTTGCCCTCATTGGTGTCGACGGCAATCACGGACGTGGAGAAGATCAAGGCCGGTGAGCCGACGTTCAACACGGTCACCGAAGATAATCAGGTGTTGCGCGAGACGTTCCATGGCCGGCCACCGGCGTTCAACGCGATCCATCCGCGCGTCAAGCGGCAAGTTCTCGCCCTGGTGGCTGAGCTCGCGACACGCTACGGCCAGTCGCCGGCGTTCGGCGGGATCACGCTCCACCTGACCAATTGCCAACTCCTTCAGCTTGGCGGTTTGGAGGTCAGCTACGACGATTGGACAATCTCGGAGTTCGAAAAGGACACGGGGTTGAGGCTGCCCGTGGATGCCAAAGACCCGGCGCGATTCCGCCAGCGCTACGATTGGCTGCTGGCCAACGCCAAGGACCGGTGGATCCAGTGGCGCTGTGCAAAGATCGCGGATTACTATGGCGAGGCAGCCCGCCTCTTGAGGAGCAACCGACCGGACCTCCAACTGGTGCTGTCGCTGTGGGTGCCGGCGGTGGTAAGGCCCGAAGAGAGAAGACGCTGGGAGCAGGGCGAGCGATTGGTGGTTCAGACCAGGGAAGCCGGTGTCGATCCGCTTCTGCTCGGGCGGATTCCGGGCGTGGTGATCCAGAAGTTCATGAGCGCCACCGACTACCGATGGCGCCTCGCATGGGCGGGGTTGAAGGATGAAAAGGCCCTGCTCCCCATCCGCGCGGCGGATTTCGCCGAGGACCAACTCAAGGAATACCAGACCACCGAACGGTTTGGCGTGCAATTCTTCGACCGCTATTTTGAGAGTCAGAGCAGTGCTGCTAAGGGCCCACTCGGAGGAGGGTGGAAAGCGCTGGAATCCGATTGGTACCGGGATCCGTCATGGCTTGCCTCACAGATCGTGCCCGGGCACGACCATTTCATGGAGTACTACGCCCATGCGATGGCCCTCTTCGATCCAATGCTCATCACAACCGGCGGCTGGACCGTCGGCACGGTCGGCCACGAGGGGCAGGTCGAGCGCTTCGCCCGGGTGTTTCGCCTGCTGCCGCAAGGGAAGTGGGAGATGATCCCGGGGCTGGGCGATCAAGTCGCTGGACGCACGCTGGAAGTGGAAGGGAAACGTCATCTGTACCTCGTGAACCGCTCCCCGAGCGAGATGCACGTGGCGCTCCGCGACTCCGTTGCCCCGCGCAACATGCAGCCGCTTGGCTCCTCGCCGGTTCTGACACGGACTGCCAAGGGTCGCGAGGCAGTCTTGGGACCCTATCAACTTGCCGCCTGGAGGAGTGACTGAAAAGGGCAGCAAGTCCGGCGAATGTCATGAGCAGCCGCGCGTTTGGCTGGATGGAAGAGAGGCGGGCACAGGACGCCTGCCGGTTGGCAGAGCCTCGCAACAGGCGAGGATTCGCAGAGTTAGCTGCACTACAAGGAGAAGAATGGAAATGGACGCTTTGACCAAGGCACGTGGATGGCGCGAGTTGGATGATCTTGCGGTCTGCCGGCGCGGCCTCATCGGCGCTGCGCCGGTCCTGTTCTGCCTGTGTTCGTGGGCCGTTCAGACCAGTCGGGCTGAAGAAGGCGCCGAGACGCCGCCTAAGCGGCTGTTCTACCTGACGTTTGACGGCCGGAACCCGCTCGCTGCCGACGAGGCGGCCGGCAATCCGCAGCCGGAGATGAGCGAAGGCGTGCAGGTGGTGGAGGGGCTGCGGGGCAAGGGAATCTTCCTGGATCGCCAGAGCATTCTGGCCTATACCGAGCCGGGCAACCTCGACAAGGCCAGGGGCAGCCTGGAAGTCTGGTTCAAGCCGAGCTTTGAGCGCGAGGCGTTCGCCGAGCGCAAGGCGTTCTCCCCCTGCCTCTTCAAGGAAGACGCGCCGCTGGGGCCGGTCGAAACCAATCCCGTCAACAATATCTGGCTCTGGTTTTACCAAGGACAACTTCGCTATGACCTGCGCGTGGTTCCCCAGAAAGACACTCTGAACGCCAGCTTGCCGGGCGAGTTGAAGGACGTCTGGCAGCAGGTGGTCGTCACCTGGGAGGCGCAAACGGGCATGGAGATCTTCGTCAACGGCCAGCGCCTATCGTTCTTCAGCGGCGACCGACCGTGGGGTTTGCGGGAGCGCCTGACCTGGAAGCCGCAGGCGCATCCGCGCTTCTTCCTGGGCAATCGAGGCCGCGACACCTATCACACGCCGGAGCCGTCGTGGGGCGGCTGCGAGTGCGTTCTGGACGAAGTGGCGATCTACGACCGGCCGCTCAGCGACGCCGAAGTGAGGCGCCAATGGCGCCGCGCCTTCGGAGATGCCGGCGGCGCCCCACTGGTCCTTGCCCGGTGCGGCGCGATCCTCGCGGAGAAGAACGAGGCGTTGCTCTTCGATGTGAAGAATCCCTGCCCCTTCGACCTCCAGGGCCGACTGGAGGTCAGCCTCACCGGCCTTCAGCCGGAACGCTCGCTTCTTGCGGAGGCTCTCCGGTTGAAGGCTGACAGCCAAGTCACCCTCACTTCGCCGGTCCTCCGGTTGCCGGCGGGCACGTATCAGTTGCGTTACGCGTTCAACGGGGTAGCGGTTTACCGGCAACGGTTGACGGTGCTGGGACCGCAGGAAGCAGCGCCGCCGGCCAGTCCACCCGTGCTCTTGGCGCGATACGAGGCGGCGGCGCTGCGCGGGACGGACAACTACCGCGAGTCCGCACCGAGCCGCACGGCGAGCCTCGACGGTGTGACCTACGTCGAATGCGGCCGGAGTAGATTCGACCGCCTCGCGTTCCGCTTCCAGGTCCGCAATCCAGGCCGGCCGCACCTGTTGAAGCTCTTCTACCCGGACGACGCGGCGCGCACCTTCGACGTCATCCTCAACTGCCCTTCGGCGCCCTGTGCCTACGACACGCAGGGCGGCGTCCTGACTGGGAAAGAGTTCGAGAACACAAACAAACAGCATCCAGAGCTATGACGTGCTCTGGTGGCCGAAGGAGAAGGAGCAAGCGCTGATTCTCACGACGTGGGCGGAAGGCAAGCCGGCCGCCGTCAGCGCGTTCGAGGTCTACGAGTTGGGCGAGGCGCTTCCGCCCTTGGCATTGCCGCCGGCAGAGAACCGACGCGCACTGGGGCTTTATTGGGAAGACCCGATGCTCAGCGAGTGCTTCGGCGGCCGCCACCTCGAGAAGGACAGCCAGCGCTTCATCAGCGAGACCGCCGACCGCATGGTGACCTACTTGCGGTGGACGGGGATGAACACGCTCATCTACCCGGTGGCGTTCTACCAGGGCCCCGGCTTCGCGATGCTCGCGGAGAACTTGGTGGCGGGAAGCGGTGTCGAGCGGCACCCGCCCAACTACATTGACATTCTGCTGCGTCGGTTCGAGGCGACGGGCGACTTCGCTTTCATCCCGGAGATCAACTGCTGCCTGTCCTGGAGCATGCTGTCGCCGATCCGTGAGCATGCCCGGACGCCGGAGAAGGGCTACCTGGCCGTCTCCAATCAGGGCAAGACGCTCACGGGCATGTACCCTCGGCTCAACGTGGTGCATCCTTCGTATCAGGAGCGGTTGACGGAGATCTTCCGCGAGATGTGCCGGCGCTGGGGCGATTCGCCGGCGTTCAAGGGCATCCAGCTTCATCTCGTCATTGAGAGCAGCTTCTGGTTCGGCGGGCCGGAGTGGGGCTGTGACGACTTCACCGTCGCTCTGTTCCGTCAGGAGAGCGGTGTGCCGATGCCCCAATTCACAGGCGAGCAGCGGTACCCGCAACGCTACGACTGGCTCAGGCAGAACGCCTGGGAAGGCTGGCTCGACTGGCGCTGCGAGAAGGTGACGCAGTTCTACGCGCGTCTGGCGAGAGTGCTCGCCGACACCCGGCTCGACCTGAAGCTGATTCTGGGCTTGCGGTTCATGTCCGAAGGCGACCGCGACATTCCCCGGTGGCTGGAGGCCGGCCGCAGCATGCGCACCGTGTATCGAGAGAGGGGCCTTGACTTCCCCCAGCTCGCCAAGATCCCCAACCTCGCGCTCCAGAAGTACTTCTACCCGAACGACATGGCCTGGCGCTCGGCGCACCAGGCAGGTCACGCCCACTACGCCGGCCTGGAGATGCGCCGAAGCGACGAGTTGCGCCAGACGCTCACCCTGGACGGCGCTCAGCCGGTGGCCACGAACCTGTACGTTGACTACTTTGAGAGCGACGTGGATCAGAAGAACCCCATTCCGAACTTCTGGTGGGGCGGCCCGACTTGGCGGGTGTGCGGCCCGAGTCCGAGCGGGCGGAACTACCTCGAGATGTTCGCGGAGTCCGTGGCGCTCTACGACGCTCCGTTCATCACGACCGGCGGCTTCATCGTGGGCACGCTGGGCCACGACGCTCACGTGCAGGAGTTCGCTCGCGCCTACCGCGCGCTGCCCGCCGTCCCATTCCAGACGGTCGCCGGAACATCGGACGTTGCCGTGGTGCGGGTCGGCAGAGGCGGCTACGTGTACGTGGTCAGTCGCGCGCCCTTCCCGGTGACTCTCACCTTGAAGTTCGCCAAGCCCGTGTCGCTGGTCGATCTGTCGGACGGACGGCCGCTCGAAGGCGAGACCGTCCAGATCAGCCTTCAGCCCTACCAGCTCCGGTCGTTCCGCGCCCAGAGCGATCTGGGGCCGGGGGACCTGACCATCGCGAAGTACGATGTTCCGCTGAGCCGCAACGACGAGACCGAGGCCGCGATTGCGCTGTTGCAGACCAAGGCACCGCCCGGCCCGGCGATCGCCGAAGAACTGCGCCGCGAACTCAGCCGGCTCAACCACGTGCGCTGCAAGCATATCCTGGAAGAGGTGCGGACGCTTGACCTACTCGAAGCCACTCAGGCCAAGAAGGAGTAGCTGATGCCAGTCGTGGAGACCTTTCAGAACGGCGGGGACACTATCAGCGTTACGGAGGGATTCGCCGCCGAAGGAGATCGCATCTCCTTCCTCGCCAACAGCAACGCGCTCAGAACTGTCGTCAAGCCGGCAGCCGAGGCGCTGCTCGCGTCCTGCGCCAAACCTGACCCGGCTCGCATGAAGCGAATCCTCGCCAGCCGCACCGATGACTGCGCTCGGCAGATTCTCGCCGGCGGCGCGGACCCGACCTATGCCGCAGTCGCCGCCGTCATGCCCCAGGCGATCTCTTACGACTTCCTCGGCACGGAGCGGTCGAAGTGGAAGTTCCTCATTCATCCGAACGGCGGCCTCACGGTGACTATCCGACCGACGTTGACCGACTGGAACTCCGGCGACGTGTGGCGCGCCTTCAGCCCGGAGCAGGAAGGCCTGCCCTATGCCGCGTGGCCCAGCGGCCAGGGACTGCTGGACGGCTATCTGCCCGTGAGCTGTCTCTACTTCCGCCCCGCTGGCGGCGGGCCGCTGTGGGAGCAACTGTGCTTTGCTCAGACCGACGCTCAGGGCCGCACCCGTCTGCATCTCCGCGTGAAAGGCGATGCCGAGGCAAGCTACTTCTTCGTGGACTCGCCCGACTGCGATACGCCGGAGGAGTGGCGAGCTCTGCCCTACCAGCCGGCCCAGCGATCCGCCGAGGGGCGGGAGTTCTACGCCGAATTGTTCCGCCTCGTTCAGGAGATCGACGCCCTCCTCGCTGAGGGCCTGGCCTTTGAGCTGCCCGAGGCCAGAGCCGTCAACGCCACCCGCGCTGCGTTGCTCAAGGCGTTCAACACCTACGTCGGCCCCGCCCCACGCTACGGCGCCACCCGGTACTTCTATGAACTCGGCATGGGCGCGGAGAGCTTTGCCCCCACTACCAGCACCATGGTGGACGCCTGCCTGGCGTTTGGGTTCTTTGCCCGAGCGAAGGAATACCTGCGCCACTATCTCTTGCGCTACGTGAACGAGACCGGCGAGCTTCAGCACCGGCTGGGCGGCGCGACGGTTGCCGAAGCCGGCATGTTGCTTCAGACCATCGCGCGCTATTTCTACTACACGCGGGATCGTCAGTTCGCCGACGGCTACGAGATCGCCCGGCGCCTCGCCTCGCGCCTGGCGCAGCAGTTAGAGCAAGCCGCGGGTTTGGTGAAAGGTTGCCCGGAAGACGATTGTCGTCACTGGGAACACGCGGCTTGGTATTCCATCAACTGCTGGCTCTACCGCGGGCTGCAGGAGGCGGCGGAGTTGTTCCCGACGCTGTGCAGGCAGGGCCTCATTTCCGAGAAGGCAGCCGGCTTCGCCGATGCGCTGCCCGAGAAGTGTGAGGTCTTACGGCGCACGATCAATGCCTCCCTGCGAGAGGGACTCGTGCCCGATGGCGACCTCGATTTCGTTCCGCCGTTCCCCGGCTACGCCACGCCGTTCCCGTCCCTCACCGCCGAGGGGGTTCACTATCCCGGCTGCCGCCACAAGCTGAACTTCCCGGCCTACGTCAACTACCGCTGTTATCTCGAAATGCTCTCGGCCGACGCGCTCGATCCGGAACTCACCGACAAGCTCCTCCGCTACCGCGAGGAGCGGGGTGGAGAGTTCCTGGGAGTGACCCGCCTGTGGGGCGACCTGATTGACGACTGGCCGCTGTTCAACTACCTGTGGGCGCTCCTGCGCGAAGACCACATCCCCAAGTTCCTGCTGGCGTACTACGCGCACCTGGCGCACCATCAGGCGCGGCACACGTTCTTCGCGCCGGAGCACACGCGGCTCGGCGAGTTGCTGCCGCACCATTGCATTCCCAGCCAACTGACCATTCCCCTGGCGACGCGCTGGATGCTCGTATGCGAGTTGGGGGACGGTCTGTGGCTTTGCCGTGGAACGCCCCGCCAATGGCTGGCCGACGGTCAGACCGTCGCCGTCCGCAATGCGCCTACCCGCTGGGGTCGAGTGAGCTTCGCTTTGCAGTCGCAACTGGCGCAAGGCAGGATTGCGGCCTCGATTCAGTTTGCCGCTGACCCGCCTCCCGTCCTCTACTGCCGATTCCGGCTGCCCGAGGGGAAGACCATTGCGCGGGTGGAAGCTGAGTTTCCGGAAGGGCTCGAGCTGGACCGCGCGAAGGAAGCTGTGCGCCTCGAGCCGCGAGAGGCGCGAGAGTTGGCATTCACAGTGCATTGCGCGACGGACTGAGGCTGAAAGCCGAGCGCCGCCAAGAAAGAGAGGCAACAGGTGGACGAGACCTTCCACGGCTACAACCCAGCGGATGGCACCGAGCCGAGTCGCGAGGTGCTGACGGTCGACACCGTGATGCACAACGCCCATGCGGCGCACGGTGGTTTTCGGCTCCACTACTCCGACACTGTGCTCTGCGCCGTCAACGACCGCCTCTGGGCGGACTGGGCGGTGACGGGCGTTCGACCTGACACGCTGGTGGCGCTGCCCTACATCGGCTGGCTGTCCCAGCGGCATCGGCTGGCGCTCAAGTTCGGCTGGTGGGAGCTGGCAGTGCTGGTGGCCGACTCGCCGCTGATGCCTTATCGCGCCAAGACCTGGTACGAGGCCTCGGCGATTCCGGCGACCGAGTTCTACGGTAGCGGCTGGAGCGCGCGGTCGTGGTGCGCCGTCCTGCCGGGCGAGACGCGGCTGGTTCACCATCTCCAGCTAACGCCACCTGCAGCCCTGCCTCGTTGGGGGCAAGTCGTGCTGGTGCTGCGAGGCGCGACGACGCTGGGCGAGGAAGCCGGCAGCCCATTCGACCCGGTGAACGGCACCGTGGGCGATCACGAGCCGATTCCCTCGCACCTGGCGCCGGAGGTCCGCCGGAACGGCTTGCTCATCGCCAACGAGCCGGCCGGTCTGTTTGGCGCACTGCTCTGCTCACAGGCGGTGCACTGCGAGATCGCGCGCGGCGAGGTGGCCGTGTCCGGCCGTGGGCGCTCCATGAAGAAGGAGCAACTGAGGTTTGAGCTGCGATGCCCAGTCGAGGTGCCGCCGGAGGGCGAGGTTTCCGTCGCCTTCGAGTTGACGCTCGGAGAGGAGTCGCCGCGCCGGAAAACCTACTCACCGCCGCCGTCGCTTGAGCCCGCGCGAGAGGCGTGGCGAGCGGAATGGACGTGCCTGGAGGGGCTGCGCACGCCCGACTCGCGGCTGACCGCGGGCCTGAAGCGCACTGCCGTTTACGCCGCCTCGATGCTCTCTTCCATTGACGGCGCGGACGAGGCGGCCGGCCTCTGCGACCACGTCGAGTGGCCCGTGGATTGCGCCAGGGACTGCTTCCATATCGCCGGCGCGCTGCTGTTCCTGAAACCCGAGCTGGCGCGGCGTCACCTGGCCTTCTACTTCCTGAACGCCATTTCGCGTTCGGGCGCCGGCAAGTCCTACGTGCCGACGGGCGAAAGCCGCGGCCACCGCGAAGCGCGGTTGCTCGACCTCGCAAGCTACCCTTTGCTCGAACTGTGGCGGTACTGGCGAGCGACCGGCGATGACGAGTTCGTCGCGCAGGACCGCGTCCGTCAGACA
>PEVN01000546.1:43202-68131 GCA_002779825.1 Armatimonadetes bacterium CG06_land_8_20_14_3_00_66_21 | reverse complement strand
GGCGTCCTTCGACGCTGTCGAGGTCCCCGCAGGCACGGGCGGTCAGTTCCGTGTCGCCCCAGGCAAGCTGAGACGGCTCGGCTTGCGCACGCTCCTCGACTGCACCTGGGAAGTCCGAGAGCCCCTGCCCCCCAACTCGCAGATCTTCTGTCACTTGGAGCGCAACGGCGTAATCGCGTTTGCCGCGTGGCCCTTCCTCCGTGACAAGCGGCCGCTGGACTACGCGCGATCCGTTGGCTGCACGCTGCGCGACGACAGCATCCTCGTTCAGGGCGGCGCCCACGCCTATCTGAGTGAGTGGCTCGCGCCCGACTTCTGGCCCGACCGGCCGGTGATCCTCGAGTCCGGCCATTACGGCCACTGCAAGAAGATGGGCACGTGGGGCGACGGCAGCCGCTACTTGGACGCGGTGGAGGACTATCGCGCCAGCTACGTCTCCATCCACGCCAGCCCCCCCGAATTCCTGCGGGAGAACGTGGACCTGATCGCGCGGACCAACCGGCGATTGGGCTACCGGCTCAACCTCGTTGAGGCCACCCGGCCCGACGCGCTGCCTGCGGGTGCCCTGCTGGAAATGGCGCTGACCTGGCGCACTGCCGGCGTTGCGCCGTGCTCCCCGGGCGGCAACCCGGCCGTCACGCTGGTCAATGAGCGCGAGGAGATCGTGGCAGTGCTGGTGGATGAGGGGTTGAACGTGCGCGACCTGGCCGTCGGTCCGGCCGGGGAGGCGAAGCATGTCACGCGGCAACTCCGTTTCCCCCTTTCCGGTGACCTGACCTCGGGCAAGCTCGATGTGCGCGTGTCAGTGGGCGACCGCTTCGGGACGCCCACGCTTTCGTTGCCGCTGGCGGGCGATGACGGTACGCACCGCTACTCCCTCGGAATGCTCACCCTCCTCGGCGAGTACGCTGTCACCATGGGCGAACACCGCGTGGTGGACGGCGAGCTGATCCTTCCGCTGAGCTGGACTGTCCACGTTGCCCTGCCGGAAGGCGCCGTGCCCTTCTGCCACCTCGACCTCGACGGTGAGATCCACGCCGGCTGCCCGGTATCTGTCACTGGCAACCTGACACGACACGGCGAAGTCGCGGGCGAGGTTCGCCTTCGTGCGCCGGCGGAGCACCGAGGCAAGACGCTGACGGTGAAGACCGGTCTGTGGAAGGACGGCGACGCCACTCGGCTCTGGGGGCGGATGGTGCCCGACGTGGGCGAACGTGACCGCCGGGCCGTGCTTGGGACGGTGTGGGCCGACGACGCAGGCGAGATCATGTTCCAGCCGACAGACTGAGCGGATAGGCTGACGGGCGCACCACGCACGACGAACGCACGAACACTCGGGGCGCTGCGGTATGCACCGTCAGTCACAAGCCCTGCTCGAACCGCAGCACCATCTCTTCCTGCACCTCGCGACCAAGTGAGGTGAACCGGGCGCTGTAGCCGGCGATCTTCACGACCAGGTCGCCGTGCGCTTCGGGAGCGGCGAGGGCGGCGCGGAGCTGGTCGGCGGAGACGCCGTTCACCTGAACCTGAAGACCGCCTCGGGCGAAGTAGGTCCGCAGTAACGCCTGGAACTTGCGTTTTCCGTCGAGGGAACCAATTGTGCGCGAATCCACGGAAACGTCCAGCGCTTGCCCGCCGCTCAGTTCGGTCTGGTCGAGGGCGCTGGCGGACAGCAGGACGGAGGTCAGTCCCTGAGTGCTCCGGCCGAGCATGGGGCCGACGTTCTTGCTCAGCGGCTCGCCAGCACGTCGGCCGTCGAGGCTCGCGCCGAGCTTCTTCCCGGCGGGGACGTGGGCGTTGAGGGTGTGGAACGAGGGCGCGCAGTGCACATTGTCGTGGGAGTGGGCGCGGACGCATTGGGCGAAGGAGTGTGCCCCGCGCCGCGCCATGGAGTCGGCTTCGGGGTCGGCGTTGCCGTACTTGGGGCATTGCCTGATTGCGGAGAGGATCTCACCGTCGCCCGCGAAGTCGCGTTGCGCCGCCGACACCAGCGCACGTAGCGTGAAGCGACGTTCGTCGAACGCAAGCTGTTTCACCGCAGTCAATGCGTCGGCCAGGTTCGCCCAGCCGAAGCCTTCGACAATAACGGTGTGGTAGCGTGCGCCGCCAAGCGCGCGGTCTTGCCCCCGGGCGATGCAGTCGCGGGTGAGCGCCGAGAGGAACGGGTTCGGGCGGTCGCGGCCAACGTGTTCGGTCGCTTCCCAGTTGCGGCGAATCAGGAGCGTCACAAGCTCGTCGAGGTAGCGCTCGACTTGGGCAAACAGCTCATCGAAGCTCTCCTGCCCGGGCCGCGGTTGCGTGGACAGATCGACGGGCAGTGCGTGCTGGAACGGTCGCCCGCCATTCGCCGCCAACTCCAGCGGCAGAAGCAGGTTGATGACCGCGCCCCACATGTCGGAGATCTCCTCGCCGGGCATGACCAGTCCCATGCAGCTATTCAGCGCGAACCGGTGCGCTTCTTCCCTGAGCACTTCGCGCCGAACTATGGTCTCGCGGCACGGCTCTTCGCCGTAGAACGTCGGCTGCCCCAGCGTCAACAGGTCGGGATCGACGAAGGCGTCGAACGCGTCGTCCGGCAGCCGTTCATGAATCCGCGCGGCCAAGATCGGCGCGGGCAGCCGCAGTTCCTTCGTGACGGCCACCAGCAGGGCAGACAGCTCGTTGAACGGGTCGCAGCCGTCTCCTCCCGCGCCTCCGAGGTTGACCGCGCAGGCGGGATCGCCGAACCGATTGAGCTTGCGCCAGAGGTCGCGCACCGAGCCCCGTAGCTCCACGCGTGAGACGCCGCATTCGAGATCCCGCTGGAACAGCGGGTACAGGTACTGGTCGGCCCGGCCCAGCGACAGCGACGCGCTCGACAACTCCGATAGCCCGATCGCAGCGTGCACGAGCCAGACGCTCTGCACGGCTTCATGAAACGTCGTCGCCGGTTGCAGGGGAACTCGCTGGCACGTCTGCGCGATCCGCGTCAGCCGTTGCCTTTCGGCGGGGTCGTCCGCGTGTGCGGCCGCCTCGCGCGCCAGCACCGCGTACCGCATGGCCCAGCGCGCGACAGCCCCGAGTGCAGTCGCCCTGCCGCGAAGCGTGTCCGCCTGCTCACCGGTCGCCCTCGCCAGCCGGTCGCCCACGTCCTCCAGCAAGCCCGCCAGGCCGCGCTCGATGACGGTCTGGTAGTCGGCACAGGTGTGTGCCAGCGTGTAGCCGGCGCGGCAGTTGAAGTGCTGGTCCAACAGCGCGAACGGGTCGGCCTGCGGCGGGGTGTCCGGAGCCACGGGTGCCTGGCACTCCGCCGACTGCCCGGTGAACTCCTCGAGCTCCTCAACGCCAAGGAACTCGCAACCGAAGTCGCCTGCCAGCGACTCGCCGGGCGCGAAGCCAATGGGGAGGCGTTCCAGGAGGTACGCGAACTGCGCGGCTTCACGCTCAGGAGCCGAGCGCGCGCGACGCTGAGCGGCGGTCAGCGCGGCGCGGCGGAGGAGGTGGACGAGGTCCCAGAACTCGAGTGTTTTCATCAATGTCTCTTGCCGAGCGACGAGGCGTCGTCTCCAGAGTCTAACACGTCGTTGGCGCGTCGGTTGGCGTGCTGGTACACTGGACGCTGCCCACAAGGACAAAGAGAGATCACCATGAATGAACTGCTGCTAAACGGAACCTGGGAGCTTCGCGACGAGCCGCTTGGCTGCCCGCTGAGCGAGGCGGGGCGCCTCGCCACGTCTGCGGAGGGCTGGATCCCGCAACCGGTTCCCGGCGACATTCATCAAGGACTGATTGAGGCCGGCAGGATCAAGGAGCCGCTGCTGGGGCTCCACAGCTTCGACTGTCGCTGGACCGAACAGCGTTCGTGGTGGTTCCGGCGGACGTTCGAGGCGCCGCCCGAGTGGGGGACGGCGGAGGTGGTCGAGCTTGAGCTGAACGGGCTCGACGCCAACGCCGAGGTGTTCCTGAACGGCGCGCACCTCGGCTCGCACCCGAACGCGTTTCGACCGTTCGTGCTCGACGTGAAGCGGTGGCTGCAGGCCGGCGAGAACGTGCTGCTGGTCCGGCTCACGGCCGGAGTGGAGACGGTCACCGAAGCCGACCTCGATGCGCCCGATGGCGTTCGCGGTTCTACCGAAGCGGGCAACGGCCGCCCGGAGCGTGGCGATCAGCGCCGGACGCTGGTGCGCAAACCGCAGTACTCCTTCGGTTGGGACTGGAGTCCTCGGGTGGCGACGACCTGCATTGCCGGCGACGTGAAGCTCCGGGCGATGAGGGAGGCGTGCATCCGGCAGGTGGCGCTGCGGCCGGTCCGCGTAGCCGCGCCCGCGGAGGGCGTGGAGTCGGGCCGATCGGACGGATCAGTCAGATCGGTCCACGAGGTCGCTGTGGCAGCCACAGTGACGGTTGACCGTTTCCACTACTACAAGACGGCCAACGGCACTGTGTCCGTCAAGCTGACCGACACCCGCGGCAGGCAGACGTGTGCCCAGGCCGACGTGCTGCTCCGGTCCGGTCTCAACTTCGTCGAACTTAGGCTCACCCTCGACGATCCCCAGCTCTGGTGGCCCAACGGGCTGGGCGAGCAACACCGGTACCGGGTCGAGTCAGAGCTGACCGTCGGCGACGAGCGGTCATCTGTCGAGCCGTTCGACTGGGGCTTGCGGTTTGTAGGGCTGGACACCGACGACAAGTTCGCCTTCGTCGTGAACGGCAGGAAGGTCTTCGCCAAAGGCGCCAACTGGATTCCCGCCGACACCCTCTACGCCCGGGTTACCGACGATCGCTACCACACGCTGGTCCGCGAGGCGCGCGAGGCCAACTTCAACATGCTGCGAATCTGGGGAGGCGGGCTATACGAGCGCGAGGCCTTCTATCAGGCGTGCGACCGGTACGGGATCATGGTCTGGCACGACTTCATGTTCTCGTGCGCGCCGTATCCCGATCATCTTGATTCGTTCTGCGTCGAGGTCGAGCGCGAGGCCGACTACCAGACCAAGCGCCTGCAGCGCCATGCCTGCATTGCCCTGTGGTGCGGCAGCAACGAGAACAACTGGGGCTTCCGCGACTGGTGGCGGGAACAGACCAAAGGCGGCGCGCACGCCTACAACTACTTGCTCCCCGCCGCCGTTCAGCGCAACTGCCCGGAAGTGCCCTACTGGAATGGCTCGCCCTACGGCGGCGAAGCACCCAACTGCGAAGAGGTCGGCGATCGGCACCACTGGTTCGACTGCATGATGAACCCGGACATGGAGCAGCGCATTACGCCGGAGGAGTACGACAAGTGCAACTCCCTGTTCGTGTCCGAGTTCGGCTACATCGGCGCGCCGCCCAAGGAGTCGGTACTGGCCTATCTCGACGCTGACCCCGACCGCGGTGGGCAGATATGGCAGCACCACAACAACACCTTCGAGAAGAACACCGTCGAAGCCGGCATCCGCAAGCACTACGCCGACCCGGAGAACCTGTCGCTCGACGAATACCTGCTTTACAGCGGGCTGTGCCAGGGGCTGATGTACGGCCACGCCCTCGACTCGATGCGCTGCCGACCCAACTGCCACGGCAGCCTGTTCTGGATGTACGAGGACTGCTGGGGCGAGGTCGGCTGGACCATCGTCGATTACTACCTGCGGCGCAAACCGTCGTGGTACTTCGTCCGCCGAGCGTATGCACCGGTGCGGATCGTCCTTCGCTGCGGTGGCGACCACGTTCGGGTAATCATCGCCAACGACACGCAAGAAGACGTGTCGTTCCGGCTTGAGTCCGGCTACGTCGGTCTGGCCGGACTGCCCGCCGCTCTACAGGAGTCCGAGGTGACTGTGCCGGCGCTGTCGCGGGAGCAGGTCGCGACGTTCGCGTACGGCGACCACGATGCCTGCTCCGGGCTGTGGATCGCGCGTGCCGCGGATCGTGACGACATTCCCGCCGGCATCCTGCGGGCCGTGGACTACCGGCAACTGAAGACTGCCGACCCAGGGCTGTCGTTCTCGGTTGCTCAGCCCCAGGACGGGCACTGCACCGTCGAAGTCGGCGCCTGCGGCTACGCCCACGCTGTACATCTGCTGCTGCCGCCGGGCTGCCTACCGGCGGATGACTACTTCGATCTGCTGCCGGGCGAGTCGCGCCGTGTCCGAGTCGCCTCAGCCGAAGTGCTCGACGCCGCGGCGATTGGCGTGACCTGCGCCAACGCTGGCTGAGCGACGGGGACGACGGTCCGGCGCCCGCGCCCAATCCGGGCTGCGGGGAACTCCCTCTCGGCAACGAGCACCCATTAGCGAAGGCCGGGCGCAGCACAGGCGTCACTGGCAGTCGCGCCAGCCGCCCTACTGAATTGGGGGGAACTGCATGAGTACGACTTCGCGCACGTCCGGGGCAGCCTGTCGAGCCGTTGTCATTGGTCTGTCGGCGCTGCTCCTGGCCGGCGACGCCCTGCCTGCTTCGGCCGAACCAAACACCGAGGCGCTACAGTGCCTCCAGGCCGGCCTCCAACTCAAGGCGGCCAAGCAGTACTGGGAGGCCGTCGAGCAACTGGAGCAGGCCATCGAGTTGCAGCCCGACTGGGTCGACGCCTACTGGGCGGCGGCGTGGGCCTACTCGCATATGGGGCAGGGGCTGCGCGCAGTCGCGCTGTTCCAGGAAGTGCTGCGGCTGGAACCCCAAGGGCAGCGCGCCGAGGCGGCGTGGGCTGCCATCCTGCGCAAGACGGGCAGGTCGCTCTCGGGCATGCCGACGCTGGCGGCCATGCGGTCGCTACCGTCCCAACCCAGTGTCGCCACAACCGAGAAGCCTCAGACCGGCCCGGTTGTCGGCCCCGCCGCGGTCGCCCAGAAGGCGCCGCCGTTCCCGCGCCCGCCGGGCTTGCCGCCGCTGGGCGAGTGTCTCTTCGAAGACGACTTCTCCGCCGGGCAGGACAAGTGGCAGCCAATCGGCGGCACGGTGCAGATCGAGGATGGCGCGCTCTGCATCAAGGGCGGCAAAGAGGGCGACCCGTTTCCGGTGGTGCTGGTCAAGCAGCAGTTCGACGACCCACGCTTGGCCGTCGAGTTCCGGGCCGAGGCGATCGGCCCGTCCCCGGGCGACGTCGGCATCAACCTCGGCGGGTACTTGGTGAGCCTCGGCGGCTGGGGCAACACGCGCACCGTGCTCTTCAAGCTCGTCGACGGCCAGATCAAGGAGTTGGCGTCCCAGAACTTCGGCGTGAAGGCCGGGCAAACCTACCACTGCTTACTCATGCGCGACGGCGGCCGACTGTCGTTCTTCCTCAACGGCAAGCCGCTCCTCCGCGCCGTAGACCCGGAGCCCATCACCGGCGACGAAGCGCGAAAGGTCCTGGCAATCACCTACTTCGGTCGGCACGTTCATTTCAAGAACGTGCTTGTGTACAAGCTGCCGTAGAGGAATTCCGCTGTACTACTAACCGCTGAGTCTCGCCTTCGTGCGAAGAGTTCGTCCGGGCCGGGATGAACCGTAGGGCGAGGTCTCCGTCCCCGCTGGCATGGCAGCCTCGCACACAGCCTGCGCAAGAAGCACAGCCCGGCGGGGACGGAGACCTCGCCCTACGCAGCAGCGATCGGCGGCAGCTCGAAACGCGTCCGGTCGCGGCTCAACCGCGACGTGTACGGCTCGGACCACGGGCGACCCACCGCACCATCAGACCCCAAGCCACTCAGACTGGGATATCCCAGCCCGTCGCAGCATCCGGCGGATCAAGGCGGGGTCGAGGTCGCCTTCGTGAGGGTTGGGCACAGTGATACGGACTGCGTTTCTCCGCATCCATTCGTGCTTCCCGCCGGGGTAGGGACCCTCAAACCCCAAGGCCCTCAGCCTGCGCACCAGTTCACGCCGCGACACCGGCGAGAGCTTGGGCATGAGCTTGCCTCCTGGGAGCTCCGGTGATTGCCAGGCGACGGCCGTTCACCACCGGCATGTCTTCCCCCTCGTGCACGCCAGCCAGGACCCAGACCTCGATGGCGTCTACGAGGTTCTCGCGCGCCTCCTCAAAGGAGCGTCCCTGAGTCAGGCACCCCGGCAGATCGGGCGCCTCCGCAACGACCACGTCGAGAACCTCGCCCTTTTCGTAGACGGCGTTCTTCAGCACCTCGTTGATGTACTGCCGAAATGATATGGTGCTGGCGGCCCGGCGTGGCATGGCATTCACCTCTCAACGTGTGACACAGGATTGTAGCTGGCTGCTCGCAGACTGCCAATCCGCCCCGGCGGGCTCACCGCCGCCTGGGACTTCGCCGGGGGCGACACGTTCCACCGGTTCGAGGTGGAGCAACTCGACATGCTGGCAACCCGGCGCCGGCTGGGCATCTCCATGGACCCCGCGGCACTTCCGGGTGCTGGCGGCAAACGCGATTGGTGGCGAGGCGATTGGTGAGGGCGTGAAGGCGGGGGCATGGCTGTTGACGTGGGCCAACGAGTGTGATATGGTTGGCGTGCTGGCCCAGCCGAACCGCCTTGGGCAGGCAGGCGCAACCGGCGACCCGCCGATTGCCGACTTGCCGTGCAATGGTGCCCTGAGAGTCAGCACCCGGCAGATGACGGGCCGGACTGGCGAGTTCCGGTAGGCTGGACGCCACCGACTTGCCATCGGTCGATGGCGAGGTCGCACGCGACCCGGTACTGGTGAAAACACACTGTTGCTGCGAGCTGCTTCGCCAGGAAGCCGTCCGGCGCCGCTCAGCTCGCGGAACGTTATGCCTCGTGGGAGGCCACATGCGCGAATTCACGGCCCTGCTTGAAGAAGCAACAGCACGTGTTCCGTCGGCGTACTTCCATGTCCGAATTGATGGGGGTGATCCAATCTATCGGGAGCGGGTCTACTGCTACGAGCTGTATCACCAGCTTCGCTGCCTTTGGCCCGCCGAAACGGAGTTCTATCTGAACGGTGAACTCGACAAGGCAGCCCACCCGATCTTGAGGGAACTCGGTGCCGACTACGCCAAGCCGGACCTGCTGGTTCACAGGCCTGGATACATGAGTGGAAACCACGCAATCATTGGGGTCAAGTCCTCAAATCCCCAGAACGCCGGCACCGTGAAAGACCTGAACACGCTTGCACTATTCCGTACCAAAGTCGGCTATGAGCGAGCCATCTACCTGCTTTTCGGTTACGACGCACAGGCCGCTGCGGAGCGTGTACAGCGTGTTGCTCAGTCCACTGAGGGCCTCCCTGACATCGAGCTTTGGCTTCACTCTGCTCCGGGCCAAACAGCGACGCATACCCCCTCAATCCAGCCGACCGCCTTCGGCGGCGGCTGATCTCGAACGGGGAATTCCCCGACAACTCCAATGGGTTGCCCAAGCCGCTACGCGGCTCGAACGACCCATTGGAACGGACAACCAGGTCCAAAGCACACCCCCGACGTCTGCCGCGTCGTCGGTTGGCGGCCAATTCCGTCGTTGGGCCTACCCAGGCATCGAGGGAAGTGATGGTGACGCGCGTGCGTGGTCCAGTGTTGACGCTCGAAGCGCTACGTGACGGCTACGCAAAGTCCGTCGCACAGGGGTTCGCGTTGATGGAGAGCGCGCTCGATCTGGCATCAAGCCATCCGTCGATCGCGCTTGGCCTTGCCGAACTCGGGCAGGAGGAGGTAGGCAAGTCGCTTTCCCTCCTTGCAGCCATGGCGTTGCCAGCGGACAGGGACTCCGCACAGTGGTTCTGGCGGTCGTGGCGGGATCATCGACTCAAGGCTCATCGAGCATTCCTGTACGAACTCTTCAGTCCGGTCCGGATTGAGGTCCACGATCCAGAACGTGGCCGGCTTTCGGGTGCCTCCATGCGGGCTGCGATCCATCACGAGAAGGAGGCGGCGTTCTACGTAGACTTCGATGGAGCCTCTGGTCAGTTCACTGCGCCGGGCGACAGTGTCACGCCGCTCGAATGCACGCATCGCGTGGTCACGCTGATGTACTTAGGCGTCACCGCCGACCGTGTCCGTGCAGCGCTCGAGGCAACCGCTGACCTGGGATCGCACAAGCTGTTCGCCGAGATGGCGTTCAGGGCTTGTACCGAGGAGCTGTACCAGCAGCAGATGCCTGCTCTACTCCTCGAGTTCTCGCGCCGCTCTCCCTCGCACGCCGAGCTGGTGGGAGTGCTTGACCGTAGCTTGGCTGATGGCCGGCAGTCTATTGAAGGGCTGGTTGCCCTACACGGTGACACTGCGGGTATGAAGGACGCCTAACCCGGTGCGGCTGAGCGACGGAACTGATCCACAGCTCCAATGCGTTGCCCAGGCCGCTATGCGGCTCGAACAGCCCATTGGCGTGAGCAATCAGGCCAAGGGGCGCCCTGCTGTCCGCCGCGTCGTCGGGGAACTGCGGAGGCTGCGCACCCGCATCCCCCTCCTCCCGCTGTTGCCGCCCAGCTCGCCAGGCGCAGCAGTAAAGACATGAGAATCCCTCAAGCACTCGCGATCACGCTGCTCGCCATCGCCGTTGGCCTTGGACGGACCGAGGAGACCGAAGTGTCGTCCCTGCTGGCGCAACTCGAATCACCGATCTTGCTGCGCGGCAATGACAGAGCCGCCTATCGCGACCCCGCCGCGGTCTATCACGACGGGACCTTTCACCTGTTCTACACGCTGGTGGAGACCGAACCGGACGGCGCCTTGTTCTGGTACACGGCGGTCAGCACATCCAGGGACCTGCGCAACTGGACGAAGCCCCGCAAGCTCACACCCCGGGACCAGAACCTGAACTTCTCCAGTCCGGGCAACGTGGTCCGCACCCATGCCAACGGCTCGCTGAGCATTGCCTGGAGCGACGATCTGGCAACGTGGAACTGGCCTGGCAAAGGCAATGCTCAGGGGACCCGCTGATGCTGACTGAGCGAGCCGAAGCCCTGCCGCGTGGGAGACCTATCGACGCGAGCAGCCGCTCGCAGGGCCGACCGCGTCTGCCAAGGAGAACCCCTATTGCGCCGCTTTGCAGTCTACACCACCGTCTTGCTCGGAGGTCTGACCATGTTGTCCGCAGCCGCCGACGACGGCTTCAAGCCGCGACTGCTGCAGGTTCGCTTGGACGGTACGAGCGTACCTGCCGGCGGGACCCTTGGCGTGACCTACTGGTGGCAGAATGTCGGGGACGCGCCGGCCCCGGCTGAAGAGCGAGTCTTTGTGCACATTCGCCGGCCGGGCGAAGCAGAGGAGGCGCCTGACGGAGTTCGGCTGGGCGGCGACCACGAGCCCTCGATCCCGACGCAACGCGGGCGGCCGGGGCGAGTGGTCAACTACACCGCCGCCGTGCCGGTGCCGCCGCAGACACCCCCCGGCGACTCTGTGCTGTTGGTAGGGATGTTCGACCCGCAGGGCGGGCCCCGAAGATCGCTGGAACTCCCGCTGCCGGAGGGCGAAGACAACCGGCGCTACCTCGTCGGGCGCTTCCGGGTAGTCGCAGCCGGTGAGCGGACAGAGGCCACTCCCGTCACTCAGACGTTCTTCCCGGTGCCGTCCCCTGAAGCCGAGCCGGCACCGCCTCGCCCCGCGAAGACCGTGACGGTCGGGCGCGGCCCGCTGACGCTGGTGCTCGACGCAGAGGCGCCCCGAGTTGTCGCCTGGCGAATGGCGGGCGCGGAGCTGAGCGGCGACCCCGAGCTGTGGGAGCCGGAGGTGCGCGTGCTCTTCGTCGCAGACAACCGCGTTCGGTTGGCCGATGCCAGGCCTTACGCGATCACCTGGGCGGCCCGGCCAAGCGGGGACGAGGTCGTCTACAACGCCACGGTCCGCGAAGGCGAGAAGACGTGCGTTGCGTTTGCGCTGTCGTTCGCGGTTGACGCCAGCCGCGCCGAGGTCGCGTTGGCGAGCGTGGTGGAGCACGACGGGTACCAACTCGTCTCCGTGCGCGCGGGGCGGCTGGTCGGCGCGAAGGACGTGGCCCGGTTGGCGCTCCCGCTCAACGCCGGCCGGCTGATCGACCCGACCAAGTGCGGACCGGCCGAGCGTGCGTTCGGCATGGACTGGTTCACGCAGATGCTGGCTGGCGTCGTTTACGACCGGCGGATGCTCTGCGCCGCTGACATTCCCGGCGTCGAGGACCGCTTTGTTGCGAGCGTGGACGAGGGCTGGGCGGCCGTGGGCGCGTCGTTCGAGCATCGCGCGGTTGCGCAGCCACCCGTGCCGTCTCTACTGCTGGGCGACAGGTCGGTGATCCGGCTTCGTTTCCTCGTTCCCGAGAACGGTGCGCCCGACTGGACCGACGGGGCGCGCCTGCTTCGCGCCGAGGTGCCCGCGCGTCCGCCCGCCGTCTATGACGGGACTGTCATCTACAAGATCTTCTGCGACAGCCCGGGCGCCAAGGACTTCACGACCTTCGACCAAGCGCTGGACTTGGTGCGTCGCTTCGGCAACCTGACCGATGGCGCCCCGCAGATTGCCTACTTGGTTGGCTGGCAGCATCAAGGGCACGACACCGGCTACCCGGACGTGTTCACCATCAACGCGCACCTGGGGGGCAAAGCCGGCTTGATCGCGGCCATGAAAGCCGCCGAGAGGTACAACGCCCTGCTGTCGTTCCACGACAACTACGACGATGGCTACGAGCACAGCCCCGCTTGGGACCCGGCCCTCATCGCCCGCGATCCCGCCGGCAACCTGTGGAAGGGCGGCGTGTGGGCCGGTGGACAGTCGTACTTGATGAGCTTCTCCGAGCGGGGCGCCGAGGCAGCCAAGGAACGCGTCCGCCGGACACTGGCGCCGCTGCCGATCAAGCGCTCCTACCATATCGACGTACTCAGCGCCGTGCCGCATCGGCTCGACTTCAACCCACAAAGTCCCGCCTCGGGAGCAACGAGCCTCGCTGGCAAGTACGCGATTGTCCGCGCGTTCAACCAACACGGAGTAGACGTCACCAGCGAGGGCTTCTGCGCGCCGGTTGTCGGCATCCTCGGTCACGCCTGGCATTTGATGCGCCGTGGCGACGCTCTATTCGCGGGGGAGGCGCGCATTCCGTTCGTTCCCTTCGTCTACCACGGGCACGCAACCTATGGCGGCGCGCAACCCACCGACGACGAGCTGGGCGAGGCGCTTCTCTACGGCGCCACCTTCTCCGCCGACTTCACCAAATCCACTCCGCAGGCCGCCCTCACGGATCGCTACTATACTCGCGAAGGTTGGGAATACACCGAAGTGGAAGTTCGCAGAACTTCACCCGGGGGCGTGTGGTGCGCACCCAACACACTGCTGTGCACGCAGAGGCGTCGAACTTGTGCAATAGCTTCGGTGTATTCCTAACCTTCGCGAGTATACCTGCTACAGGTCCCCTTCATGCTGCTGCGCCGTAGCGAAATGACCAGCTACCAGGCAGCCGGCACCCGGCGTCGGGTGGAATACGGCGCCGACAGCCACGTTGAGGTCGATGCCAGCGGCCGACACTACCGCGTCGTGGTGGAGGGGCGGCTTGTCTCGAGGGACTTCACCTCCTTCGCCCCTAACTGGCGCGGCGACGCGTGGCTTGCCTACGCGCGCGATGGCGGCACCCTCAGCTACCCCGCGCCGGACGGATGGACCGAGCCGACGAAGCTGAAGGCAGTTGCGCTCACGCAGGAAGGCGAGGGCGCTGCCGTGCCGGTGCGCCTCGAGGGAGGTCAGGTGCGATTTGACGCGGCACCAGCCACTCCGTACCGAGTGACGTACGCGGCGCCGAACACGGCCCCGAGGTGAGGACCGTCACCGCCGCCGCTGCACCACACACCCGACGCCCTTCGGCTCCAGTTCCACCGACACAACCGCCTGGCCCGCTTCCACCTTCGGCACCACGGCCGTCCCCCGCCAGGCGTCTTCGTACGTCGCCCCGCCCAAGTGCTTCACTCGCAGTACCGGTGTGCTGACGCTTCGGCCGTTGGCGTTGTACAGCGTCCACACAGTCTCTTTGGGCGTCGAGAACCGGTTGGCGAAGACGCCGGGCACTTCGGTGGGGACGAGCGGCTCCACGTCGCGCGAGGCGAACGCGTCGCGGTGGGCGCACTGGATCTCGACGGCGCGCTTGAGGAAGGCGAGCGATGGCTCATCCATACCGGAAAGGTTGGGGACGCCCGTGCGGTAGACTTCGCCGTTGAAGAACGGGTACTTGAGCAGCCACCAGTTGCCGGCGCGGTTGCCGACGTAATAGAGGATGTGGAACTGCTTGAAGTCGGGGAACGCGAAGCGCGGCAGGTCAATGAAGTGCGGCGCCAGGGGCTCTTGGTCGGCGCTCCACAGCGCCTGGTAGGTGAGGGAGCCGTCGAGATACCGCCGGCTGACTTCCGCGGGTGGGTACTCCGTGTAGAGCGCCACGTCGGGACCGACGGCCTCGCGGATTCGCTTCAGCATCGCCACTTCACCGGCGTAGGGGATCTCGTAGCCATTGTGCCCGTGGTCTTTGGCCTGGCACTTCCAGCGGCCGTCGGTGGCGCCGTACTCGTCGATGTAGAGGATCTTCGTGTTCAACTCCTGGTGGACCCGGCGGTACCCCTCGCTCAGGTGGTCCTGCCAGCCCTTCTCGTAGGGACACTCGTTGTAGGAGTCGTACTCCTTGACGTACTGTGGCGAGCCGTCGGCGTTCTTCATCGCCCACTCCTCAGCGTGCGCTCCCGCGACCTCGCCCTTGCTGCTGCTCAGGTACCCGTCCAGGTAGAGGCTGACAGCAATTCCCTTCTCCTGCACCCGCCGGATATTGTCCCGGAAGTAGTCCTTGCCGCCCACGGTTTCGTCGTAGTGGTCGTAGTCGCCCCAGTCGCCGTAGGTCTTCGACGCGCTCCAGCCGAACAGGTGGACGTAGTCGCACAGCCCGAGGTACTTGCGCATCGTGTCGATTTGCGGCTGCAACGCCCCCCGCACTTTGGCGTCAGGCGACATGTCGTAGTGGGCGTTGCCGCTGGCGAGGGCGAAGAGCCGCTCGAACCACGGCTTGCGTGGGGCGACGGGTTTGAACCACGTCTTGAGCCAGTCGGTGTAGCCGCCGAGGAGCGTGCGCCAGTCGCCGGAGCCGGCCCCCAGTGCGGCCTCTGTGGCAGTGAAGGTTGCTCCCGGCGCGAGGTCGCGCTCGACATATTCAGGCGACCACTCGCCGCCGGCGTCGGTTTTCGCCAAGTTGAGGAAGTGGTGCTGCGCGGCGGTGTCGTGCGTGAGGCACGCCAGCGTCACGCCCTGCTTTGGGTTGAAGAACCCGTCCATCTGGAGCGGGTGACGTTCGCCCAATGGCTCGCGGAGGGCGAGGTTGGCGCAGTTGAGGAGCCCGCCGCGCTTGCCGAACAAGTACCACGTTTCGGCGGCGCTTCCCAGGCACACGCCGCGCAGCACGGGGAAGCGGAGGGTCGCCGTGGTGGCAGTCGCTCCCTCGTTGGTGAGGCGCATCCTGAGCAACAACCCGTTGGCGCCGCCGGGCACGCACTCGACGGTTGCGCTCAGGTCCGCGGCGCTGTTGCGTAGCAAGAACCGGCGGCCCGCGTCGAGGGCTTCCGTTGCAGTGACAGCCCAGTCCTCGGTCGGGAGCGCCTTGCCGCCGACGACCACCTCGAACACCGGCCCTGCCGCGCAGCTAAGTGCGCCGGGCAGGCCGGGCAAGTCCACCTGCGACCAGGAGAGTCCGCGTTGGGTGTCGAAGCGCGCCTGCAAGGCGCCCGCGGTCACGCCGGCCACGCCGGCTGCGACCGGTTGGGCTGCCGGCAGCTTCGGAGGCGACACAACGGGGGCGAGGCCGGCAGCCAGGCTGCGCCAGGTCGGCTCTGCGAGACGCGGTGCCTCCTTGCGTGTTGTCGCGCCGACGACTGCGAAGCTCGCTGTCTGCATGCGGTCATGGAGTACCAGTTCGGTCGCTTGGCGCGTCGGGTCGGGGTGCACGATATTGACACTGAGCCCGCGCTTCATGCCCCATTGTCCAGTCTCCGCGTCCAACGGGAGCACGCGGTCGGGCGGCCCCGACGCATAGCGAATTTCGTAGTAGACCTTCTCCGGTACATCCAGCCTCTCGACCGGCTTGGGGTGCTGCCAGTCGATGCCCCAGGGCTCAGTCGGAGGGGCGGAGTTGGCCGTCAGCAGAAACACCTCGCGGCAGCCGGGCGGCAGCTTCATCGAGAGCGCGCCGAAGTTCCCCAGACCGCTCTGAGGCACCCGCGCCAGGTCAGTGCTCACCTCGAAAGGCACCCCCTGGACCGTGACATGAGGCGCTGTGAACCAGTCGGTCAACCCGAGTCGCTGCAGGAAGAACGCCGACGGGCCGCCGCCGGAGACGACGACAGCGGTCGCCGCGAACCTATCTTTGCCAGCCTCCCAAGGAGCGTCTCGACGTTCGTGCGGGAGCACTTCCTCAAGGGCCCAGCGTCTGGCCCGCGAACTGAAGCGGATCGTGTCCAGCTTCAGCGTCGCCTCGCCGCCGGCGCAGTCCAGCCCGACGGCCAGATGGGTCGCGGTGAACGGCTTCGCCCCCTTCAGGCAGAGGTTGTGCCAGGCGCCATCGGCTGTCAGGTCGCCGGCGGAGACGGGCACAGTGGAATTGCCGCCCGTGCCGGATTGCTTGTCGCCAAGCCAAAGCGCGTACGTGGTGTTGCCAAGCTGCCCGGAGGCTTGGTAGCGCGTTGAGAGGTAGGGTGTTGCCGTTAGGTCGACCGGCTCCGGCAGTGTCAACAACCAGCGCATGCCCTTGCCCGCGTTGCGCACGGTGAATACCTCCGCCGTGCCTTCGGGCGTCGCGCTGAAGTCGGCTGCGGGGGTAAGCGTCCAACCGGCCTGAGCCGCTGCCTCGCCTGCCGCCTGCCAGTCCACAGAAACTGTCTTGTCCGCCGTGCGGAAGGCCAGCTCGGCGATTTCCGCGCCCTTCGGCAGTTCGTCGGCGAACCAGAGCCGCTCAACGGTCAGCCTGGCCTTGCCGCCGTCATCGACGATCACCTTCAGCGCCACTCCCTGCGTGAGTTCCGCCGGCTCAAGGGCGACCAGATCAACAGCCAGCGTGTGCCGCTCGCCATCGGGCTTGAGCTGGTCTGCCAGGGCATAGGCGCGCCCGCCCACCGTGCCTTCCTGGCCATGCACGAAGTAGTTGCCGCGCGTCGCCACCATCCCTGTCGCCCGGTACCGCAACAGCAAGTAGTGCTCGTCACCCGTCACGCCGTGCCCCTCCAGGCGCAGCAGCCAGGGCAGTTCTGTATTGGCCCCCTCCGCGGCAAAGACGAGCGCACCGTTCTCGTTGGTAACCCCATACCGGGCGGGTGGGGTCGTGGTCCACCCGGTACACGCCTGCCAGCGGGGCGCGGAGGCGCCCTCGATCGCGGCTTCGGCCGAGAGCGGGGCCACGAGTGAGAGTGTGCAGCCAACCAGCAACAGGATTCGCGTCATGTGTGTCCTCTCTCGAAGCTGCCGTCAGGACGCCCGAACTTGTTCGGGGACTGAGCGCGGAGGGCCCCGAACAAGTTCGGGCGTCCGGCGACAGCGTTCTGCCCCGCGGGGGTGTCCGCACGGCTATCCCGGAGTTCGCCCCTCCTAACGGCAAACCGCGCCGCCTCGATCACGGCCGAAGCAGCCGGTACGTCTGTCCGGCCGCGGTTGGGAAACTCCAGACGCCGTCTTCGGCGCGCGCCACTGCCACCGGCTGGCCGTTGGCTGCCTCGAGGCGCAGCCCTTCCGGCCACGGGGAGAACAACCGGCATGGGCCGCCTCGTTCGCTGAGAATCTCGGCCGCCTTGACGCTGGCGTCGGCCCAGCTCGCGCTCACCAGGAAGGCGCCCTCAGCCCTGAGTGTCTTGAAGCTCCCCGGCACCTCCGCCGGCCAGGCAGGGAACAGCCGCAGCACGCCGCCGAAGCTCTGCAGCATCATCTCCTGCAGCGGCGCGCAGACGCCGAGGGTCTCGGTCCAGGCGCCGGCGTGACCGTAGTCTGCGACGCTCATGGCCCAGATCAGGCCGTTGGGGTGACGCCACCGTTCGATGATTCGGCGCAGACCGGCGTAGAGGCGCTCGGGGTCGAGTCCACCGCCGCGCAGCGCCGACATTGCGCACACCGGGTACTGGCCGGCATACCAGAGGTCGAGCCACTCGCCCGCACCCGGCCAGGGCGCCCCGGCGGACTTCGCGGGGCGAGGGACAGGGGGGCGGCCGTCGCCGAACTCCGGCGGGTTGGCCTCGAAGAAGAGCTTTGCCAGCCCCTCGCGTTCGGGCAGTGGCTTGCCGTCGTCGCCGGCGGCGTGGTCGAGCCGGTCGCGCCACTGCGCGCGCAAGTCGGCGTCCACGTCCAGCGCCTCGCTTGCCTGAATCGCCGACCGCAAGCAGTAGCGCAAGTGGCGCATCCCCTGTGGGCGGTCGGTGTAGTCCTTTGGGTCGCCGGTGAAGCCGTCCTCGCCCTGGTTAGACGGGAAGACGTGGTACAGCCCGTCGTCGCCCTTCTTCATGAAGTCCAGGTAGAACAGCGCGCAGTCGCGCAGCGCCGGGTAGCCGACCGCGCGCAGCCACTTCTCGTCCTTCGTGTAGAGATAGCGCCACCAGTACGGGTTCGCCGCCCAGCCGGTCATGTAGGCCATCCGCCCCATCGGCACTGCGCCCAAGGCGTCCTCTTCGGCTTTGATCGGGTATCCGCTGAGCTGAATGAAGACGCCTCGCGTGCCGTAGTACTTCTCCGCGATGAGCTTCCCCATCTGCAGGAAGTAGCTCATGCCGGTGAAGTACGCGTCACCCAGTTCCTGTTGGTTTGCCGTGTAGTCGCCCCAGTAGGGCTGCTGGTAGTTGTAGTTGGTGTGGTAGTCGCCATGCCAGTGAGAGAAGTCGCGCACGGTGCTGGGCAGGAACAGACCGGGCGGCGTCTTGCCGGCTCGCGTCGTGCAGCGCCGGGCGTGGTAGGTCTCGTACCAGAGGTTCTCGAGGAGTGGGTCGCCGATCTCGACGGCCGAGTGCGACCAGAACTCCGCCGCGTCGCGTCGGGCCGCTTCCTCCCAGCGGGCGACCTGCTGCTCCGGCTCCGTCGCCAGCGCCGTCTTCACCCGACCAAACCCTGCCTCGGCGCCGCCCTCGGCGCTGGAAGACGGCACGGCAACGACCACCCAACCGCTGGTCGTTTCCTTCGGCGGCAGCAGGTGCAACCGCGCCTCGCCGACGGCCGACAGGTCTACGGACTCAACGGCCGCGGCGGACGCAAACGGCGCCAGCAAGTACCGGAAGCCGTTGGGAAACGTCGGGTCCGGCGGGAACGTCTGCTCGACCACGTGGACGCCGTCGAGGGCACGAACGGTGGGTGGCGGCAACGGCGTCACCTTGGCGAAGTCCATCCCGAGGAACGCGCCGTGCCGGCTCTCGGCGAAGAACTCCTGGGCGAACGCGCGGGCATCCGGGTCTGCCCACCGACGGAGCGAGAACCACACCGGCGGCTTGGTGTTGCCAATCCGGGTACCGTCCGTCCAGTTGGCCAGCTCCCACCGCACGAGGAGTGCGTTCGGCGTGGGCGGCACGCAGCAGGTCAGCCGCAGCTCGACTCCCCTCGCCGACGAGCAGACAATCCGCAGCACGCCCTGCTCGATGTTCAGCTCCTGCCGGACCGTCAGCCCGGCCAGATCGGGCGGAAGTTGCAGCGCCAGCTCCCCGACGGGCTTCGGGCAGGGGTACGGGCGCTTGGTGTAGCTGGCCGGCGCGCCGCTGCACAGCTCTTTCATCCGTTCCGGATTGTCCGTGCCGTGCAGGGCGACCGCCTCGGCGCCGCCGTAGGGCGGGCACTTCCAGCCCTCGTCGCGAATCCCGTGAGCGATCTCCTCGATGTGCGGCGGCTTCGGGTCGTCGCTGGCGTCGAACCGCCGGTCCCACACGTCACCCTTGCCGAAGCGCCAGACGATCCTGTCTCGCGTCTGGTAGACGCTGACCGAGAGGTCGCCATTCCCGAGAAGGAGCCCATCTTCAGGCTCGGTGATTGGGTCAGTGACGGTCAGGACGTGAGCTTTCATGAGCGCGGTCGTCCCCTCTTCTGACAGGCAAGCTGCCGGGAGGAGTATCAGGATCGGGATCAGCGAGCGAGGGTTCATCGTGCTTCTCCGTCGTCGGGAAGGTGACGTGGCTACTCGAAGGTGATCACCGTTTGGCCGCTCTCCTGAGGGACTGCCTTCGAGGGCTTCTCGACGGTTGCGGGAGGCTGGTACCCCTCATCGAGCGGAAGATCCTCCCCGGCGGCCGCTTCGACAGCCAGTTCGTCGCAGCGTTCGTTCTCCCTGTTCCCCGCGTGCCCAGGCACCCACTCGAAGGCGACCTCGCGGGTGTCGCAGAGGGCAACCAGTTGCTGCCAGAGGTCGGCGTTGGCCAGCGGACCCTCTTGCCGGCGCCAACCCCGGCTGCGCCAACCGGTAACCCAGCCTTTCGTCATGGCGCTGGCCACGTAGCGGGAATCGCTGTGCAGCGTGGCACAGCACCCGGCCGGCAGTGCTTGCAGCGCGACAATGCAGGCCGTCAGTTCCATGCGGTTGTTGGTCGTTCGCGCAAAGCCCCCCGACAACTCAGTGCGCTTGCCGCCGTTCTTCAGCACCACGCCATACCCGCCCGGCCCCGGGTTGCCGGTGCAGGCGCCATCGGTGTAGACGACGACGCGGTCGGGACTTCCTTCCGAGTCAGGGACCGCGGCGCTTGCTTCGGCGGCGGCCGATTTTGGCGTCGCCGCGCTGTCTCCGAGAAAGCTCTGCGCCTCCGTTAGCGTCTGGAAGCCCTTGAACGCAGCGCCAGGGAAGCCGGTCACCTGTTCCTGACACTCTGCCCAAGTCAGGTAGATCCCCGGCTCCCGCCCGACCTTGACTGCGTGATAGCGCGCCTTCTTTCGGGCCACGGTTCTGATTACTCCCTGTCTGTCGATGCCTCTGGCGGGTTGCCGTCCGGCACCCTCCGGCCCGTCCGCAACGCCTCCCGGTTCTGCGCCTCTGCCTGTTCCCGGCGTTCGTAGCGGGCTTCCCGCTGCCGGTCCACCTCGCACGCTACAAAGCCGTCCAGCGTGTCGCCACCCGGGCGGGCTGTTAGTGTTTGCTTCCCCGCTTCGATGATCGATAGCGCTTCGCGGTACTTGCCGGCGTCCGCGTCCTCGAGCGGCGCCAGGCACGGGCTCAACTCAGGCCGGTCGAAGCTGAGCTGGGGGCCGCGGTTGGCGCTGAAGCTGTTCAGGTTGGCGAAGGGCACGCCGGTGAGTTCGGTCAAGCGGGCAAGCTGCGCGTTGTCCAGCGGGCAGCGACCCGAGAGATTGTCGGGGTAGGCGCTGGCGTAGGTGGGGTAGTAGGGGGCGTTGAGATCGATCCAGGTGACGATCCGGTCGAAGCTCTCTTTGTCCAGCTTCACGTCCTTGTGCCCACCGCGGAGCACCTCGACCAGCTTGCTGGCGTGCGAACCCCACGAGTACGCTGGCTGCGTGGCCGACGGCCCGGCGCCGACGACATGAATGTACTGCTTCCGCCAGAGTTCGTTGTAGGAAGCATTGAACGTGTCGTCGCGGTCGCCGGCAAGGAGCAGCTTCTGCCCCGCAGGTTTGCCGAAGTCGTGGCAGTGGACGCAGTATCGGTCGAAGACGGGTTGGACTTCCTTCCTGTAGCTGAACAGGCGCGGCTCGCCATACCAGCCTTCCAGTTTGGCCGCCGGGCGGCGCATCGCCTCGGGGGTGTTGCCGGCCACCGGCCGCGGCGCGAGGTTGCGGCTCTCGTGGCAGCCAATGCACCCGGTTCGCTCGCCCGGCTGGGCGATTGTGCCGCTGCGCATGGACTGGACCATCATGCCGTCGGCATCGAGGAGCTGGAAGAACACGTACTTGTCGGCGGGCACGGCGAAGTAGGCGGAGCCGTCGTCTTCCACGGGGACGGTGCCGAGGACGCGCTTGTTGTTGAAGTCGTGCCAGTTCATGGCCGGGGCGATGGTGCCCTGACCGTTCCAGGCGGGACCCGTCCAGAAGCGCTTCTCGGGCGACTCGACCACGCGGAGCGATTTGACTGAGCCGCGTTTCACGCCCTCCATGTGGGTGCCTTCGTACACGTCGTGGACGTAGAAGTGGCCCACCTTGTCCTTGAAGTTGCGGCGCGGCGACATCGCCGCGGGGCGCGGGCGCGGACCGAGTGGCATCGGGTCGAAGCAGCCGGGGGCTTCGGCGTGGAGGCGGGTCTCGTTGCCGAACACGTCCACCAGGTAGAGCCCCATCTGCTCACCGACGCCCGTCCTCCGGGACGCTAGGAAGTACTTGCCGGCACCGGCGCCGGTGACGGGATCGCTCAGCGGATAGGGGTCTTCGTACTTGGGGTTGACCTGCTTGAAGTCGTCGAACCCGTAGCCGCCGCGCCCCTCCTTGGCGCCCTCCTCGAGGACGAGATTGAGAGCGTCAGCGGGCCACGTGCGGATTACCGGGTCGCGCCCGTCCACGCCCCGGTCGCGGTCCACAAGCGCCAGCGCGCCCCACGGGCGATCATGGCAGGAGCTGAAGTTGCAGATGAACTGCTCTGTGCCGGGGATGACGCGCGCATCCAGCACGGCGCCCGGCGACCACGTATTGTTGCCCCAGAAGACGGCGTGATTCGTGCCGTCGGGGTCGACCGTCCACAGCCCCTGGGCGTCGCCGAAGTTGCGGTCGACGTACTCCCAGCGGTCGTACAGAATGCGCCCGTCCGGCATCAGCGCGCCGTGCCCCTCAAACAGCGTGCTCTTCCCGATCTGGTGAATGTTGGCGCCGTCGCCCTCCATGCGGAACAGGTTGCACATGATATGGCGGTTGCACATGCAGTACTTCGGCTCGCGCGTCGAGGAGAACGCAAAGCCGCCGTCGGGCAGGAAGAGCGGGTCGATATCGGAGACGCCGTTGGCGAAGGTCAGTTGCTTCAGCCCGGAGCCATCGGTGTTGAGTTCGTAGACGTGGTAATCGTCGTCGGCATTCCGGCGCATGGAGAAGACAATCCGGCGTCCAGTGAAGTCCACCTCCGGGTCGCGAACGATGCCCTCGGGCACCTCAAGCAGTGTTGTCACCTCGCCGCCCTTGGCGAAGTCGAGGGTCTTCAGCGCCCCGCCGCCCTGAAAGCTGCCCTGGTTGATCTCGCCTTTCTGGAACATCGTCGCGGTGTTGTGATGGTCGGGCCGGTACTGGTTGCGCACCACGAACAGGAGCGGCTGGCCGCTGACCAACGGGTTGGCCACCAGCACTTCGCGCTGGAATGCCAGAATCGCGTCGACCCGTTCGGCAGCCCGCTTCCTCGCGTCGGCATCGCCCCGGTCGAGGATCTCCTTGACTTCGCGCGCCTGTCGCTCGAACTCCGGCAGCCGCTTCAGGAACTCACGCCCGTGGGTGTACCGGGCGGGGAACGTCTCGGTCAGGTCCGCGATGACCTGCCGCAACGCCTCGAGGTTGACCTGCCCGACCCGCGCAGCCAACTCGCGCTGGGCACTGTGCAGCTCGGCGCGGGCGAAGTTCTCTTCGGTCGCCTTCGGGTCGAGCGTTCCCTGAGCAGCGAAGTCGTCGAAGGTCACGTGCCCCCAGCCGCCCTGGTTCTGGTCGGCGATGCGCAGGAACACCTTCTGGCCGACCAACTGCGGCACCCGCCAGGAGACCCGCTGGAGGATCTCGTCGTTGACGCCCTGCGCCTTCAGCACTTCTTTGCCGTCCAGCGTGCACAGCGCGAGGTAGGTGTCGGGATGGTTGCCGCCACCGATGAGCAGAGACACCAGGGGACCTGTCAGGACAATTACCGGCGACTCCACCACGCCCGTCTGCGGGTCGTGGCCTTGCTCAACGGTGTCGAGGAAGTACTTGCCCTGTTTGTTGAACGGCACCGTCGGCCGGTTGCGGAATAACTCGCGGTCGTTGAGCAGCTTGGCGAATCCCCCTTCGAGCACGCGCCAGCCCTGCAGGTCGCCGGTCTCGAAGTCGAAGCGGACGGTGGGACCCGCGGCGGGGGGGGCGGGAGGCAGCGGCGCGGCGGGATCGTGGACGACCGATTGGACCTGTTCCGTGTCAAGCACGCCGTCGTACAGCCGCAGGTCGTCGATCAGCCCCTTGAAGTTCTGCGAGCCTCTGTATTGGCCGCCGACGTACAGCGCCTTCCCTTTCCGGTTGAGGGTCACGTTGGGCTCAAGGCTTGCCAACTCGCCGTCGCGATAGAGCGCAAGTAGCCGGTTCGAGGCGTCGTACGTCCACGCGAGGTGAATCCACTGGTCCTTCGGCGGATCGGCGAAGCCTTTGTACCAGGTGCCATTCCACCACCAGTTGATCTCGAACTCCGTGGGGGAGTGGACATTCCAGTCCGTCTCGAAGGCGAAGTCGTCAAAGCCCACCAACCGCCGGCACAAACCACCGCTGCTCGTCTCGAGATGCGGGTCGCCCTTGACCCAGTAGAGCAGGGAGAAGCTGTCCGAGTCGAGGCGCGGATTCGACTCCACCTTGACGTAGTCGCCGACGGCGCCTCCCAGGCGAAGGGCGCCGGCGCCGACCTTGGCGTCTTTGCCCACCGACGAGCTACCGTGCGCCGCGCCGTGGCTCTGCCCCACTGCGTCCGTCAGGTCTGCGTCGAAGGGCCAGTGCGCAACGAGGTCAGCACTTCGCGCCGTGGCAACGGTCACCCCCACCAGGACGGAGAGGCACAGTGTCCCGACCCGCGACATCCGCTGGGTCCTTCGCTTCGACTCACGCATGGGATTCTGGTGTGGGCACATGGGAAAGCAGCTCTGGTGGGACCTCGCGAGCGCTGCTGACGAGGGAGACCTTGGTGCGGCCTTTCTGTGGGCTCTCAACCGCGCCCCAAGCGGCGGACTGGATTGTAGCACACGTGCGTCTGGCTTAGTCCCTGGCCGGGCACTCCCCGCGGCTCGGCCCGCGCCGCCTTGCCGTCGGCTGTCGCCTCGGGTAGAGTCGAACTAACCCAAACTAAGTTCAAGTGGGCTCACCCATGGTTTCTGTCAACACGCACCAAGCGAAGACTGTGCTCGGCGAGGGTCTCCTGACCCCGCCGCTCCCCGGACCGACAGGTCTCCTCGAATCCCGTGGATTCGCAGCCCTTTGAGACCT
>PEVN01000546.1:0-43181 GCA_002779825.1 Armatimonadetes bacterium CG06_land_8_20_14_3_00_66_21 | reverse complement strand
GCAGCCCTTTGAGACCTTCCGGTCAAGCGTTTCGGGGCGGTCGGAGACCTGCCCCGAGCTAAGTACGGTTGTAGGACTAACGCCTTCGGCGACCAAGGTCAAGGGCCTCACCGCGCTCAACGGTGGAGTGGGAGTCAGCCTGATCGTCCAGCCACCAGACGGGATACATGATACCGGGGCAGCGCTGGCACTGGAACGTCGCCGGTTGGCCCGGGAGCCCCGGGTCGATGGCGTCGAAGTAGGCAATGATCTCGGCGGGGATCGTCTCGGCGAAGTCACACGAAGCGCAGCGATAGCTGACCGCGGTCAGCTTGGCGTTCTTGTTTCGTGCGCCCCCGCCAGTAGTTCGTTTCATCAGCGCTCCTTCGCGAGGGGTAGCACCAAGCGACCAGCTCCATTCGTGCGCCGCACTGGGGGCACCGATACGGATCCCGTTGGAAGTACGTCAGCAGGCGTTCGCGCCAGCTCAGGATCGGACTCGGCTTCCGCGGCACGGTGTAGTCGTATTGGCTCACCTGTTCTACCACGTCGAACAACGGCCGGCGGACGCGGCGGGCGTACAGCCCATAGTACCGCACCGTGCGACTGTACTTGGGCGGCAGATGCTGCAGCAGCCGGAAGAGAAACTCCTGGGCAGAGACCGTCACCTGAAGCCGCTCCCCGGTTCGATAGTCATCGTACCAGTACGTCACTTGTTGTCCCTCGTAGTCGGCCAGGCGGCTCTCGCTGATTGGCGGCCGCCCGGTGTACCGACAGCAATAGGAGGCGGCCATGGCGGCATTGGGGTACTGCGACATCACGTTGACCCGGAAACCCTTGGGGTACCGATCAAAGCACCGCCGGAGCAGCTTGAGCACCTTCTCGTCGCCCCTGAACTTCTTGCGCAGCACCTTCAGCAGATGGTACTGGAACTTGCGGCAGACCGACAGCGCGGGGAAGAACGGCACCGGTTGCCACACCCGCGTGCCCTGCAAACCGCCCGCCGTGACCAGCACGTGTACATGCGGATGGAAGTTCAGCGCTCGACCGAAGGTCTGCACCGTGCACATGATCCCGGGCAGCACGCGGCGCGCTCGACACCGCTGGTCCACCACTTCCAAGAGCGTTTGCGCCGCGGCATCCGACAGCAGCTTCAGGAGCTTGCGATCGCGGAAGAACAGCCAGCGGAGTTCCTCGGGAATCGTGAACACCATGTGCCGATGGGTGACATTGAGCAACCGTCCCTTTACCGCTTCCGCCGCCCTGGCGGCCGCGGCCGGCCCGCAGATCGGACAGAAGCGACCTTTGCAGGTGAAGGGCACTTTCTCCGTATGACCGCACTCACAGCGAAGCGAGGCGAATCCGCTCGCCTCGGTCTTGCAGCGCAGGATCTTGGGAACCACCTCGCGAGCCGCCTTGTACACCCCGGGCGGCAGTCGCCCCAAAACCGCCTCCCCACACACGTCCCAATGATCTCGGAAAATGCTGGCCAAAACGCTCATCTCAAGCCATTTCTTGCGCAACTCAACACGACAATCAACCCTTGTATAATAGGGCAAAATGGCTCTCCATACCTTCAAAACGCGTCATAAATTCCTATTAGAGTACTAACCGCTCGGGAGTACGCCCTCCTGGAGTTCCTCGCCCTGCGGGCTGGTCAGGCGGTGTCGCGAGACGAGATCTGGGACCATGCCTACGACTTCGGCGAATCCCCCGGGAGCAATGTGGTTGACCCGCACGTTGGTCACCTGCGCCGGAAGTTGGAGGCGGGCGGGCTGTCACGACTCCTCCATACCCGTCGAGGGACCGGCTACGTCCTCTCGGAAGACCGCTGATGCAATCTCTCCGTCGAACCCTCATTGCGAGCACGGTCGCTGCCGTCACCAGCTTGCTTCTTGTGTCTGGGATGCTTGTGTACCTGCTGGTGCGCAGCGACCTGCTGAGGCAGCTCGACCGACCGCTGGAGAGCGAGGCCCGACTGCTCACGTCCACGCTGGAGTACGAGCGTGGGCGCCTCTCCGTGGAGTTGCACGAACTCGACATGAGCGACTTTGGTCGGACAGCCCGGCCGGCCTATCTGCAGCTCTGGCGGGCGGGCGGGGCAGTGCTGTATCGGTCCCCGTCGCGCGGGCAGAAGAACCTGCCGCTGCTCGACGACGCCGGGAGCGCAGCGCACTACCGCCCGCTGTCCCTTCCGGACGGGCGCCGCGGCCGAGCGGTTGAGCTGACCTGCCTGCCCCGGCACGACGCGGAGGAACACGAGTCCGGACGTGGGGACGCCGCCGTCCCCAGGATCCGCGCTGTCTTGGCGCGCGACACTGCCGACGGCGACCGCGTGTTGGCCCGACTATCGCTCATCCTCGCCATCATCGGGGCGCTGGCGACGGCGCTGTCGGGGGGGGGACCAGACCCGCAGCCACCCCGGCCACTGCGGTCTGGGGCTTTCACTGGTGAAGGAGACTGTCGCCGCGCTAGGCGGCACCGTAGACGCACAGTCAAGCGTCGGCGGCGAGTTCGTTCTGTCACTTCGCCTGCCGGCCGTCGGCACCCAGATTCACCCCATTTGAAAGGACATTGGTAGTGAACAGACACACTGAGACGTGGCGCGCGAGCGGGCGCGCTCTCATAGCCCTGGCGCTGCTGCCTGCCAGCCTGCGACCGCCGTGGGCCGACGAAGACAAAGACGCTCGGACGCTCTCCGCCGCCATCGGCCCCGCCCTGGCGCTGGGGGAAGCTGCCCTCTTCGTCAGCGGCCCCCATGGCAATACCGAGGCGCGCGAGGGCGCGAAGGCGCTTGCCGCGATCGGACTGCTGACCAGCCTGTTGAAGGCGACCGTTCGCGAGCGCCGGCCGAACGACGGACCTCGCACCAGCTTCCCCAGCGGCCACTCTTCCGCCGCCTTCGCCATGGCAACGGTGATTGGCGACTACCATCCCCGCTATAGAGGGCCGGCCTACGGGCTGGCCGCCGGGAGCGCGTGGTCGCGTGTCGACCTGCAGGCACACTACTTCCACGACGTCCTGGCCGGCGCCCTGCTCGGACACTTCGTTGCCGACCGCTATGTGCGGAAGCACCCTTGCGCTAAGCCCCAACGGAGTAGGTCTGGCCGTGCGCTGGTGAGCGCCTTGGCATCCGACCGGCTGTTCCCTGGCCGCCCTGCTTGACCACTGTTGAGCAAACGAGATCCGGCTCGTGCCGCAGAGCCGGGAGCTGCAGGCCGCGCAGGTTCTCCCGGCGGACGCAGTCAGGCGCGCCGCGGAGGCGCGGCTGGCCAAACTGCGGGCCGGGAGCCGACCGCAGGAGGTCGCTGGGGCGAAGGCCGCCCTGAAGGCCGCCCAAGCTGCCCTGACGCGTCTCCAACGGGGCAACCGCCCGGAGGAGATCCAGCGCCCTCAGGCGGCGCTTCAGGTCGAGCAGGAGGAATTGGCGAAACTGCGCGCTGGACCGCGACCACAGGAAATCGCTCAAGCCGAAGCCGCCGTCCGCGAAGCCCAGTCGGACGCAGAAGCCGCGGCAAAGGAGGTGGAGCGCGTCGGTGCGCTGTTCACAGACGGGCTGGCGTCCGGCAAAGACAGAGAGCGAGCCGGCGCCGACCGAACGGCCGCCCAAGCCCACTTGGCCACCGCTCAGGAGCAGGTGAAGTTGCTTCGCGAAGGAACGCGCGCCGAAGAGATTCGCGCTCAGGAAGCCAAAGTGAGGGCAGCCGAGGCGGACCTCAAGCTGGCGCAGGCAGCCACCGTCACCTTGCCGCACCTGCCTGGCGTTTCCTTCCGCACCACTGTCTCCACAATCGGGGCCCTGAACAATACCGACACCGGGCTGGTGCCCCTCGAGCTGCTGGTCCCTAACGGCTCCCACGAACTGAAGGAAGGCAGGGCCGCCGACGTGAGCCTCGTGCTCACCGCCCACGAACAGGCCCTGCAGGTGCCGCTTGCCGCCGTCTTCGGCAGGGCCGGAGAGAGCTTCGTATACGTGGTCGACTCGGAGAGTCAGGTCCACGAACGTCGTGTCGAGTTGGGTGTCGAGCGAGACGAGAAGGCGCATCAAAGGGCTTCGTGAAAGCGAGCGGGTGGTGGCGGATGGGACGCTCTCATTGGCAGACGGCGCGAAGGTGAAGGTCCTCCCATGAGTCGGTCGCGATTCTCTTTCCGGAACGCACATGGCGTCCTGCTCACGGCCCTGTTCCTGAGCCTGCTGGGGGCGGTAACGTATCGGCGGATGTCCGCCTCCATCATCCCGGACTTCCCGTTCCCCCGGATCGCCATCATCGTCGAAGCCGGCGACATGGCCATCCAGGACGTGGTGCTCCGCCTGACCCGCCCACTGGAGTCCGCGGCCAACAGCGTTCCCGGAGCCAGTCGCGTAGTATCCAAGACGTCACGCGGCGCTTCGGAGATCTCCATCGACTTTGAGTGGGGCTCCGACCTCTTCGAGGCATACACCCGGCTGAACGCCGCCCTCGCCCAGATTCGCTCGTCCTTGCCGCCCGAAGCAGACATCGGCGTCGAGTGGGTCAACCCCTCCAGCTTCCCGGTTCTGGGCTCCAGCCTTACTTCCAGCAAGCACTCACCTCGCGACCTTCGTGAGCTCGCCATGCTGACGGTAGCGCCCTTCCTCAGTCGGCAGAAGGGCGTCTACCGCGTCCTCGTTCAGGGCGGCGAGACGCGGGAGTACCAAGTGCTCGCGGATCCGGCAGCGCTGGGGGCCGCTGGCGTTTCCGTCGAGCAGGTGTCGGCCGCGCTGGCCGGGACGAACCTGCTCCAATCGGTCGGTCGGTTCTCGCAGCACTACCAGAGCTACCTGGTACTGGGTACGGCCCAACTCGACAACGCTCCGCAGATCCTTGACGTGGTCGTCGCGATGAGGGGTAAGACGCCCCTCCGCGTTCGCGACATCGCCCAAGTGCGCGAAGCCGACCAGGAAGTTCAGGAGGTCTGCACCGCCAATGGTCACGAAGCCGTGCTGCTGAGCGTCCTCAAGCAGCAGGGCGCCAGCACGGCCAACGTCTCCCGGGAGATCCTGGCCGGGCTCAAAGACCTGAGACGCTCAAAGGCGCTGCCGGACGATGTCACGTTCAGGGCCTTCTACGACGAAGCGGAGCTGTTGGGCGACTCCATGACGAGCCTTCGCGATGCCATCCTGTTGGGTGCACTCCTGGGAATGGTGGTGCTCTGGTTCTTCCTGGGCAGCTTACGCAGTACGCTGATCGTCGTGCTCTGCCTCCCGCTGACGGTGCTCATCTCGTTCGCAGTGTTGGGTTTCGCCCTGTTGGTGGCAGTGTGGAGCGGGCTGGCGTTTCGCCCTCTGCCCACGGGCTCCATGCCCGAGATGGATGAAGGCGGGTTTGTGCTGGACTATCTGGCGCCGCCCGGCACCACCCTGGAGGATACTGACCGGCTGTGTCGCGTCATGGAAGCCGACCTGCAGAAGACGCCCGAGGTGGAGTCCTACGCCCGCCGCACCGGCGTCGAGCTGGGGTTCTTCGCTACCGACCAGAATGCCGGCGATGTGTCAGTCAAGCTGAAGCCACTCGCGCACCGCAGGCGGTCCATGCGGGAAGTCATGGACGACGTGCGCCATCGGTGCGAGAGCAAGATGCCGTCGGTGGTCTTCGAGGCAGTTGTGCCGCTGGCCGATTGTGTTGCCGACATCGCCGGCGAGCCGAGCCCCCTCGAGGTCAAGGTGTTCGGCGACGACCCCGAGGTCTTGGCGAACCTGTCTGAGAAGATCACCACACTCGTGGCGAAAGTGCGGGGCACTACAGAGTCCATCCACGACGTAACGCGCAGCGGGCCGGAGCTGAACGTGCGGCTCAACCCGGAGCGCACCGCGAGGCTGGGGCTGACCCCAGAGCAAGTGATCGACACGCTGCAGACAGCGCTGTTCGGGAAGGCCGAGACCGTCGTCCGCTCGGGCGAGCGACTCATCGAAATCCGCGTGCTCTACCCGAAAGCACTACGGCGCACGCGCGACCCGATCCGCACGTTGCCGATCCTCTCGGCGACAGGTCAGCAAGTGCCACTGGAGTCCATTGCCGACATCACCGAGGGGCCCGGCTACTTCGAGGTCACGCGGGAGAACCAGCAGCCGATGATTCCGGTCACCGCTCAGTTGGAGGGGCGAGACCTGGGCAGCGCCAACGCCGAAGTACGCCAGCGGATCGAGCGGGAGATCAAGCTGCCGCCCGGCTACACGCTTCAGTACGGCGGGCTGTTCCACACCCAGCAGGAGTCGTTCCGCTCGCTACTTACTGTGCTGATGCTGGGTATGGCGCTGGTGTTCATCGTGCTCGTCTGCCAATACCACGGCTTCGCCGAAGCGGTGGCGCTGATCCTCAGCGGTCTATTCTCGATGGCGGGGGTGGTGCTGGCGCTGTGGTTGACAAACGTGGCATTCAATGCGTCCTCTTTCACCGGAGCCATCATGATCTTCGGCATGGTGCTGGCCAACGGCATTCTGCTCATGGATGCTGTCCACGACGGGCTCCGGGAGGGTCTGCCCTTGGATGAAGCCCTCGTTCACGGCGGTCGGCTGCGTCTGCGGCCGGTGCTGATGACCTCAGTCATCGCCGTACTGACGTTGCTGCCTCTGGCGTTCGGTTTGGGGGCCGGCGCACAAATGCAGCAGCCCTTGGCAGTCGCCTCCATCGGCGGCTTGACCTGCTCGCCGCTCTTCACGCTGATCCTGGCGCCAACACTGCTCCACGTGATGCGCCGCCGCCAACGGCTCCCCCTGCCCGCTCAAGCGGAGGGGAACTGAGATGCCTGCACCCAAACTGATGACGACTCTCCTGCTCAGCTTGATGGCCTTGCCGGCGATGGCCCAGCAGACGGAAGCGCCCGCGCCGCTCACCATGGCCGACGCCGTGCGTCTCGCTTTGACCAGCCACCCGTCGGTAGCCGCCGCGGAGTACCGGGTCGAGGCGGCCCGCCAGCGGGTGCAGGCGGCCAAGGCGTTCCCCAACCCCGAACTGACGTGGAATGGGTTCTGGGGCTCGGTTGACGTCGGAGGTTCCACGAGGAGATTGTGGTTTCGCAGCCGCTCGACTAAAAGGGGCGCCGGCGCCTGCAGACACGCGTGGCCGGGGCACCCCTGTCCGGGGCGGAGGCGGAGATACGCGAAGCGCGGCAGGCGCTGGCGTACGAAGTGCAGACGGCATATCTCGAGCTGTTGTTGGCTCGCGAACTTGTGGCGCTGAATGAGTCGCTTGCCACGACGGCAACCCAGTTCCGCGAGGCAGCCCAGAAGCGGTTTGACGTGGGAGACGTGCCCCGCGTGGAGGTTGACCGGGCCTCGCTGGAGGCAGCGCGTGCCGACAAGGAACTGCTGAAGAGCCGAAGCGAGGCACGCATCCGGGAGGCGGAACTGGACGAGTTCCTCGGCCGAGACGCGACCTCGCCAACTGCGCTGGCGGACAAGCTGGAGTTCCGGCCTATCGAGACCAAGGAGAAGGAGCTTATCGTCCAAGCCCTGGAGCAACGCCCGGAAATCCGCGCCGCCCAAGCCGAGCTGCGCGCCAGGGAGTCCGAGGTGCGTCTCGCCGGCGCCGACAGGCTCCCCGACCTGTCCGTCCAGGGAAAGCGCAACAGCGTTCGGTCAGACGGCAGGAACGCCGTCATGCTCGTGCTGTCGGTACCGCTCTTCGACCAGGGCGCCCTCCGAGGTGAAGCGAGCGCCCTCACGTCCGACGCAGCCGAACAGGCGGCCCTGTGCCGGGAGCTGGAACGCCGGATCCGCTTGCAGGTTGTCACCCCCCTCGCCCACGTGCAGCAGGCGCGCGCGTCCGTCGAACGCTACGAACGGGAACTCGTCCCGCAGACCGAACAGGTGACCCAGACCATCCAGCGCGGCTTCGACGCCGGTGCGAGCACGATGCTCGACGTGCTGGAAGCGCAACGCACGCTCCGGAGCGTCCAAACGGAATACCGCCAGGCCATCGCCGACTACTTGAAGGCGGTCGTGGAGCTGAACCACGCGACCGGGGCAACGCGCTCGGAAGGCGAGTAGTCGAGGGCAACCGCCCACCGCGGGCCCGCTACCCGGCTCTGCCGCGCCCGCCAAGATCCGCGCTCCCTCTACGACAGCAGGTCCAACAGCATCTGCGCGTTGGTCGCCGCCTGGCCCTGGTAATGGTTGTTGAAGAAGACGTACTCCTTCTCCGTCTCCTCGGCAACCGACTCTATCTTGGGGACCCACTCCTTCAGTTCTTCCTCGTTGTACTGGTAGTCGTAGCGCTCCCACGCCTCTGTCTGCTTCCACCACTTCTGCGCATTGCGGCCGTGGAAGCGCACATAGCCCAGGGGAGAGGTTGCCGTCACTACCGGCGGCATGAGTCCCTTCAGCCGCGGCTCGTCCACACAACAGAACCCAAAGCCCAGCTCCCGCAGCACCTCAAAGACGTCGGGCTCGCACCACTCGAGGTTGCGGAACTCGATCACGGTGGGCAGCGGCTCGATGCGTTCGCGAAAGGTCCGGAGGTAGGCTTCGTTCTCGGGGGTCCGCTTGAACGACCAGGGGAACTGCGCCAGCACGCAACCGAACTTGCCCTCGTCCAGCAGCGGCCCCACGGACTCGCAGAACTCGCGGAACACCTCCCGGTTCAGCTCGCGCTCATGCGTCATGGCCTGGTTCGCCTTGACCACGAACTCAAACCCCGCGGGCACCTTCTTCGCCATGGCGGAGTAGATTCGGGGATGCCCGATGCGATAGTACGAGCTGTTGACCTCGACCGCGTCGAAGTGCTCCGCATAGACCCGCAACCTGTCGCGGTCGACAGTGCCCACCGGATAGAAATGCCCCACCCAGTCTTTGTAGGAGAAGCCCGAGGTGCCGATGCGGATCATCACAGCTTCCGGTCTGCGCCTGAGTGAGTGGCTGGCCGCGAACGGCTCTGTATCGCGGGTGCGTTGTGGGCCGGCCGAGGGGAACCGCAGGCCGTTGTCACCGCCCGCCGCCCAACCGGTCTTCGCTACTGGCCGGCTTCTTTGATCATGGGTCCAGCGGCCGCAGCCCGCTCGTTCGGCTGCACGATCAGCTTGAAGGTCTGCTGCCGATTCTCCTTGACCTGATCGCGGTCATGCGCTGTGACGGTGAGGGTGTACGTGCCGGCCTGCTCCTTGGTGACCGGCACTGTTTCCTCAGGCGTCGCCGAGACGTGGTCCTCCTGGATGCCGTCCTTGTCGTCGAAGTCCCAAGTGTAGCGAATCAGGCCGCGGCGGCCTTTCTTCGCTTCCAGGTAGAAGTCTACCGGTTCTCCGGCGCGAACGGTGATTTCATCTTCGGCGCCCGTGCCGGCCTTGATGACGAAATCCAGGGGGTCAGGGTCGAGGGCCAACAATGCCTGACCAACGTAGACCTCGCCCTCCCCATCGCCGAGGAGGGCAATGCGGCGGAGGCTACCGGAGACGTTCTGGGAACTAACGGCCTCCGCAAGCGGAATGTCCAGGTGCACCCAACCGGTTGCAGCGTCGAAGCACTCCTCCCGAATTCTGTACCTGGGGATAACGCGCATTCCCTGCTCGTAGAGGAGCACAACCCGCAGGTGCTCGATGGCCGAGTCTTTCGGGGCGACGCCCCCGCCGCCAGCGCCGACTCCGGTGCCTTCAGGACCGGCTCCCGCCCCCGCAGGCGGCATGACTCCCGGCCCGCCCATCGCGCCAGGTCCCATCATCCCGCCTTCCATCATCCCGCCTTCCATCATCCCGCCTTCCATCATCCCGCCCTGCATTCCCGATCCCATGGGCGGCGTGCCTGCCATGCCGCCGGGCATGTCCATCATCCCGCCTTCCATGCCAGCCATGCCGCCCGGCATTCCCATCATGCCCCCCTCGCCCATCCCTGGGCCGCCGAGTTCCCCCATCCCGCCGCCCTTCGCCACCTTCTTCTGCGGGAGGGACAAGTCCAGCACCAAGTACGCGCCCTGCTCCTGACCGGCAAACTCGACCGGACGTGCAAAGTCCAGCCGCGCGCCCTCATACAGGCCCTTGATCTCCAGCTTCAATGAGTGGTCCCGGTCGCCCAGGTGCCGATCCCCGGTCTCCTCGCACGTTCCGCCGCCCCAAGTCCCGACCACGGCACCCACTTCTGACTCCGTCAGCAGCCCGTCGTACACCTTCAGCGGCTTGTCGGCCGACAGCGCAATCGCAGCACCGACGTGCAGGCCGACGGGATGGGTGGCCTTCACCCCCGGCTTCTTCTCCGGCTGGGCTTCGGCTACCTTGGGGGCGGGTGCGGCGCCGCCGCGGACCTTTTGGATCTCGGCCGGGGCCGGCTTGTCGTCCGACATGCCGGGGAAGTGTCCGGTGCGGATCTCATCCAGGTTGATGACGCCGTCGTTGTCGCTGTCCTTCTGCTCGACGGCCCGCAAGCCTTCCTTGTTCTTTCCCGCCTGTTGGTAGTCGCGCCCGAACAGATTGCGAGGGCCCTTGCCGTCCGGGCTGAAGTGGCAGACCTGACAGCCCTTCGGGCGTCCCGCGACGTCGCCATAGACGGCGTCGTAAGCTGCCAAGTCGGCCTGGCGGGCTTGGGATAGGGAGGTCGCCAGGGCAACAAACCCGACGAGAAGCAGTGAAGGGCGGATACGAGCGAGGATTGCGTTTGACACGGTCCTACCTCCTGGGTGGCGCCGGCGGCCGCCGCCGGTTCAGGCAGCGGGGTCAGGGCGCACTTCCGGCCGCTGACGTGTCCAGCACGAGACGCGGCTGCTGTCGGTTCCTGGACACGACAGGCATTATATCACTGTGGGCCGGTGCAGTCAATTTGGGTCTGAAGGGCGAACGGGTGGAAGCGGAGGGGACCGTGCGCTTGTCGGCGGTCGTAGCCGCTATCGGGCACCGTGATGGGTACCAGACAGAGGAGGCGCCCCCTAAACGGACGCGGCCACGGTGTCCGCTGCCCCCTTGCAGAGGCCGCACACCCAACCCGGGCGCGTGGTCAGGACACTACGTCTGGAGAGTCGCTGGTTGCTGCGCCGACATTCAGTGGCGGAGGACCCTCACTGACTCCCTCCCGTTGACAGAAGATATCCGTTCACACGACTTGCGCACCGCCCCGTGCTGGTGTAGAACCGCGCGCACAGAGAAACAGCTTGTGTCCAGCGCGTTCCGTTAGGAAGCGGCATAGGGAGTTGAATGCAATGGAGGTGAGGGACTGCACTTCCGTGGATCCGGCTGAAACAGCACGACGCCGGCCAACCCACGCGCCGTTGGACCTGTCGTGAGTATGTATCTTGCCCAGGAGAGACATCCATGATGAGACGCAGAGGCTTTACCCTGATTGAGTTGTTGGTCGTGATCGCCATCATTGCCATCTTGGCGGCGATCCTGTTCCCCGTGTTCGCCAAGGCGCGCGAGAAGGCGCGCCAGGCGTCCTGCCAGTCCAACCTCAAGCAACTCGCGCTTTCGGCGGTCATGTACCGAACCGATTACGACGAGCGGAACTTGCAGTACTACCGCGGCCCCGGAAACCCCAACCCAGTCGACGACTGGGTCAACGGTCAGCCGGTCCCGAGTTCGGTCAACCGTTACTCGTGGGGCGTCCAGATAATGCCCTACATTAAGAACGTTCAGGTATTCGTGTGTCCCAGCCAGCCGGCACCGATGACCCGCAGCACCTGTGCCAGCCATGCACCGTTCCGGTGGATGAGCTATGGCATGAGCATCTCGTACGTCAACTCGAAGGGCGGCCGCTGGGCCGACAAGATCGACAGCGATGTCAGCAACTCGAACTGCGTGATGTTCAGTGATGGCTGCGGCAGATACTACAACTGCGCCGGCCACACCAACCACGGCACCTGCGGCGCTACGGCCGGATGGGCGGAGCCGCCCCTGAATCTCGATTTCGGGGTCCCTGTCAATGCCGGCGCAGAGCGGAACCGCCACAACGAGCAGATCGACAACGCCTACTATGATGGGCACGTCAAGTCGGTGAAGGGGAACAAGATCCGCGACTACGCCCCGCGCCTGTGATCGCCTGCGACCTGTCCCCGTGGCACACTTCCCCGACCGCTCGGGAAACTGAGCCACGTCCTCGATCCACCCGAAGCGCCGCGAGTCTCCGGACCGCGGCGCTTCGTTCGTCTGGGCAGTTCAACGGCCTGGCGGGGCCCACAGCTCAACGCAAGGGATCGGGCAAGGCGTTGGCGAAGCAGATCACGGCCCGATGAATGAACCCGCCGACACCCCGCGAACTACGTCGCTGCTCCTCCAATTGCTGGGTCTGCTGTCACGCCACACCGTCCAGTGGCTGGCAGTCTTGCGGCGCGACTACCTGCTGATCGCATTCCTGCTGCTCAGCTTCGTTTGCCTTAACGCGATGGTCGTGCTGAACGTGCTCCGGCACCCGTTCGTGCCGTGGCGCGCCCTGCCGGTGTTCCTGCCGACGGTCTGGGTGTTCTTCTACGGAGGCATCTTCCTGGCCATGGTGTTTGCCGCGCACACCTCCCCGGACCGCGTGGAGCCCATGGCGCGCCGACCGCGAGCAGAACTCATCGCGCTGCTCACCTACCTCGGGCTCATGTTCCTTGCCGTGTATCTGAGGGCGCACGGCAACGGGCACTCACTCCCGGGTCGCGCGTTGGGCGGGTTGATCGCGGCGCTGGACCGCGTGGACGGGCAAGCGCTTGACGGGCTCGGGGTCGCTGTTTCCAACCGGTGCCAGACGAAGAAGTCCTCACCTGTCAGTCAGGGCACCCGAGGCCCGACTCCCGGAGGCTCCACCAATGTCCAGCCAACAGCAAGCCAAGCTCGCCTTCATCGGCTGCGGCGGCTTCGCCACCGCGTCCCTCTTCCCGAACATCCACTTGGTGCCGCAGATCGATCTCGTCGCTGTGTGCGACATTGACGAAGCGAAGGCGCAACGCAACGCCCGTAACTTTGGCGCCCGACGCGTGTACACCGACCTGCACGAAATGCTGGACAAGGAGGACTTGGACGGCGTCTTCGTCATCGGTCCGGCACCGCAGCAGTACGAGCTGATCCCGCACGTGGTGACGCGCGGCATTCCCGTCTATACCGAGAAGCCGTCTGCCAATACGTCCGCCGAGGCGAAGGAGCTGGCGGAGCTTGCCCAGACCAACGGCACGTGGGGACAGGTCGGCTTCATGAAGCGCTTCGCCGACGTGTACCGGATGGCGCAGGACATCGTCGCCCGCCCCGAGTTCGGCGACGTCCACTTGGTCAAGTGCAAGTTCTCCCAGGGACCCTACCCGCAAATCTGGGGGATTGACTCGGCCAAGCGGGCGATGCTCATCGGGCAGCTCTGCCACATCTTCGATCTGATCCGCTTCTTCGGCGGCGACGTGAAGACGGTGCAGGCGATGTACCACGAGGCGACGCCGACGCAGTTCGCCTACTTCGCCAACCTGGAGTTCGTCTCCGGCGCCATGGGGCAGCTTGACGTCAACGGACTCGAGTGCAGACAGGGCTTCCGCGACATCGTCGAGATCCTGCAGGTCGTCGGCTTCGAGGCGAACGTCGTTGTCGAGGACATGATGCACCTGCGGTACCAGGCTCCCGACGACTTCACCACCGTCGCCCCCCGCGCCGGCCGCTACGTCCACGAGTTCAAGCCCACTTGGACCGGCATCGCCGACACAAAGGCGACGTTTGGCTACCGCGGCGAGGTCGAGCACTTCGCCAAACGCTGCCTCGGCCTGGTCGAGGGCGGGCCGGATCTGTGGGACAGCTACAAGTCACTGCAGATTGGTGAAGCGGTATACGACAGCTCGCATGGGGCGAGGACGGTGACCATCGAGAGCTGACGCGCCGAGTAGTTTCCTCGGGCAATGCGGGCGGTCTCCTCGGCTTGAGCCGCAAGACGGCAACGACTGGCCGCTCTTCAGACCAACCTGAGCCACACCCCGGGCAGCGACGCGCACTGGCGGGCACGTCTTCTCGGGTTCTGAGTTGGTCAACGCTGGCCGCAAGGCAGAGTTAGCACGCAGGCGCTCCCCTCCGCTTGCGCAACCGCCGACAGTCTTGTACGATCATGAGTGCCCCTCCGCTCCTGCACCCGGTGACTGTGCCCGAATGACCTGTGGACCGAACCCAACCCACCGACGCCTTGTGTGGTTCGTGTGGGTGTGGTGTGCGTTCCAGGTCCCCTCTGCCTCCGTCTTGGCTGAGTCCCCTCCCCTATTGTCGGTGGCGCCTGCCTTGACGACGCGCGAGTTGGTGCCCGCCTTTGCCGCATTGGGCTCGCGGGTGCCCGGCTATCCCGGCAGCACTTCGGCTCGCCAGCACGTCCTCGGTGCTTTTCGCAGCCTTGGCCTGCCGCACGTGGGCACCCAGCCCTTCCTGCTCCCAATGCCGGTCGAGCGGGAAGCCTCGCTCGAGTTGTTGCCCTCGGGGGAGCGGGTGCCACTTCATGCCCTCTGGCCGAACACGGTGGTCAGTTCGCAACTGCCCAAGGAGGGGCTTGCAGGGCCGCTGCTTTCTGCCGGGCGGGGACGCCTGGCCGACTTCGATGGGCGGCGCGTTGCCGGCGCCGTTGTGCTGCTTGACTTCGACTGCGGGATGGACTGGCTGAATGCGCCGATGCTGGGAGCGCGCGCCGTGGTCTTCCTCGCGCCGGAGGATACGACGCAGGCGGAAGCTACCCGGAAGTACCTGCAGACGCCGTGCCGCATTCCGCGCTTCTGGATCGACCGGGCGTCCGGCCTGCGCCTGCGGGACGCGCCGCCGACGCGGGTCCGGCTGACCTGCGCGATGCCTTGGGAGAACGTGCGCGCCGAGAATGTGTACGCCTTCCTGCCCGGGACGGACGCGGCGAGGCGTCCGGAGACGGTGGTGGTCACCGCCTACTACGACTCGACCTCGGCGGTGCCGGCGCTGGCGCCGGGCGCGGAGCAAGCTGGCGGGATCGCCGCGCTCCTGCAGTTGGCAGCCCGGTGCGCCCAGCACCCGCCTACGCGGTCGGTGCTGTTTGTTGCCCTGGACGCGCACTTCCAGGCGTTGGCCGGCCCGCGCGAGTTGGTCTGGGTGCTGCAACGGGGGCGCAAGACGCTCGAAGCAGACGCCAACGCACTGGGCGTCGAGGCGGACAAGCGGGAGCAGAGGGTCACCGCGTTCGGCACCCCCTCGGCTAACGCCATCGAAGCCGTCCGAGCAGACGAGGCACTCACAAAGCGCGTTGTCGGCGTCATGAGCTACCAGACGCTGCTCGCGCGCGACGCCATCCTTCGCCTGACTTTGAGCAAGGTGCCGGACGCCGAAACGCGCATTGCCAAGCACCGACAGACGACCGCCGAGTTGGACCTGCTCAGCAACCTCTTCTCGCGCTATCTCCGGAAGGTCCGGTTCGCCGATCTCTCCGGCGAGCAGCGGACGCTGCTCCAACGGCAGTTCGCGCTCGCCCGCGCAGAGCTGCTTCGCGAAGCCAGAGACCTGCGCACGCGGCAGACCCTCGTTCGAGGATCACTCCCACTCGCCCGGCTCACAGAGAAGCACAAGCCCGTGTTCTACCTCGGTATTGACCTGTCGGGTGGAACGCAACAGGTTGGGTTGTTCTACAAGGGGCACTTCTTCGACCAGAACGAGACCTTCGAGCGCACCTACGCCGACCTCGCGGAGACCATTCAGAAGCTGGCGAGAGAGACGAAGCCGCCGGGCTCGTCCGTCCAGTATCTCGACACCATGCGCGTGTTGGCGGGCAAGCCCTGGCAGAGCTTTCTGCCGACCCCGATGGCGTTCGACGGCGAAGTTGCCCAGGTCGTCGGTCTGCCGGCGCTGACGGCAGCCACGCTCTACGATGCGCGCGTCCACTGGGACACCCCCTTCGACACGCCGAACGAGCAGAGCCTCGAGCGCTTGGACGCTCAGGCGCAGTTCGTGGCGGGTCTCTTCCGACGCCTGATTGACGCGCCCGAGCTGTCTCACGACTTCGGGCTGGCGAAGCTGGCGACTGTCAAGACATGCCTCCTGACGGGTGAAGCCAAGACCTTGGGCGGGCAGATCAGCGCCTTCCCCGACCGGCCAGTTCCCGACAGCCTCCTGGTGGCACGGCACGGCAAGAGCTTCACCGGCGTTCGCGGCGCCATGGTCGCCCGCGCCGACGGCACGGGTTACTTCCGGTTCCCGTGCGTACCCTACCTCCGCTGGTACCGTTTCGAAGCGTACCACCTGGGCGACGACGGCGGAATCGACTTCGCCAATGACAACGGCCGGTTGGAGAAGCGATTCCCGCTCTCTCTGCAGATGACGCGGGAAGACGTGAGCCGGCTGATCGCGTTGTTCCCCTGCGAGACGAAAGACCTCTACGACCTGATGGACCAGCGGTCGCTCAACTACCCGGCCGAGTTGCGGCTCCTCGACGCCCGAACCGACAGCGCGCCGCAACGGTTCGGCGTGTCCTATGCTTCGGGGTGGGGCGAGGGTTGCGCGGCGGTTTTCGTGTCGCCGCTATCGCGGTTCAAGCTGTTGCTCAGCCAGGGACTCACCGGCCTGCGGGGGGCGCTGCTGCGGGCCTCCAAGCTGCAGCCGCGCGGCGAAGGGATCCAGGTCGAACAGATCGCGGAGGGGGTGCCCACAGCGTACCAACTCGCCCGCGACCTGTACGCGTTGAACCACTACCGCATGGAGGCGTTCATCAAACACAACGTCCGCAATGGGCGTCTCGAGAAGCTGCACGCCACCAGCAAGGCGTACCTCCAGGAGGCGGCGAAGGCGCTGGCCGAACGCCGGTACACCAAGTGCGTCAATGACTCGCGCTTCGCCTCGGCCCTGGAATCGCGCGCCTACCCCGACGTGCTCGGCACCGCCAATGATGCCATCAAGGGCGTGGTGTTCTATCTCCTCATGCTGGTGCCGTTCTCGTACTGCCTCGAGCGGCTGCTGCTGCGGAGCGTGCGGTTGGAGCGGCAGCTACTCGGCTTCTTCGGGGTCTTCGTGCTGTCGTTTCTGGTGCTGCGGATGGTGCACCCGGCATTTGCACTGACCAACGCTCCCTTCATGGTGTTGCTGGCCTTCGTGATCCTGGCGTTGGCAATGCTGGTGATCTGGCTCCTCTACTCCAAGTTCAACGACCAGATGCGCGAGATGCAGCAGAGCGGCGAGTACATCCCCGGCGCCGATGTGAATCGGGCAGGGCTGGCGCTGGTGTCGGTCAACCTGGGACTCTCGAACCTGCGGCAACGACCGATTCGCACAGTGCTAACCGCCGTGACCATCGTCGTAACGACGTTCACGATGCTCTCTTTCACCGGGGTCGGGCAGTACTTGCGGGATCGGCGTCTCGACCTCAAGCGCCAGCCGCCATACCAGGGGCTGCTGCTCAACAGCCGGGGGTGGGCCCCGCTGCCGGTGCGCGCCCGCGAAGTGATCGCTGAGACGTTTGGCGAGCACTACCCGGTGGCGGCGCGGTCGTGGCTCACCGCCACACAGGCGGCGGCGGCAGAGGGGCACTTGACATACGAGGTATACAGCGAAACCGCAGGCGCGCGTCGCGCCCATCAATTGGAAGCGCTCGTCGGGCTGACGCCGGAGGAGCGGCAGTTCCTGGCGCAGCCCAAGCTGCTGACCGCGGGCGAGTGGTTTGCTCCGGGCGAGCGGCTGGTCTGCCTGCTGCCGGAGTCTGTGGCGAAGGCGCTGGGGATTCGCCCCGAGCAGTTACTCAGCACGCCGGACGCTCCAACTGTCACCCTCTTCGGCATCCAGTTCCGCGTCAAGGGCATCCTGCGCGACGCCGCCCTCAAGGACACACTGGACCTCAACGGCGAGGCGTTGACGCCGGTCGACTTCGCCAAGCAGCAGGTGCTGCAGAGCCAGAAGGCCGACACCGCCAAGGCGCAGGCGCTCGACGAAGTAGCGGCTACCGGAGATGAGTCGACCTCCTACCTCCACTTTCTGCCCAACGAGGTGATCGCGCTCCCGTTCGAGACTGTGCGTGACCTCGGCGGCGACCTGCGCAGCCTCGCCGTTCGCCCCGCAAAGGGCGGCTTCGCGGAGGACGACGTGGCCCGCCTGTCGCGACGCCTGGAGATGAACGTCTTCTGGGGCACGGGCAGCAAGTCCTACTTCGTCAGCACTGCACCGACTACGGGCGTGACCGGTCTTCAGAATCTGATCGTGCCGCTGCTCATCGCCTGCCTGATTCTCCTGAACACCATGTTGGGCGCCGTCTACGAACGACGGCGCGACATCGGCATCTACAGCTCGTTGGGGCTTTCGCCGCAGCACACCAGCACGCTGTTCTTCATCGAGTCCGGCGTGGTGGCGACGCTCGGAGCCGTGTTCGGCTACCTGTTCGGTCAGGTGTTCGCGAAGCTCGCCTCCACACTCAACCTGCAGACCGGCATGACCTTCAACTACTCGTCCACCTCGGTGGTGATGGTCGCTATGCTTGCCATCGCCATGGTGCTCACTTCTACCGCCTACCCCGCCGGCCAGGCGTCGAAGATGGCCATGGCCGGCATCGGCCGCCACTGGCAGGTGCCTCGGCCAAGCGGCGACGAGCTGTTCATCCGCACGCCGTTCACCTTCTCCGGCGACCAAGTGCCGGCAATGATGGCCTACATGCACCAGTGGTTCACCCAACACGGGGAGACGAGCATTGGTCTGTTCTTCGCGGAGGAGATTGCCACCGGCGTGACCCAGGCGAGTGCTCCCCCGAACGCCCGAACTCGTTCGGGAGCAACGCAGCGCAGCCTCCAACAAGTCGGGGCGTCCGGCTCTGTGGGCGGCGGCGACTGCACCGAAGACGCCCTCTATCTCACCGCGATGGTCTCGCTCACACCCTACGACATGGGCGTCCGCCAACGCCTTGGGCTGTACGCGTTCCGCGACCCTGAGCAGGAAGACGAAGTCTCCTCGCTTGACCTCTACTGCATCCGCACTGGCGGCCATCCCGACGCCTGGGAGCGGACCAATCGGCAGTTTCTGGACGCTCTGCGGAAGCAGGTCCTCATCTGGCGCATCGTCGGCCCCGTCCAGCGAGCACAGTTTGCCGAGCAGGCTGAGCGGCTGTTTGGACAGGATGGACAGGACTGATGCCAGGGTGCCATGCCCTGGCCCGGACAAGCTGAACTCGCGAATCCGAGATCCGCAATCACCCAATGCCGCGACCACGCAAAACCGAAGCTGAGGACAAGGAACTCCAGCAGTACCGCGACATTCTGCTGACGCCGGACCACTTCGAGGAAGGGTTCGGCTGGCAGACGGTTGCAGGCGCGATCATGATGGGCTTCCTCATGATGCCCGGGTCGATGTACCTGGACTTGGTCATGGGGCAATCGCTGGGGCCGGCGGCGCGGTGGGTGACCGTCATCCTGTTCCTGGAAGTGGCCAAGCGGTCGTTCAAGACGCTCAAGCAACAGGAAGTCTTCGTGCTCTTCTACATGGCGGGCATGATCATGTCCTCGCCATTCTCCGGGCTGCTGTGGAACCAGTTCCTCGTGCAGTCCGACGCCGCCCGCGCCTTCGGCGTGACGGAGCAGATTCCGAGCTGGGTCGCCCCCCAACCGGCCGTGATCGCTGAAGCCGGCCGCACCTTCTTCACCGGAGCCTGGGCGCCAGCCCTGCTGTTGGTGGTCGTCGGCCAGATCCTCGCGCGCATCGACCACTGGGGGCTGGGCTACGTGCTGTACCGCATCACCAGCGACGTGGAGCGGCTGCCGTTCCCGATGGCTCCCGTCGGCGCCATGGGCTCCATCGCGTTGGCAGAGAGCACCACGGGCGCGGAGACGTGGCGGTGGCGCTGCTTCACCATTGGGTCGATGCTCGGGCTCGGCTTCGGGCTGCTCTACGTCGGCATCCCCTCGATCACAGGCGCGCTCTTCGCCGAACCGATGTTCCTGTTACCCATCCCGTGGGCCGAGTTGACGCCGCGCACCGAACGGGTCCTGCCGGCCGTGGCGACGGGATTCACGTTCGACATGGGCCTGTTCATGGTGGGGATGGTGATGCCGTTCTGGGCGGTCATGGGTGAGTTGTTCGGCTTCCTGTTCACCGCAGCCGCCAATCCGATCCTGTACCACCACAACGTGCTCACCACCTGGCATGAAGGCATGCGCACTGTTGAGACGCTGTTCGCCAACTCCCTCGACTTCTACCTGTCGTTCGGAATCGGGATCTCCTTCGCCATCGCCGTGGTGGGCTTCTACAAGGTGCATGTGAGCTTCAGGCAAGGCGTCGGTCGGACGACGACCGGCGGGGAGGGGGGGAGCATACGCAAGTCTCTGCGGCGGCACCCCGGCCGAGGCGACCTGGACTGCTGGGTGGCGGGCCTCATCTACGTCGCCTCAACGGTTGGCTACATCGCCCTGTGCCGCGCGCTTGTGCCCGGCTTCCCGTGGCTGTTCTTCGTGTGCTACGGCTTCCTCTACACGCCGCTCATCTCCTACGTCACCGCGCGGATGGAGGGTCTGGCCGGGCAAGTGGTGGCCATTCCCATGGTGCGAGAGGCGTCGTTCATCCTGAGCGGGTACAAGGGGGCCGCGATCTGGTTCGCGCCGATCCCGATTCACAACTATGGCCCGATGACCGTTGGCTTCCGGCAGATCGAGCTGACCGGGACCAAGCTCGGCAGCATCATCAAGACCGAAGTCATCGTCTTCCCCATCATCATGGTGGCGAGCATTCTGTTCTCCCAGTTCCTGTGGTCGCTGGCGCCGATCCCCAGCGCTTCATACCCGTACGCCCAGGAATTTTGGGAGCTGAACGCCCTGAACCAGTGCCTCGTCGTCACCTCGACAACCGGCGGCAACTCGCCGTTCTTCGAGGCGCTCAAGTTTCCGGTGGTCGGCTACGGTCTGGCGTTCGGTCTCGGCCTGTTCGGCCTGCTCTCGTACTTCGGTCTGCCGACGCTCCTCGTCTATGGCGCCGTCCGCGGCCTCGGGCAGAGCATGCCGCACGGCATTTTCCTGATGGGGCTCGGCGCGGTCGTCGGTCGGTACCACTTCGAGAAACGCTACACCACGCCCCAGTGGCGCCGCTATGCGCCCGTCCTGCTGGCCGGCTTCAGTTGCGGCGTGGGCTTGATCGGGATGGCGTCCATCGCGATCGCGCTGATCTCAAAGTCTGTCTCGCAGGTGACGTACTGACATGAGCGTTCAGCCCCCAGCGACCAGCCCTCAGCCGCGACACCAGGAAGTTAGACGCAAGTCAGTCGTCCTCTACCGCGTCCCCAGACAAGGACACCGGCTCACGCCTACCTTCCCGTCTTCCGAAGCCGCCGCCGCTCGCTGATCACTGTTCACTACTCACTACTCACTACTCACTACTCAGCATGCCCTCCGACCAACAACCAACCCAAGTTCCCTACCGTCGTGTCGCTTCCCAGCAGCCGGAGCCGACGCGCGGCTCGGCCGCTTCCTGGCACGGCGTGACGCTGCGTAGCGTCGTGCTGGGCAGCGCCATGGTCGTGTTCATCTGCGGGTTGACGCCGTTCGTCGATCTGTACCTCCAGGGCACGCTCCTTGCCGCCAATCAGCTTCCCATCGGTGCGCTGTTCGTGTTCTTCCTGTCGCTGGCACTGCTGAACCCGCTGCTCAAGTTGCTTCGCTTCATCCGCCCACTCAGCCGCCGGGAGCTGCTGGTCACCTACTGCATGATGCTGGTGGCGGCAGGGATTCCGTCGTTCGGGTTGGTTGACCAGCTTCTGCCCGCCATCACGGCGCCGTTCTACTACGATGGCCAGGGCACCTACCACAAGTTCATGGGCGACATTCCCGATCGCATGTTGGCCGATCCCGCCGTGTCGAAGGTGTTCTACGAAGGCATTCCCCAAGCGCAGCGCCTGCCGTGGTACGACCCGCGCGACGTGCCCTGGAGCGCTTGGGTGCGACCGCTGCTGTACTGGGCGGTGTTGGCGACGGGGATCTACCTGGTGATGTTTGCCTTGTGCCTCTTCCTTCGGCGCACCTGGATCGACCGGGAGAAGCTGTCCTTCCCCTTGTCGCAGGTGCCCCTGTTGATGGTGGAGGGAGAGACCCGGGAACAGCTCCTGCCTGCGCTGCTGCGCGACCGCATGTTCTGGATCGGCTTCGCCGTCTGCAGCTTCCTCTACTTTCTGGCCGGGATGACCCGCTACTACCCGGACTTCCCGCAGATTCCCCTGTCGTTTGGCAGCGTCGACCGCAAGTTGTTCACCGAGCCGCCGCTCAATGCCATCGCCCCGGTCAATGTCACCATCTTCCCGGCTGTGGCGGGGCTGTCGTTCATGCTGTCGCTGGAAGTGACGCTGTCGGTCTGGCTCTTCTACCTGGTGCGGAAGGGCCAGTTCGTGCTGGCAGCGATCATGGGGTACGGCTCCGGCGAGGGCGCCTTCCCGGCCAGCATCCATGGCGACATCAACTTCCTGACCGCACAGGGCAGTGGCGCCCTGCTGGCGTTCACGCTCTTCAATCTCTGGTTGGCGCGGGAGCCGCTGGTCAACGCGTGGCAACGGTGGCGGGCAGGGACGAAGGGACCTGCCGAAGAGCTTGACGCCAGCGCCGAACCGGGCGACCACTCGTGGAAATGGGCCGTGGCGTTCTTCGTCGTCGGGTGGGCGCTGATCCTCGGTTGGATCTGCGGCGCCGGCATGTCGCCTTCCTATGCAGTGCTGGGCTTCGTGCTCTTCTTCCTGATCTCGCTGGGCTTGACGCGCCTGGTCGCCGAAGGCGGCATCTTCCAGTCGCAAGCCTACGTCTCGCCGTTTAGCCTGATGACCCACCTGTTCGGCAGCAACACCCTCGGGATGCGCAACCTGGCCGTGTTCACCCCGGTGCACAGTGCCTTCATGTGGGACCTCAAATCGCTCATCACACCGGCCATCTTCGGCAACTACAAGGTCGCCCGCGAAAGCCGGCTCCGCGTGATGCCGCTTACCTTCGCCATGTTCCTGGCGGTGGCGCTCTCCTGCGTCGTGTCGTGCGTCTCGTTCCTCTGGCTGACCTACAAAGTCGGCGGCGTACGCCTGCACCGCTGGTTCCTGGTGAGCTTCCCGCCAATGCCCTACGACTACCTGACCAACCTCCTCGAGAAGCCGGTGACGCCGGACGGTTCAGCCATGGGCTTCCTGGGCTTGGGCGCCGTTGTCACGTTGGCCTTCATGTACCTGCGCCAGCGCTTCTTCTGGTGGCCGCACCCCCTCGGCTACATCTCCTACATCAACGCCAGCATCATCGGCAAATTCTGGATCAACTTCCTCCTCGGCTGGCTGGTCAAGAAGCTCGTCCTCAAGTTCGGCGACCTCGAAGTCTACAAGCGAGTCCGCAACTTCTTCCTCGGGCTCATCCTCGGGCAGTTCACCACGGCAGCGATCTTCCTGATCGTCGACTTGAAGCTGGGGATCATGGGGCATGACTTGGGGGTGAACTGAGGCGCGGCCGAGCAGAAGACCGGGAGTGACGCCACGCCTCCCTGCGCCCTTGCAGTCCGGCACTTGGGCGAAGAGGTCGTCGCGGAGCTCGAAGATGCGGCCGCAGGGCGTAGGGGCGGTGCCTGCGTGCCCGCCCCGGCTGGGCCTCCACCCCGAGGTGCCCGCCCCGGCCGGGGCACCTCGGGGTCTACCCCGGCAGTCAGCGCCACCGGCAGCAGTTCACGGGCGAGGGCGAGCTTGGGCATCAGGCTCACCTCCTTTCCGTCGCTCACACGAAGACTGGGGAGGTATCGTTCAGCGGGCGCTGAACAATAATGCCGGAGAGCCAACCATGCAGACATCCGCAGGAGAAGCGCCCGCACGCCCTACTGTCCTTTGGCACGCCCAGGGGGTGATCGTGGCCCTGGCCGTCTCCTCAGCCCTCGCCGTTTCAGCCGCTCCACAACCGGTCCGCTTCTACGTGGCCACCAACGGCAACGACCAATGGTCCGGCTCGCGGGCGGACCCGAACGCCCGGCGAACGGATGGTCCGTTCGCCACGTTGGAACGCGCAAGGGAGGCCGTTCGGGACCGTCGTCGGGGCGGTGGGTCGGTGAGGGTGCTGGTCCGCGGGGGAGCGTATCGGCTCGCCAAGCCCTTCGTGCTGCGACCGGAGGACTCCGGGATGGAGCAGTGCCCGATCACCTACGCAGCCTATCCGAAGGAACAGCCGATCCTCAGTGGCGGCAGACCGATCACCGGCTGGAAGCGCGGCGACGGAGAGCTGTGGGTCGCCGAGGTGCCAGGGGTGAAGGAGGGCAAGTGGAACTTCCGGCAGTTGTTCGTCAATGGCCAGCGGCGCCGCCGGCCGCGACTGCCGCGGAAAGGGCAGTACGCCATTGTCGGTCCGGTGGTTGCCGAGAAGTGGGACGATCCGCAGAACCGGCAGGCGTTCCGGTACAAGGAGGGTGACCTCCGCACAGATTGGCGCAGTCTGGACGACGTGGAGGTCGTGGTGCTCCAGCACTGGATGGAGGCGCGACTCCGCATTGCCAAGCTCGACGACGCCGCCAATACAGTCACCTTCACCGGGGGGAGTTGGCGGCCGCTGACGTGGTCCACGGGCTACGTCGTCGAGAACGTTCGCGAGGCGCTGGACGAACCGGGCGAGTGGTACCTCGACCGCAAAGCAGGGACGCTCACTTACTGGCCACTGCCCGGGGAGGACATGGCGAAGGCACCGGTCGTTGCCCCGGTGCTGGAGCAGTTGGTGCGCCTTGAGGGAGACCCGGAAGGCGGCAAATTCGTCGAGCATATCGCCCTGCGCGGCTTGACCTTCAGCCACGCCACGGCGCCGCTGCCGGAGGCGGGCTACGGCTACCCTCAAGCCGAGATCCCCGTTGCGGCGGCCGTCTACGCCGAGGGCGCCCGACACTGCGCGTTCGAGGAGCTGGAACTCGCGCACGTGGGGCAGTGGGGCGTCGAGCTGTCACGCGGCTGCCAGGACCACCGGCTGGTAGGCAACCGGATCTACGACGTGGGCTGCGGCGGTCTCAAGATCGGCGAGCCGACAAACCCCGAGCGCGACGCAGACGAAGCCTGCCGCACCCTCGTCACCGACAACCGCGTCTACGACGGCAACGCGGTGTACATGGGGGCGCCGGCGATCTGGATTGGCCAGAGTGGCAGCAATGTGGTCGCCCACAACGAGATCCACGGCGCCTGGGAATGGGGCATTTCAGTTGGCTGGACGTGGGAATACGTGCCGCCCAACCGCGCTCGGGACAACCGGATCGAGTACAACTGTATCCACGACTTGGGCGCGAGCGAGCTGGGCACCCACGCCGCGATCTACTGCCTGGGTCTATCGCCGGGCACGGTGGTGCGCAACAACCACCTCCACCACGTGTCCGCCAGTGGATACGGCATCATCCTGGACCAGGGCTGCTGCGGCGTGCTGGTAGAGAACAACCTCGTCCACGACACCGACGGCGGGTTCTGCTCCAACTTCCACTGCATCGGCAACGTCATCCTGAACAACATCTTCGCGCTGACGCGAAAGAGCCAGATGCACCGCTACGGCGACAACCCGCCCGGCGGGTTCGAGCTCGCCAACACGAACATCTACTGCCGCAACCTCGGGTACTGGAAGGAAGGCAAGCTCTTCAGCCGCGACGAGTGGCTCGACTTCGCCACCGTGCAGGACTTCAACCTGTACTGGAACGCCTCCGGCGAACCGGTGACGTTCATGAAATACAGCCTCGCCGAATGGCGGGCGAAGGGACTCGACCGGAGCTCCGTCATCGCCGACCCGCTATTCGTCGATCCCGACAATGGCGACTTCACGCTCAAGCCGGAGTCGCCCGCGTTCAAGCTCGGGTTCCGGCCGCTGGACGTGAGTGGGGCGGGGCCAAGGGAATGAGGTCACGTGAGGAGAGAATCCATGTCGGAACTGACGCTTCCGAGCCGGAGTGCGTCGCGTGAGGGGAACCGCGTGGACACCTGGAGGCGATGCTCGCCATCGCAAGCCCCGGCCCCGCCCAGCACCTCTGCATCAACTGCCTGAAGCTGGCGGCTCAAGTCCTGGGCTACGAGCTGGTGCCCGCGGGCAGTGGCGCCTCCTGACGGGTAGTCTCCCATGGGGTGAGAGCGGGTCCGTCGCCCCGGAGGCTGCACCCAAACCGGTGTCGCTGAGACCATCGAGCTGAGTCCCCGATGCCGCAGCATTGCGGCAGCCGTCACGAGAGGAACTTGGGCGCATCCGCAAAGGTGCGTGTCGCTTCGCAGGAATTGTCCGGTCGTGCCCGCCGTTCCCGTCCGCGCGAGCGCGATCGATACGTGGTCGTTCGGGTTCTCGACGGCGAGTCCCTCTGCCTCGGCCGCCGCGTTGAGTTCGGCGTCTGCGGAGACAAGCACCAGCTTGACCCCGGTCAGTGCCGCCAGTTCGTCCCGCAGCGACAGTGCCGCGGCAAGTTGCACGGCGTCGCAGCCGTGCAATGCGCGCGTCTCGGCGAGATGCATGGCCCGGTCGATCACCACCGGGTCAATGGCGACCACCCGGTACTGGTTGGCGAGGTCGTGGCGGAGGTCGGCAAGGGCAGAAGCCGTCAACGCGGGCACGGCTCTGCCGCCCGTCACCCGTGACAGACATTGCATGATTCTGAGCGCCACAGTAGTTGCCCCATGCCATCTACCCAAAACGCCGGGCTCATCCGTGGTCGCAGCGTCCTCCTCGGCATCGCGCTCATCCCGCTGGTGAGCTTGTGGGTCGCGAGCATGGAGAACGTGTACGGGGGCGGCCGACGTATCTGTCGGTCTTCTTCCATGCGGTGCTGCTGTTGGCGGTGGTCATCGCTGTCAACGCGGGTCTGCGGGTCGTGCTGCCGCGGTTGGCGTTCAGCCGGGGGGAGATGCTGCTGATCTATATCATGATCGGGGTGAGCAGTGGCATCGTCGGCGACCAGTTCATGGCGATCCTGGCGCCATCGTTGGCGCACCCGTTCCGCTACGCCAACGAGGTCAACCGCTGGGCGGCGCCATCTTCGCGCTGTGTGGGGAGCGCTGTGGGGCGCCTGTTCCGGCAGCCGTGGCATCGAGTCCGAGCTGCCACGCGCTGCGGTGACGGAGTACCGCCTGGCCGCGTTGGCGCTGGTCGGCGGGTTGGGGGATGCGGATCGGCGAGCTGCTCGGCGCCAACCGGCAGCGGCTCACTGCCGCCATTGCCGTTGCCACTGTGCTCGGCTGCTATGCGGGAATGTGGGCGCTGCTCCACCTGTGCTTCCAGGAAGGCGTCGAGCGGATGAAGGAGCCCGTCAAGTACCTGTCGCCCCAAGGGTGGCAGATCGTCAACTCGTGGATCAACCTCCCACAAGGCCCCAACTGGCCCGGCCTTGGCGGCATCCTGAGCGGCTTCGGCGTCTGTGTCTTCCTGCTGCAGATGCGCTCCCGCTTCCTGTGGTGGCCCTTCCATTTCATCGGCTATGCCATCGCCGCCGACTGGACCACTGGGCTCCTCTGGCTCCCACTGCTGCTTGGCTGGTTGGGCAAGGTGCTGATCCTCCGCTGCGTCGGTCCGAAAGCCTACCGCGCCGGCCGCACGTGAAGGATGACAGAACGCACCATGGAACCAGAATTCTGTCGCGGTGACCGGTCGAATTGCTACGACCACTTCGGTTCAGTGGTCTCGCAGTGGCGGCGTCCTTGGTCCCCGACCCCGCGGGGCGGGAGGAACCGACTGCTCACACTGGGAGGGCTCTTGATGGCAACAGCCGCCGCCGCCCGGGAGGCCTTCCTCGCCCAACTCAAGCGCCGCATGCGCCGGCCCGTTCGCGGCCATGACAAGCCCTACGCCATCTTCGAGCCCTTCGGCGCTCGGGAGGACGGGGACTTCAACGAGACCGAGACGTTCGTCCTGGACATGATCGACAAGGTCGGTCAGGGGCAGCGTGACTTCGCCTGCCGTTTCGACGTGTTCTCCGTGGACTTCTGGGTGGACTACCACGGCGACCTCAAAGCCTGCGACCCCGACCGGTTCCCCACCGGGCTCACGCGGATTCGCGAGGCGCTGAAGCGCGAGGGGATCGGCCTGGGGCTGTGGATTGACAGCTCCTGGGAGGCGTGGTCCATCGGCGGGAACCCGGCCACGAAGCCAGCACTGAACTTCGGCCCTGACAAGGGACTGGTGGGCGTCCCCTGGGCACGGGCGTCGTTCTGCCGCGCCACCGAACCGGTGAGGTCTCTGTACACCGAGGCGTTTCGGCATCACATTCGTGAGAACGGCGTTCGCTTGCTGAAGTTCGACAACTTCGCCGACGTGTGCCAGAACCCCAACCATGAGCACTTGCCGGGCATCTACTCCACCCAGCCCATCATGGACGCGGTCATCGAGTTCCTGCGCGCCCTGGATGCCGAAAGCCCCGACGTCTTCCTCATGGGCTACTGGGGGTATCGCTCGCCCTGGTGGCTGCTGTACCTGGACACGCTCTTCGAGACCGGCATCCAGATGGAAGCAGCCAGCCCGGGGGAGCAGGCGGCGCCGGTCGCCTTCACCAAAGCCTCGGCAGACTACGAGCAAGCCACCTATGGTGGCTGGCCGGTGTCGGCCGTCATCGACGACGACGCGAAGACAGGCTGGTCAATCGACGCCTGCGCAGGCGTGCCGCACGTGGCGCTCTTCCGGATCGGACAGCCCGTTGGCGGCCCCGAGGGTACGGTTCTCACATTCGAGCTCGACCAAGGCGAGCGAGGGCACGCGCTGGGCAGGTTCCGGCTGTGGGTCACCAGCGCGCCCGAGCCGCAACTGCCGGCCGGGTACGACCAACGACCCTGGCACGTAACAGGGAAACTGCCCCGCACGCGGCAGGGCGGTCTGATGGTGATCCGTGTGGAGTTGGCCAAGGCCGGCAAGCCCCTGGAGATCCCGGACCTGGGGTCGCACCTGTCGCTGGAGGGGACCCTCGCAGGCGCTGCGGCCGAATTCACACCGGCGCTTGGCCAGCGAACGTATCCCTCCGCCTGGCAGTCGTGGCGTTTCGACACCAAGCCTGAGCGAGCTGGTGAGCCGTTCGAACTGACGGTGCAGGTCGGCGGCCTCCCCCACTGCGAGCTGCGGTGGGCGGCACACTTCATCCCCGACGACAGCGAGTAGCCGCCTGAGATTCTGGGGGGCCCGCCGCTGCCAGCCCTGGGGCGGTTGACCTGCGCAACGACCCAGCCTACACTATGGCGCCCGCCCCATGAGGTGACATGATGACCACTCCCCGCCCCAACCGAAGCCTTCGCCTGGGCTACGCAGCCCTCATCTACGCACTAACGGCCCCTGCTCCCGGTGTTGCCGGCGAGCTGGCTGGTTCGTACACCGACCCCGACTATCTCACCAAGCTGTAGTTCGGCGCGCACTCCCACCGGGTGCAGCCGTGGCGCGCGTGCCTGGAAACCGTCCCGGCAGCGCAGTACCTCAACGCCGTCGGCATGGGCCTGAACCTGGAGCACGGCGAGGACCCCTACCTCGTCTTGCAAATGCTAACGAAGAACGGAGTGCGCTGCGGGCGCATCGAGATCGGCTGGGGGAACCTCGGGGGGGAGGATGAAACGAAGCTGGCTGGCACCGGCGAGCGACTCCGCGCGCTGATCCAGGCCTGCAAGAAGTGGGGCGTGCTGCCAGTCATCCTGCTGAACGCCCACCAGGGCGTGCCGTGTCCGGTGCGGTTCTTCGACCGCGCTGTAACGGCCGACGTCGCGGCGGGCGCAACGCAAGTGACGCTCGACGACGTGCACGACCTGGTGCTCGGTCACAGCGGGCTGTCGAATCTCAACGACTACTGGGCCGCCGAGGCGCTCGTCACCAATATCGAAGGCAACACGGTGACGCTGTCCAAGCCGGTGCCCAAGGCGGTCAAGGCCGGAACGCGGGTACCGATGGCGACGCTGAAGTACCGGCCCTTCTCGCCGCCCGGCAGCGACGACTACCGGGAGACCGTCGCCGGCTGGCAGCGCTACGTGGCGACGGTCGCGGCGTTCGTGACCGAGTGCCTGGGCACCAAGGGCGCGGCAGACCGGGGCTTCGACATGGAGATCTGGAACGAGCTCACCTTCGGCTCCCAGTTCCTGTGCGCCAACAACTACTACAAGCCGGAGCTGGAGAAGTACGATGGCAACAGCATCTGGGGCAACCTGGTGAAGGAGACCGCCGCGTACGTGGACGGCCATCCGGGCGACTTCGCCGGGGTCCGCTTCGGGGACGGGTTCAGCAACACGATCCCGTGGACCGCCTCGTCGCAGGAACCGGCGCGGATCACAGCCCTCGGCAAGCATCCGTACGCGGGCCGCAAGACCTACCCGAAGGATGAGTATCAGGGAACGAACCTGAACGCGCTGGGCAAGGAAGACAAGTACGTGCCGGCGTACACCGCGTGCTTCCCCGAGTACTTCGGAACCGGCCTGCAGACCGAGACGCTTCTACGCGATTCGGCGCCCCTCACCACCGACATCTACAAGACGCTGCATGGCCGCAATGCCCGACCGGGGAACCCGTGCACGCTGTGGATCACCGAGGTGGGGTACGCACCAAACGAGGACGGGATCCCCGACCGGGAGCTCGGGCTGGTCCTCAAGGCGAAGACCACGGCGCGGTACCTCGCCTTCCTCCTCAACAAGGGCGTGGACAAGCTGACGCTGTTCTCGGCGGCGGGAGGCGACCTGTGGCTGGGCCAGGTGCTGGACAGCTTCCTGGAGTACACTCGCACGAACACCGCGTACCCGGCCGACGACGCGGCGTACACCTCGCCCTCCCTGCGGGTGATGGGACGGATGTCCGCGAAGATAAGCGACGGACTCGATGCCACGCTGCAAGACACGCGGGCACTGACGGTCGAAGGCCTCAGCGACACCCACGACCACTTCCAGTTCGCCGGAGACGGCACCCCGGAGCATCCACCGTTGTACGACCGGGAGGTCTTCGCCTTCCTGCCGCACCAGGTGAACGCGCGGAAGTTTGTGGTTGCCTACTATACTCGCGAAGGTTAGGAATACACCGAAGTGGAAGTTCGCAGAACTTCACCCGTGGGCGTGTGGTGAGCACCCAACACACTGCTGTGCACGCAGAGGCGTCGAACTTGTGCAATAGCTTTGGTGTATTCCTAACCTTCGCGAGTATACGTGATGACGCGGGACATCAAGCAGGCGCTGGCGCCGGAAGCGTTCACGGTGACCGTGTCGGGGCTGAACGCCATCGGAGCGACGTTCCCGCGTACGACCCGATCAACGACAAGGCGGTGCCACTGAAAGCCAAGGCCGGCCCCGGTGGCGAGGTCGCGCTGATGCTCACGGCGGTGGACTACCCGTACCTGTTGACGGTGGAGGAGGCGGGGAGCGCCGCGCGGTGAGTCGGTCCCCCAGTCTCCCTTTCCCCAAGTCTCCTTGTCCCCTTGTCGCCCCTGCCCCCTGTCCGCCCTTTTCCGTGCTCCTTGCCCCACGCCCCGGGAGAACCCTCGCACGAAGCAGGACATCACCCCGAAGAGGGTGTGCAATCGCGCCGCGGCGCGGAGTTGACGGACGCAAACGGCGGACTGGTGGCAACCGGCGTCGACCCAGATTCACTCAAGGGACAGCTTGGCTGCCCGAAGTAGCCGACGCTCTGCTGTAGCCGCCCTGTCCCTCATGGATCGTGGATGCCGCGGACCCGGTATCAGCCCCCCTGTTTCGACTTCGCCGCCCTCTCCTCCCCGAACGCCTGCAGTTCCGCGCAACTGCTGAAGCACTGGTTCGTGTTGTCACCGGTGGCTGCGGCGCCCAGGATGCGGACGCCGTACGCTTGCACGGGCGCGAACCGCACCTCGAACGGCTGCCCCGGCCGGAGCCCTTTGGGTTCGGTGGCGGTGGTATCGGGGTAGCTGTCGAGCGTTGCCGCGTCCTCCCACGCGCCGTCGCGCGTCCGCCGGAGCTGAATCCGCGGCTTGCCCTTCGAGGCGTCGAACCAGCCGCCATCGTGGTAGCAGTTGCCGTGCGCGTAGACGACGCGGGCAACGGTGACCAGCTCCGTCAGGGACACGGCGTACCAGTCCTCCCGCTGGCTGGTTCCGTCGAACGTGACCCGAAAGGTGCCAGTGTCGCCGTCAATAAGCGAGCCGTTGACGTTGCCCTCTCTGGACCAGCTCTCCGTCCCGCCGACGAGCAGTGAGAACCGAAGCCGCTTCAGGGCGTCCTGGTCGGGGAGCCACACGCGGAACCGCGTGCCCGTAGCACCTGCGTCGGCGAAGGGGCGCAGTCGTAGTACGGGCAGGGCACCCGCCTCGGCCAATGCCGGCGCAACCGCTCCCGGGAGCTCAAGGAGCTGCTCGCCCGGCCAGGTACGCTGGGCCGGGGAGGCTTCGGCGACCGTCGCCTCGGCAGATTCGGAAAGCCCGACACCGACCAGCGGCGGCAGCCCGGGGTTGTCCGCTTCGTCCAGCGCGTACACCAACGGCCCGCGGCGGAGGGCCAGCAGCCCGTCGTTTTCGAATGCGCCTTCGAGGAGCTGCGCGGGCAGGGGGAACTTCACCTCGACGACGGTCGGCCGGCGGTCTATCCGCCACTGCCCGTCGATCACCGCGTAGCCATCCTGCCTTCGCACCTGCAGATCGCTGCCGTTCAACTCGACCTGCGGCTCGGGGCACCAGGCTGGGACCCGGAGGTGCAGCGCGAAGCTGACGGGCTCCGTCCCCGCGGCCTCGACTTCGTAGTGCAGATAGCCCCGGTCGGGATAGTCACCCGACTGGTGCAGGACCACATGCCGGCCGTCGAGGTCGAAGCCCAACGACGCCTGGGCATGAAGGTTGGCATACACTTCCCGGCCCTTCACGGAGTAGGCGAAGGTCGGGATCAGCGCAACTCCGCGGGAGTTCGAGGAGGTGCAGCAGTTGATGCCGCCGTCGTATGGCTTGGTGCCTTCCAGCGGAGTGAAATAGCAGATCTTCCAGCCCTGGGGGTGCTGCGAAGCGAAGAGGTGGTTGTAGATCAGCGTCTCCAGCACTTCAGCGAACCGCGCCTCGCCGGTGAGTCTCAGCAGTTCGACATTGAGCTGTTCCCAGGTGACCTGGGCGCAGTTCTCCGAGACGTGGCCCGTGTTGGGCAGATGGTGGTCGGCCTGGAAGTGCTCGCCCAGGCTGGTGCCGCCGGTGAGGTACATTCGGTTGTCGACGATGTCCTGCCAGGCGTTGAAACACGCCTTCAGGTAGTCCGCCTTGCCTGTGACGCGGTACAGCTCGCACAAGCCGACGAGGTTGCTCATCATCTCGTAGGCTTTGCCGTTAGCCGTCTGGTTGACCTTACCGTGCGACAGCAGCGACTCGAGCAGGTGCGGTCCGTGGGGTTGGCTCCAGCTCCAGACAATGTACCCGCAGAAGTCCAGATAGCGCGTCTCGCCAGTGGCGTTGTAGAGCATGACCATCGGCTCCAGGATGCTCGTGGCAGCCATGCCGACGTGTGTGCCCGACCGGAGAAGGTCGCGCTTGTCGCGCCCGAACGTGCGGCACACCAGGTCGCCGAGCTTGCGCGCGCCGTCGAGTGCGGCCTCGTTTCCGGTGTATTGATGCACCGTGAGCAAGCCGTACAGGCAGTACTTGTGGACCCACACATCCCAGCTTGTCCAGTACTGGTCCGGCGTGTACGTCCCCAGATAGCCGTCGGCAAGCTGCGTCTTGAGCAGCTCCGCAGTGACGCGGTCGATCTTCTCCCGCAGCTTCGGGTCGCGGGTGTACACCCACGCCAGCGTGGCGGCGTGCAGGAACTTGCCGACGTGCTCGCCGACCCAGTCCTGGCTGCCCGGACGGTGCCTGAAGCCGGCCAACAGGGCGTCCTCATCCAGCTTCAGCAGGCGCCCTTCGGCAGTCGCGGTGAGACGCGCGCCGACCAGACCGCCGACGCGAACTGCCTCGGGACGAAGCGGCGGCTCGATATCCTGAACCTGGCCCACGACCGATGCAGTGCAACCTACCGTGAGGCTCCACGCGCTCAGAAGTAACGGCCTCACGTTTCTCTCCTCCAATGCTCTAGCGCGCGGTAGTTCACCGCCTGGTGGCCGGATCCCTCCGAGCTTGGACCTCTCGGAACGCGCGCCCCGTCGACCACCCGGGCCACGGTGGAGTGCTTCACCTCGCGCCTCTCACGAATTCCTCAGCCGCTCCTCCAGCAACGCGAACGTCCTGTCCCGGTCAATGGCGCCGCAGCGGAGAATCTCGCCCTTCGTGCCGTTGAAGGCATACGCCAGATCCCAGTTGACCTCCGGGCACGCCACCACCTCCCACGTCGCCAGCGACGGCTCCACCAACGACGCGAGGTCGCCCAAGTCATAGAAGCCCTTCTTGGGATCCTGGTACCACTCGCTTCGCAGCCGGTACTCGTGAAGGAACCGCCCCAGCGGGCCGTACTCCACCCACTGGGCCGACTGTTCCATCGGGCAAGTCAGGTCCGTGCCGGTGTCGAACAGCACGAAGGCCAGGTCCGAGTGGAACACCAGTCGCGCAGCGCGCACGTCACCGATTACGTTGAAGTTCCAGCAGCGCTTCGGCCACTCGGTGCGGAAGTGCCAGAAGACGACGACCCGCTCGACAATTCGCGGCTCCTTCAGGTACGCCGAAGCGATGTCGGTCGCCGCGCCGAGCCCCACCACCCACAGAGGATCCTCCGCGGTAGAAGCCATCGCCCGCTCGATCAGGAAGTCCACGCCCTCGGATTCGGACGGCTCGAACTGGTACCGCATCGGCGGCGACCCACGCTTGACCGGGAACTTGCCGGCCAAGCCCGCCTGGGCGACTACCGTCTCGATGAGACGGGCCGAGGTGTCGAGGCTGCCCGGTCCGCCACCCGGGCTGTGGTTGTCGTAGTTGGCGGCGACAAAGCCCTCGATCTGAAACCGCTCCGGACACCGCAGCGCGAGCGCGAGGGCCCACAGATCATCGATCTCATTGCCCGCGTCGGTGTCGATGACCACACGCAGTTGCCGCTCTCTGGGCGGAATGGCGGGGACGCGCCGTGGTCGGGCGTCGCGTGCCTCAATGGCGGCGCGGCGCCGGCTGTATTCGTCCGAGGTGCCGCTGGCCGGCTCCGGGACGAGCGGGTTCGAGCTAACGGAGAGTACGGCCGGCTGCTTCATGTGAAGATTACCTGTTGGGGTGTCGGTGGCCCTCCGCACGGCACCGTCCGTCACTTCCCCGCCAGACGGGGGCTGTGCGGCTGGTTCCGGAGCTTCTTGACCCAGCATCCGCCGCAACGGCAGGGCACTTGCCCACAGGTCCCGGCAACGTCTGCTGGACCTTCGGGGCCCGCCGCTTCTCGGACCGTCTCGAGCAGGACCGCGTACTCGGGAGACTGCCTTGACCAGACGATCCCTGTGCACTGTCCCCAGCCGCCTTCCGTCCGGGAGAGAGGAGCTTGGACAACCCGGCTTTCCTCGGGCAGAGCCACATTGAGCAGGGCGGCCAGCGGCTGGTGCGCCCTCCCTGCGTGGCAGCCTTCACACCTGGAAGAGACGTCGGCGCGCAGGGCTGCCACGGCCTCGGGGGGAGGGGTCCGTCGTTCGGGACGATTCCATGAGTAGTCGCCGTAGTACTGCCCGTTGAGGTCGAGCGAGTCGATAATGCGTTGGAGGCTCTCTCGGTCGGGTTCGACGTACTGGCGGTGTGGGCCGAGTAGGAGAGCGACCAGCCGCCCGCGGCGGGCGTAGTAGTCGCCGGGAACGCTGGCGTCGGTCTCCGGGAACTGCACCTCGGGGGTAATTCGGCGGAGCGGCTCCAGCCCTTCCTGACCGCGGTCGGGATCGATCGCCACGAGGGAACCAGCGGTGTACGAGTGGTGGGCGGTAGCGGTACAGACGAGGCGGTCCGAGCCGGGGATGGCGCGGGATTCGGAGGTCCTGCAGGGGTTGCGGGAGAGGTTGCCGTAGACATGGGCGACCTCGGTCCCGTCCGGCCGGCCAACCCAGAGGCTCTGGAAGAAGGTGTTGTGCCGGTTCACGTAGTCCCAGCGGGCAAACACGATCCGGCCGTCGTGCAGCACCGCCGGGTCCCATTCGTTCAGTTCCCCGGGTGACAGACGGCGGATGTTCGAACCGTCGCCCTCGGCCCGGTAGAGGACGAAGGTGGGCGTGCAGCGCCCCCAGTGACAGCGGCCGAACGACTGACAGCGCGTCGAGACGAAGGCGATCCCTCCGTCCGGCAGGTAGCACGGGTCGAAGTCCTCGACGAGCACCGCTTGGCGGCCGTCCTCGGTGCGCTGGAGGTCGCGGTCGGTGCCGGTCAACTGGCGCACGCTGCCATCGGCGATACGGGCTTCATAGAGGAGGAACCGCCGGCGTCCCCCCTGGCGGACCCAGTCCAGCAGACCGCCAACGCCCATGGCGGCCTCGCATCCGGCGGTTTCCTCGGGCGTGAGTTCCGCCACCGTGTGGTCGCAGTAGCTGAAGAGCACGCGCTGGCCGTCGAAGGAGAGATCCGGATGGAGCACGCTTCCCGTGGGCAGGGGCTCCCGCAGCAGGGGCTGGGCGGCAGGGGTATCCCGCCAGCCGGTGACCAGGAACAGGCCCGGTCCGGGACGGCTCCAGCGCCCCAGATACTGGTCCACCATGTGGGAGATCACCGGGGGAGGGCGCTTGTTGACAAGCAGTCGCTCGAAGTTCAGCAGTGGGTGGCGAAAGAGGACGTGGCGACGCAGCCAGCGGAGCTGCAGGAACACGGACTTCTCGTCGGCACCGGGCTTCAGGTTCTCCAGTCCGGTCCGGAGCACCGCCAACTGCGCGCGGAATGCAGGGGTCTCCTTGTCGGGAGGCACGAACGCCAGCGTGGCCTCTGCCAGCGCCGCGGCCGAGGCGGCGGCGGTGCGCCACAGCGCGAGGTCCGGCTCCGGCAGGGCGAGCGGCCGGATCGGCGGGGTGGACCACTGGCTGACGCTGCTCTGGGTGGCCGGCCGGTCCAGGGCCAAGTTGCGGTCCGGTGTGTCGACCCCGAACACCTCGACCTCGTCCAGGTGCAGGTACTCGGTGTTCGCCAACTGGATCTTGACAAACCGAGCCTGTTGCCCCCGCAGGTCCCCGGTGAGCGGGTTCCCCTCGGGATAGCCGTAGAAGACCGTTCCGCCATGGCGGTAGGCTTCCTGCCAATGCTGGTCGTCGGTGGAAAGCAGGACCACCACGAAGCGGCCCCGGGGTGCGGTGATCGGGTCGTCTGTACGGTTCCAGAGGACGACTTTGGAGAGGCGGTACACCTCGCCGAGATCGACCCGCCACCACGGCTGAGCCTCGTGTTCGGTGTGGAATCCGGTCTTGCCGTTCTTCGCCCCGTCGCAGCCGCCGGCGGCGTCCTTGGCGAGCGCGAGGTTACCCGCCCGGCTACTCTCCAAGGCAGACCAGCTCTCCCGTCTGAGTCGTCAGGAACAGCCGCTTGTCGGCGACCGCCAGACCGTCCCAGGCAGGCTGCGGAACCTGGATCTCGGCCAGCACGCGGCCGTCCTCGGTGGCGAGGGCTTTGAGGCGGCCGTCCTTGTGCACCACGAACAGACGGCCGTCGCCGGAGAGCGCCAGGGCTTGGAGGTCGTTGTAGAGCTGGGCGTTCTTGGGCTTTGGCGTGGTCTTCTCTGCCGGCGGAGTGAACGGGTCGGCCTTCCAGGCGGCTTTCTCGGCCAGGCGATAGGTCCGGTAGGGCGTGCCGCCATCCCGCGCGACGGTGGCTGCTTCCCAGCCGGTGATCCACTTGTTGGAGAAGGTCTCGCCCTGCTCGAGCTTGAAGTCGCGGCGGAAGACCTCCGTGGTGCCATCCAGCGAAGTGAGGACGGTGCCATCCCGGAACACGCACAAAGGCCGGCGGCTGGCTTCGCCGGGGAACCGGTGCTGATGGCGCGGGCTGTAGGTCCACCAACCGCGCGGCACATAGACCGCGCCGTGGCCCGTGTCGATTCTCGCGAACCCGTCCCACTTGTCTACGGACACCTGCTTCCCGTCGCGAGAGAAGATCCACCGGGACAGCGTCAGACCCTCGCCTTCTTGATGAAGAATGTCGAAGGGATCGAACTCCAGTCCGGAGTTCTCGTAGTACCCCTGCTGTGGGATGGTGTCGAGCCGGCGGACCCAGTGGCGCTGGCCGGTGAAGGGATCGACCGAAAACACAAGCACGCCGCCATCCGCGAACGGCTGGCGGCCGGCGGCGAAGTAGGCCACGCCGTCGATGACGAGGACCGCGCCTGGCACCGGCCACGGCGATTCCACCTGGCCGTAGACCACGATACGTTCGACCGTCGGCCCGGCTTGCATGCGCCAGGCCAGTTCGCCCGTGTCGGCGCGCAGGGCGTAGACCGACCCCGACTGGGAACCGAACAAGCACGCACCACGGTAGACGGCGGGCGGGGTGTCTACCCGTCCATCTGCGGTGAAACGCCACCGAACCTGGCCCGAAGCAGCGTCAACCGCAAGCACCTCCTGGGCGTCGGGCCGGGTGACGAAGACAAGCCCGTTGGCTACGGTCGGCGCGCTGAGGGGGCCTTTGACGACCGGATTCTCGCGCCAGTCGTGGAGGAGGGGACCGAGGGGCGCCTCCTCGACCATGGCGACCTCGGCCTTGGGGGCCAACTGAACGGCCCAGCGCGCGTTCAGGGACTTTGGACCGGGGGCAGCCGTGCTCCCACTGCGCCAAGCATCGTGACGGTAGAGCGGCCAATCGTTCGGGTCTGCAACTTGAGACTCGGCACTTGGGATTGCTCCGAAGGCCGGTCCCTTCTCGAGGGGGAACTCGATCTGGTCGAGGGGCTTGTGCGCCGGGCTGGTTTCCGGACTGCGGGGTGCCAGGGCCGTGAAACCGCGAAGCATGGGCCAGCAGCTACAGTGCTTCGGCGTGGTATAGACCAGGCCGTTTGCCGGCATCCAGCCGCCTTCCGCAGAGCAGTTGGCTTTGGTGATGGGGTTGACCACGACCTTGCCGGACTGCAGATCCGTCATGTCGAACACCCCCGAGAGAAGATAGCGGGCAGTTGCGACGGGGGGAAAGCAGTGTGTCAGCCCCGCGTCACGGGTGGCGAGGGTCTGGCCGGTGAGCGGATCGAGGGCAGAGACCTCGAGGGGCAAGTGCCCGATGTTTGCCGGGTCCGCTGTGTTGGTCTTCCCGCCGTGCAGAATCCAGAGGCCGCTGTTGAGGAACATCGCCCGTGCCTGACGGTTGTGGTTCATGCCCGGGGGAAAGACCTTCTCCCACAGAGGTTCCCCGGTACGAGCCGAAACCACGTGCAGGCCGTTGCCAGCGTCGTGGTCGCTGAGCGAAGATACCTCGAAGGCCAACTGGTCGTTGTGCAGCACTGTCCGGCTCACCTTGGGAAGCCAGGGGTAATCCGAGCGACGCCACGCGACCGCTCCGGTGCGCAGGTCGAGCGCCACGGCTTCGAGAGCGAGACCGCGTTTGGGTTGGCCCTGCAGGAAGGACACGAACTCGCCGCTCACGACCAAGTTGGTGGCGTCGACCGCCGCGAAGCTCCACAGCTCTCCACCGGTCCTGGTGCTGTAGGCGTGGACCGCCTTGCCATCCGCGGCTACAAGTGTGTCCCCGGAGTTGGCCAGTTGTCTCGGTCTCTCGACACCCGGGAACTCGCGCACCACCTTGCCGGTGGCGGCCTCGAGCGCAACCAGCTTCCCCCCAGCGATGGCGTAGAGACGGTCGCGGGCGGCCACCGGGCGAGCGACATCGGCGGAAAGGCGAGGTAGGGCGAAGGTGGCGGCGTTGACCTCCGCGTTGCCGAGGTTGCTGTGCCAGAGCCGGAGGCCGTTGAAGCTGTCGCGAGCCAGGACGCCCCCGTAGTAGTTGCGGCCGCCGGCCGAGACCATGCCTTCGACTTCCGAGGTCGAGGCGGCAATCCAGCGCACACGGTCTGGCGGGCCAACGAGTGTGTCGTCCGAGGCGGGGTTCCCGTCGGCCCCGTGGCGCGGGTGCGACCACCAGTCCATGTTTGCCGGCCAGGGCTTGCGGGCCGTGACCGAAAGAGCGCCGGGGGCGAGGTCGAGGTCGCGAACCGCCGCGAAGCCGGCGGCCCTGAGCTGCTGCTTGGCGAGCGTCTGCGGATCGGCGACAACCACCGCCCCTCCCGGAACCAGCACGCGAAAGACCTCCGACGCAGGCACCGAGAGATTGCCGACAATGACCAGGTTGACGAGGTTTTCAGTGTAGGGTAGAAGGGACGGCTTTGCGATCAAATCGGCCGACACGAGACCGTAGTAGCCTTGAGCGCGGAGCTGCGTGCGGGCGGCGGCGACCGCAGCGGCGTCGACATCCAGGACGTTGACGAGGTACCGTCCAGTGCGGCTGAGGGCAGCAGGCGTAGCTGTATCCGCGGCACCGAGTTGGACCACCAATCCGCCCTGAACGCCAATGCGGCCCGGATCGATACCGGCAACGACCGGCTGGGCCGCGGCAAACCGAACGAGGTTGAGAACAACCGGAACGACGAGCCAGCCGAGGTCAGCTCCGCAGGGAGTGTGCTTTTTCATGGGGTTTGACTCACGAACCTGAGACAGATGGGGCTGCGTTCTCTCTGCCCAGTGTATCTGACCCTCGCAGAACCTCGCCTGGCGCCGCCTGCGTTGCGCCGCCGCAACGCGGGCGTCCGCAGGCTGTTTTGATAGAATACCCCATCCGCTGCGGCGCCGCTGCACGGGGTCGCGGTTGAGGTTCGTTGATCCGTTGTAGCGAGGCACCGGGGAACCTTCTGCCAGCAACTGCCACCTAACGGCGCGAAGATTCGCACAACGGGTCGCAGTTCCCCAAGTATCGACGCAACCAACCACTTCCAGGTGGGGCTAATCGGGGGCGGCAGCGACGACCAGCTTCTCTCCTTCGGGCCGCTTCAGGGGCCCGGCCTCCCGGTCGGGTCGAAGGCGCCGGCGCGGAGATCCAGCAGGAAGGAGAAGACCATGTCGCCTCCCTGCGAGGCTTTGTAGTTCGTGTCCCAGTAGTTGCTCAGGACCCAAGCGAAAACGGCGCCGTTGAGCGGCCGAACGGTCCCGCTGTGCCCATTTCGGTAGAGGTTGTTGAAGGTCAGCAGCGGCGCGTGCGGCGTGGCCAGGTACGCCGTCCTGCGGCCAGCCGACATTGCAGCAAAGCTGTTGGTGGCATACCAGTAGCGACACCCGCCTGGCGCCTGGTCCTTCTCGACCGCGTCCCAACACGTACAGGAACTGGTTGAGACGGTAGGGCCCGCTCGTACCGACCCACTCGGTGTGAAGGGCTTTTTCGTAGAGGCTGCGCAAAGCGCCGGTGGAGGAGTCCACCCCGAGCCGGAAGTCCGGCGTCTCCCAGGAGCACGGGGACGGCCCCTTTCGGAGCAGTGCCTGCGCAGCTTTGGCTGCGCCGCCTCCCTCCACACGGTGCGACTTCCACCCCAGCGGCGGCACCTGTCGGGCGACGAACAGGACGCGGTCCCCTTCCACTTGGCAGGGAACCGAGGGTTCAGTGAGTCGCCCCTTTTCGGTTGCGCCGGTCTCCGTAACGCGCACGCCCGCACTGTCGCCGGGCACCGGCCAGCTCGTCACAATGTCCCGCGGCCACGAGTGTTCGTTGAAGACGACCACCCGCGACGCGGCGCCGCCGCCTTCCGGCTCACGACCGCTTGCCTCTCGCAATCCCTGAAGCCCCGAACTCAGCAGTTCGTCGGCACGCCGTCCCGCCTCGTGCGCGAAGGCTGCCTTGACGGTCCACTGATGACGGGTCTGCTCGCCCTCCGGGTCGGACACGCTCCCGGCCGCGCCCCAGGCATGTTCGTCGAAAAGAAGTACCTGCTCCCACGCGGCGTGGAGGGCCGCAGCCGGAAAGGGCGCCGCCGTGCCGAGGGTCGCGGCCAAAGCGTGCCAGCGCTCGGCGGCTTCCAGGCGCGCCTTCGCGCGGCGCACTAGCGCCGTCTCCCGCGCCGAGGACGCCGCGCCGTCCTCCCACTTCACTCCCAGATCACCGCGCACGACCGGAAGCTGCTTCCCGGCATGTTCCTCCACGTAGTGGAAGAACTCGTCCATCCGGCCCACGATGATCCGCGGGTACTCCCAGCGGGCGTTCCACGCCGCAGCGACTTCCGCGTACCGCGGGCCCATGGGTTGGTTGTCGGAGAAGGCGCCGTAGACGTAGGCTGCGTCGCCGGGGTACCCGTTGCGGCCGATCCGTCGGAGCCATCCAGGCAGCCGCTGCTCCATGGTCGCCACGTCGTCGAGCAAGCCCACCGTGCCGGCCTGGGCATAGGTCCGCGCGGTGATCGCCAACACCCGGGTGCCGTCCAGACCCTCCCACCAGTACGGCGACTGGTCCATCTGTCGGCCGCCGCCCGCAAACGGGATCCCGTCGTTCGCGCCATCGGCGAAGTAGCGCACCCCCGCCTGGGCGAGCAGCATCGGGAGGGTGCCGACCGCCGTCGGGACGTCCGTCAGGTTCGCGGCTGTTGCCGTGCCCCCGGCTTCCCGGGCCAGCTCCTGCACGAAGGTCACGGCACGCGCGAGCTCCTCGCCAGAGCAGAGGCCCGTAAGCATGTTGAGGTAGAGACCGCCGAGCCCGACGCGCCCCTCTCGGAGGCGAGCGAGGAGCGCCTCGTAGGCCGGCGTGCCCTGAGTTCGGAACAGCTCGGCCTGATAGCCCACCTCCAAGTTCCACTTGAACGCCGGCGACGCGTCACAGGCCGCCAGCGCCGCCGCCGTGTTCTCGTTGTGGCGAGCATACACCCGCTCCTGCCAGTCGGTGTAGCCGATGTCCGTGTGCGTCGAAGGCGCTACGAAGACCTTCCAACGCCGCTCCGGCTGTGCCACAAACCGGGCCGCGTGGGTGCGGCGGCCCACCCGCAGGGCCACCTCGACCGGAGTAGCGCGCTCCGCTGGCGGGATCAGCACATCGAAGGTGTTCTCGCCGGGGGCCAAGGTCCAGGTGCGTCGCACGCTCGAATTGCCCCGAAGCTGCACTGCCACGTCCCCGGCCACGCCCGCGTTGCGCGTGGCGGCGCAAGTACCTGGTGCAGAATCGCTGAGCCACCCACACAGCAACGCCTCCAACCATGAACGCGACAAGCTACCGACGTGCGCTCCAACCGCTGCTCGCTCTGACGGTCGCCCTTGCGGACGTCCCCGCGCAGCCGGAGCCGTTCTCCAGTCTGCCGCCTGCGGCGGCCGGACAGCGCTACCGATTCGTCACCACCAAAGCCCCGAACGCCAGCGACGACAACGACGGTTCGCAAGTCGCGCCCTGGAAGACTCTCTCCCACGCTGCCGAACAAGTCCTGCCGGGCGACACGGTGTGGGTCGGCGGCGGCGTCTACCGCGAGACGGTCAAACTGTACAAGTCCGGCGAGGGGCCCGGCCGGCGGCGACGCCCTCTTCCTGGACGACGCCCTGGTCACCAGCGAGGTCATCTCGCTTGGTCACTACGAGCGATTCGCCCTCCCCTACACGACG
>PEVN01000126.1 GCA_002779825.1 Armatimonadetes bacterium CG06_land_8_20_14_3_00_66_21 | reverse complement strand
ACCATTGGCTGCCGGCGCGACCAGCCAGCGCGCTCAGCGAGGTCGTCGATGTTTTCACCTGCTGCCTGCTAAGCTGGAAGGCGTTCACGACGATGCTGCCGGCGTTCCTGCTGGGCGGGGCCATCGGCGCGCTGGTGCCCACACACGTCCTGCTCCAAAATCTCGGAGCGCAGGCGCGACCCCTTCGAGCCTATTCCGTTGCCGCGGTCTCCGGCTTTGTGCTCTCCCTGTGCTCGTGCAACATCGTGCCGCTCTTTGTCAGCATCTACCGCCGCGGCGCCGGGATCGGGCCGGCCTTTACGTTTCTCTACGCCGGCCCGGCCATCAACCTCGTCGCGATGATCTTCACCTTTGAGATCATCGGCCCCACCTTGGGCCTCTGGCGCGCAGTGGGCGTCCCGGCCATCGCCCTGGTCGTCGGGCTCCTGATGGCCTTGCTGTTCCGGAAGGACGCGGCCGAACAGCGCGAGCAGGCTGCAGCGGCGAAGGCCCGCCTGGCCGATGCTCAAGGCTCTCACGCCCACGTCTGGGGGCTGTTCGGGCTGCTCCTCGCCGCAGTCGTCTACGGTGCCTGGGAGATGCCGTGGACGCCCAAGATCCTCGGGATGGTTGCGCTCGCCGCGGTGATCGCGCTGCTCGTGTGGCGGCGCTTCGAGGCGGAGGAAGTCAAGCAGTGGATGACCGAGACGTACGGACTCGTGAAGCTCGTCATCCCGGTGTTGCTGCCCGCTGTCGTGATCATTGGTGCGCTCGCCGCCTATGTTGACGTCAAGCTGGTGTACCACCTGGTCGGCCCGGCGCCGTCAGATGCCAGCTATCTGCGAGAACTGCGGCCCATCGTGATCGCCGATCTCTTTGGCGCCCTGATGTACTTCCCGATTCTGTCTGAGGTCGCCTTTGCAAAGGCATTCCTCAAGCTGGGAATGGAAGTCGGGCCGGCTCTGGCCGTGTTGCTGACCGGCGCCGGGCTGAGCCTGCCGGGCGCAGTGATCGTCGCCCGGGCCATCGGCTGGCGGAAAGTCCTGGTGTACCAAGCGCTGGTGATTGTGATCGCCGGCGCGTTCGCTGCGTTCTTCGGCAGTGAGATCGGCCAGTACATCTGTGCGTGCATGATGACCCATTGACCCCTGTCCGGCTCGGCCGGCAGGGGAACCTGAAGGCCTGAAGGAGAGAGACGCACATGCGCAATTCATCTTGGTTCGTTGGTCTTCTGCTGGTGGTAACCGGGGCCCTCGTCGGCTGCAAGAAGGAACAAGCTGCCAAGCCCGTGGAGGGGATGCCGCAGGCCAAGGGGGCGGCAGCGGGCGGCAGCGTGAAGCTGTTCGTGCCCTGCGGCCTGATCATCCCGTTCACCGACGCGACGACGAAGTTCGAGGAGACGCACCCCGGCATCAAGGTCGAGAGCGTCTACGACAACGCCACCGTTCTGGTCGAGAAGGTCCTGCAGAAAGGCGAGCGCCCCGACGTATTCGTGTCGCCCGGCTATACGGAGATCAACCGGCTGAAGGCCAAGCAGTTGGTGGACGACAAGGCGGAGATCAACGTCGCGCAGTTTAAGCTGGTTGCCCTGGTCCGGCGCGACGCGAAGATCAAGCTCGAGAAGCCCGAAGACCTGAAGAAGTGCAAGACGATCTCGATGCCGGACCCGGAAACCAACTCGGTAGGCGAGTCGGCAAAGGGAGCGCTGCAGAAACTGGGGCTGTGGGACGAACTCGAGCCCAAGATCATCACCACGAAGCACGCCATCGAGTCACACCAGTTTGTCGGGAACGGCAAGTCGGACGCCGGGTTTGCCTATGACAACTGCCCGCTGGATACGGCGCCCGAGAAGCTGAGCAAGTTGATCGTGAAGCCCGCGTTCTATGTCGATGAAGCCCTCTACGACCGACAGGACTGCGTCGTCGCCGCCATGAAGGACGCGCCCAATGCAGCCGGTGCGCAGGAGTTCGTGAAGTTCCTGGACACCAAGGAGGCGCGGACGATCCTGGAGAAGGGCGGCCTGAAGGGGTGCGTGGCGGCAGCGGCTGACGCGAAACCCATCCAGGCGACCATCAAGGTGACCGCCTTTTACCCAGGCAACGAGGGACACAAGCACGTTCGCGACTTCATCGAGGGGCTGAACAAGGAGTATCCGGGCAAGGTGCGCGCCGAGTTCCTCGACTTCACCGCCGGTGAGGGCTTAAAGCGTTGGCGGGAAGCCAAGCTAACCTGCGGAACAGTCATGATCGATGGCTCGTACGACTGGACCTACGAGAAGAACGGCAAGCCGCGCCAGGTCATCTTCCAGATGGCCATGGATGGTCAATGGAACAAGGACGACGTGCGCGGAGTCATCGAGAAGCTGCTGAAGGAAAAGGCGCAGGGCAAGAAGGCGGAGTGACTGCGCTGCCCGCCCCCCCGGACTGGCGCCAGCAACCTGCGCCGCCGGACACCGTCGCTCGCGCGTCTTGAGCCAACCTTGAGACACGGCGACCCGCGGGGAGGGTATACTCAACTGCTCTTGGAGGTCTGCATGAAGACACCGTTCTTGCGTCTCGGGCCCGTGCTCCCGGCCGTCTTGCTCCTTGCCGCCGGTTGCGGCAAACCCAAAGAACCCGCACCGGTTCCCTCAGAACAGGTGAAGTCAGGACCCTCGCTCTCGGGCGAGATGGAGGTGTACGTGCCCTGCGGAGTCGCAGGCCCGTACGGGGCCATCCAGGAGCTGTTCCAGAAGCGCTACCCGGACGTCAAAATCCACTTCGACCTGGCCAACATCGACGTCCAGACGAAGCGCATCCTGAATGGCAAAGGCACGCCCGACGTGTTCCTGTCGCTGGGCGACCGCGAAGTCAAAGCTGTCGCCGCCAAGGGCCTGGTCGACGGCGACCCGCTCACTTACGCCTACAACTCCGTCGGTCTCATCGTCGAGCGCAAGAACCCCTGCGACATCGAGGATATCAGGAACATCACCTCGCCCAAGGTCAAGACGGTGGCGGTCCCCAGCCAGAGCAACAGCTCGGGGTACTACGCGGAGCTGGCCCTCAAGAAGGCTGGCGTGTGGGGCGGCCTCCAGGGCCGGCTGTGGGTGACCGACCAGCCGGCCCTGGTCAAGGAGCAGCTCAAGGCGGGGCGGGCCCAAGTCGGCATCGTCTATTACCCTTGCACGCGGGAGACGAGCAAAGTCGGCGGTGAGCAGCAGCATGTGCAGGGGAAGGTGCAGGTCCTGGGCAAGATCCCGACCGACCTCTCCGGCCCGATCCCGGCCCAAGCCGCCGTCATCAAGGGCTGCTCGAACCCCGAAGCCGGCCGAGCCTTCCTGAAGTTCCTCCGGGAAGACCCCGTGCAGGATATCTGGGAGGAATGGGCATTCGACCGCGCAGTCGAAGCGAAGACCGGCGCGCGCACGACGCTCTACGTGTACTGCGGCGCCGGCATCCGGCCGTTCATGGACCCGGTTGTCGAGGAGTACAAGAAGGCGCACCCCGAGATTCGCCTCGACGTCGGTTATGCCGGATCGGGCTGTCTCCTCAGTCAGCTCTCCTTCGCGCGCCGCGGCGACCTGTATCTGCCTGGCGAGGACTACTACCTCAACCAGGCCAAGGAGCGCGGGTTCCTCATCGGCCAGAAGCTGGTAGCCTACCTGGAGCCCGTCTTGATCGTGCAGAAGGGAAACCCGAAGAAGATCGAGCAGCTCGCGGACCTCGCGCGCAAAGGGCTGAAGGTGGGCGTTGGCGAACCCGAGGCCTGCGCCGTGGGCCGAGCCGCCGAGGCGATGCTGAAGCAGGCGCGGCTGTTCGACAAGGTCCGACGGAACATCGTCCTGCGGGCCGGGAACGTGCCCGAACTTGGGAACCAGGTCACCCTCAAAGCGCTCGACGCCGCGATTGTCTGGAACGTGACAGCCACCCAGGTCGCCGGCAGTTGCGACGAGATCAAGCTCCCTAAGACGGCCTACGAGCCCTCGCCGGTGCCGGTGGGCGTCCTGAAGTTCACGAAACACGAGGCGGCAGCCCGGGCATTCATGGGCTTCTGCGCCAGCCCCAAAGGGCAGGACCTCGCGAAGGCGGCGGGGATGACTCCGGCTGAGGGGAGCCCGCCCGCCTGATGCCGGAAGCCCGCCGCCGCGCGAGGGTTTCCCTGTTCCGGTACCTGGTCGTATCGGGACTCCTGTTGATGGTGGGCATCATCACCGTCACGCTCCTGTCCATGGCGACCTACGTGGACGCCGGGACCTTCGCGTCGGCGATCGCCTCCCGGGAAGTCCTGTTCGCCGTCAAGCTGACGGCCCTCACAACCACGATCACCACCGCCCTGGCAGTGGCCTTGGGCATTCCCGCCGGCTACGCCCTCAGCCGGTACCGGCTGCCGCTGCTGACGTTGATCGACACCCTGATCGACCTGCCCATTGTGCTGCCGCCATTGGTGGCGGGCATCGCCCTGCTGGTCTTCTTCGGGACGCCCTTCGGGCAATGGATCGAGCGCAATGTCATGCCCTTCGCGTTCACGACCCAGGGCATTGTGCTGGCGCAGTTTGTGCCGGCGTCCAGCTTCGCCGTGCGCGCCCTCAAGGCCGCTTTCGACGGCGTCGACCCGCGGCTCGAGCAAGTCGCGCGGACGCTGGGCTGCAACGAGCGACAGGCGTTCTGGCGCGTCACCTTTCCCCTCGCCCGCAACGGCCTGGTCGCCGGTGCAGTCATGACCTGGGCGCGCGCCGCAGGTGAGTTCGGCCCGATCCTCATGTTCTGCGGCGCGACTCGGTTCAAGACCGAGGTGCTCCCCATCGCCGTCTTCCTCAACATGTCCGTCGGGAATGTGGAGATGGCGCTCTGTGTCACGATCATCCTGATGATTCTGGCGACGGGCGCTTTGCTTGCCTTCAAGAAGCTTGGGGGGAGGGGATACTTGTGGTAACCCAACGCACGCGGCGAGCCGTTCCCCGCTCAGCGGGCCTCCTGCTGTTCTCGCTACTCGCCCTGACAGGCTGCGGGCCTCGCGAGGTGTCCCCTCGCCTCACCGTGCGGGGCGAGCCCTCACTGGATGCGCTATTTGCCGAGGTTGTCGACGCCTACACCAAGAAGTACCCCGAGGCTCAGGTCGTCTCGAAGTTCTCCTGCCCGCCGTGCGTCCTGTACCGCAAGGAAGGCCAGCACCCCGAGCTGGACGTGTTCGTGAGCATGGGGGACTTTGAGACGGAGCTGTTGCGCAAGCACGGCAGGCTGCGGTTTCGGGACTTGACCCCGGTCGGGCGCATCCCGATGTCCTTGGTTGTGCCCGAGCGCATGGCCGACAAAGTCCACACCCTCTCCGACCTGCACACCAACGCCGTCGCGAAGATCGGCGTCGGCGACCCGGACAACGCCGCCGTTGGCCATTACGCAAAGCAAGGGCTCGACAAGGCCGGCTTGTGGACGGAACTCAAGAGCCGCTTCGTCCACAAGCGTAGCGGCTGCGAGATTGCGAAGCTCGTCGGCCTCGGCCGCGACCTCGACGCCGCCATCGTCTTCTCGGTGTGCGCCGGAGAGGACGGCGGCAAGGTGAAGGAAGTGCTCCAGTTCTCCGAGGACTTGATCCCCCCCGTCCCGCTGATCGTCGGCATTGCCACCGACACTCAGAATCCGGAGGAATCGAGGCGCTTCCTCGGCTTCGTTGCCTCCGCAGAAGTGCAACCGCTCTTCCGTCAGCACCGCGTCCTGCTGCCGGGCAAGTAATGACCGATCCGTAGGCCCTCCTTGCTGTCCCTACCGTCCTGTGGGTCCTTTTGCGTTCACAAGCCCCCAGCGGCTGACCTGCGTGAACGCGGAACCACAAACAGGGCCACACCGACGATGATCGACGTCCGCAACGCCCACAAAGAGCTTGGCGAGTTCTCCCTCCGCGGGGTCGACATGCGCGTGGAGACAGGGGAGTACTTCGTCGTGCTGGGGCCGACGGGGGCGGGCAAGACGGTTCTGCTCGAGTGCATCACCGGCCTTTACAAGCTGGATCAGGGCGAAGTGTGGTTGGACGGGGAGGAGGTCACCAACCTGCTGCCGGAAGAGCGCAACATCGGCTACGTGCCTCAGGACTATGTGCTCTTCCCCCACATCACGCTCCGGGAGAACATCGAGTTCTCGCTCTCCGTCCGCGGCGCGGAGCGCGCTTTCATCAACCAGCGGGTCGAGGCGCTCTCGAACTTGCTTGGCATCTCTCACCTGCTTGACCGCCGGCCGCGTACCCTGTCCGGGGGTGAGCAGCAACGCGGCGCCCTGGCGCGCGCCTTGGCGCCCTCACCCACCGTACTGCTGATGGACGAGCCGTTGAGCGCTCTGGACGAAGGCACGCGGGCCGAGTTGGCGGAGGAGTTGTCGAAGGTCTCCAGCGACATGGGCACGACGGTGATCCATGTGTGCCACAACTTCGACGAAGCGCTGGAGTTGGCCGACCGCCTCGGGATCATCCGGCAGGGCCGTCTCGTTCAGGTCGGCACGCCAGCCGAGGTATTCCGCCGGCCGGATAGCGAGTTCGTGGCTCGGTTCGTCGGGTCCCGGAACGTGTTCCCAGTCGAGGCGGTTCAGGCGCAATCGTCGAACATCCGACTGGCAGGCGGCGTGACGCTTCGGGCAACAACGCCGCTCGAAGGGACCGGCCTCCTCGCGACCATTCGACCTGAGGAGATCTCGGTGGGGCGCGCCGCTCCGACAGAGGCCGCCAATGTGATCCGTTGTCGGTTGCGCAGCGTCGAAGACCGTGGCCGGTTCTTGCGTCTGCACCTCGCGGGCGACCTCTCACTAATTTCCATCATGACCCGACAAGCGTTTGCTTCCACCGGAGTCACCGAAGGCGATGAGGTTTTCGCCTCATTCGCAAGCGAATCCGTGCACCTGTTCCCTGCTTGATTCTGCCCACGGAGGTACCCATGTCCACCAAACACAAGCCGCCATTCTTCCTACTACCCGGCGCCCTGACGGTGCTCCTCTGCGGCTGCCAGTCCCGCCAAGCGGAGAAGGGCAGCGTCGCCCCCTCCGGCGCCGCATAGACGAAAGCGGAGCGGACCACGGTCACCGTCTTCGCCGCAGCCTCGATGACGGAGTGCCTCGACAAGTTCGCCGCTGAGCTCGAAAAGACGCATGCAGGGCTGACTGTCAAGACCAACTATGCCGGCACGCAGGAGTTGAAGATCCAGGTAGAGCAAGGGGCGGCGCGCGACGTGTTCGTGTCCGCTTCCGGGTCCCACAGGAAGGACCTGGTCGACGAAGGCCACGTCACCGACCCCAAAGTGCTGGCGCACAACAAGCTCTGCGTCGCCACTGACAAGCAGGGCGGCAAAGTCAAGCCGCTGGCAGACCTGGCGAAGAAGGGCGTGCGATTGGTAGTCGCCACTCCTGACTGCCCCGCCGGCAAATACACCCGCAAGTGCTGGAAGAAGATAGGCGCCGCCCAGGGATTCGGTCCCGCCGTCGTCGCCGGCATCAACCGAAACGTGGTCTCGCAAGCGCTCAACGTGAAGCTGGTTCTCTCCAAGGTTGTGCTGGGCGAAGCGGACGCCTGCTTCGTCTACGCCAGCGATGTGCTGGAGCAGGACGTCAACGTTATTGAGCTCCCCGAGAGCATCCAAGTGCAGGCGACATACCTTGTGGGCCTGGGGAAGAAGGGCGCCTCACCCAAGGGGGCCCGGGAATACGTTGCGACACTCCTCGGCGAGACGGGCGTGAAGATGCTGCGGGAGTCCGGGCTTGTTGTGCCACGCGCGGAAGAACCCTGAGTGTCGCCCCTCGGCGCGGCAAGTCCGGCGGGGGACTCAGCAGCCACTCGGCCGCCAGAGCGTGAGTTCGTCAACCGTCATCCCGGCGCGCGTTAGCAGGGCCTTGTGGTAGGAGAAGTCCAGGATCTCCTCCCGGCGGTGGGCGTCTGTGCCGAACGCCAGCGGCACGCCCTGCTCCACGCACAACCGCAGCAACGCCACATCGTTGTCCACCACTTGGTGGGAGTTGATCTCCAGGCCGATGCCCTGCTGCTTCGCCAGGAGCACCACGCGGCGCACCCACTCGTCGTCGAGGTGCACGCCCTTGCGGCCGGCGATCCAGCGGAACGGGTGGCCGAGGAGGTCGATGCCCGCGGCCGCAAGCTGCGCCGTGTGCTGCCACCAGGCCTCGAGCAGGGCCTCGGGGGGCAGCTCTTGGTCGCCAAACTGCTCGGGCAGCACGTGCACACTGCCGATCACGACACTCAGCCGGTCCCGGAACCGGTCGTCCAGTGTAAGTCGACCGTCGCACATCAGCTCGACCTCGATGCCGGTGCAGAGCCCCTGGTCCCGTGCTTCCTCCACCTCCGCCAGGTGTGCCGCGAGTCGCCGATTGCCCCACTCCCGATGCTCGTCCCAGATCTCGGGGCGCGCCATGTACCGCCAGCTCCAGGCCAGGTCCGGCGGGAAGTAGATCGCGAACCCGTGGTTGGTGATCGCGACACCGTCTACCTCGTCGCTGCGACGAACCGCTTCCGCATATGTGGACACGGTGATTCCGTCATCGCAGCAGTAGCTGAGGTCGCACGTGTGGACGTGGCAGTCGAAGAACCGGGGCATCGGGAGGGCTCAAGCCTTTACATCTGCGGCGGGTGCTTGGAGGGGGTCGGGGGTGCAAGGCACTGTCCACCTGTCACGTCTGTGCCGGGCAGACGGGTCTCGGGCTTGCAGAGGCGTTGACAAGACTGCTCGGCGAGGGTCTCCTGACCCCGCCGCTCCGGCGACCGACAGGTCTCCACGGCGCCCTTGAGACCTCCGGTCGGGCGTTTCGGGGCGCGCAAACGCGAAGCGTTTGAGAAGACCTGCCCCGAGCCAGCTTGCAGAGGCGTTGCAGATCGCCTAAGATCGTGAACCTGCACACAGTTCGCGAAGGAGAGACTCATGGACCAAGTACGAATCGGCATCATTGGCGTCGGCGGGATGGGGAACCACCACCTGGGGTACCTGGTGAAGAGCGAGGTGGCCAACGCTCGGCTGACGGCCGTGTGTGACACCGACCCCGCCCGCGTGAAGGACGCACTGGCAAGGGCCGGCGAGGGCGTGCAGGGGTTCGAGAACGCGGACGACCTGTTCGCGGCGAAGTGCGTGGACGCGATCATCCTCGCCACGCCTCACTACTTCCATCCGCCGTACGCCGTCAAGGGCTTCGAGAACGGTCTCCATGTCCTGAGCGAGAAGCCGGCCGGCGTCTACACCAAGCAGGTCCGCGAGATGAACGAGGCAGCGGCGGCTCATCCCGAATGCGTCTTCTCGCTGATGTTCAACCAGCGCACCCGGGCTGCCCACCAGAAGATGAAGCAGGTCGTCGAGCTGGGCGAGTTGGGTGAGATCAAGCGCGTCAACTGGCTGATCACCAACTGGTTCCGCGCCCAGAGCTACTACGACTCCGGCGGCTGGCGGGCGACGTGGGAAGGCGAGGGCGGCGGCGTGCTCATCAACCAGTGCCCTCACAACCTGGACCTGATGCAGTGGATCTGCGGGATGCCCGAGCGCATGCGCGCCTTCTGCTTCTTCGGCAAGTACCACGACATCGAGGTCGAGGACGACGTGACCGCGTACTTCGAGTACGAGAACGGCGCCACGGGACTGTTCATCACCACCACCGGCGAAGCTCCCGGCACCAATCGGTTCGAGATCAGTGGCGACCGCGGGCGTCTCGTTCTGGAAGGCGGCAAGCTGACCTTCACTCGCTCGCTTGTCCCGGTCAGCCAGTTCCTGAAGGAGTTCAAGGGAGGCTTCGGCGAGCCGGAGTACTGGACCATCGACGTGCCTCTCAAGGGCGACAGTGGTGAGCACATCGTCATCACGCGCAACTGGATCGACGCCATCCTCCACGGCAAGCCGCTCCTGGCCCGCGGCGAAGAAGGCATCAACAGCTTGCAGCTCTCCAACGCCATGCATCTCTCCGCCTGGACCGATGCCTGGGTCGACATTCCCGTCGACGAAGACCTCTACTACGAGAAGCTCCAAGAGCAGATCAAGTCGTCTACCGGGAAGAAGGCCGCCGCCGGCGACGCGCTGAAGGTGGACGGGACGTTCTGATCTGGGAACGGGGATTGCCGGTTCGCGAGTCGCCGGGCGTTCCGCGGGACGCGCACAAAGAAGAAGCGCCACGGCAACCGCCGTGGCGCTTCGAGTTCCCTACACGGAGAAGGTCGTGCGTGCAGAGGTGGTCGTCAGTCGCCGGCTACAAGCGTCCAGATGCCGAGCGTTGTCTGGCGCAGCGCTTTCGCGTGCCCGTCGAGGAAGAGAATGTTCATCGTCTCGTTGTGCCGTTTGTCGGTTCGCGGAGGCCTTGCGGCGTTGGTTCCGAAGTCCGTATCGTCCGGATAGACATTCAGGTCCATGGACGTGGCGTCCAGCACGTCGATGGTCCCGGAGGGGTCTTGGACGTCGGCCAGTGCGCGCGAAACGTTGGCGATGGCCGCCGCCGCGCCGCCCGAGTTCGTGGCGAGCCAGGAACAGCGGCCGTATGACCATACCAGCGGGTTGGGGCCCGCTGGCGGACGCATTTCTGTGTAGTTCCTGATGGTATCGCTGGGACAACGCCATACCTGCCAGTTCTTCGCATAGGGGTCGAGCAAGTCGGCGGTCCAGGCGAGCATCGTGGCGTCAGGCTGCGGCATATACTGGAAGACCTTGCAGAGCATCTCGTCGTAGTCTTGGGTGTACATCGCCAGCGCGATACCAATCTGCTTCTGGTTGCTGAGACAGGATGCCTGGCGCGCTTTCTCGCGCGCCTTTGCGAATACGGGGAACAGGATCGCGGCCAGGATAGCAATGATCGCGATCACGACCAACAGCTCGATCAGGGTAAAGCCTCTCTTCTTTGTGCCATTCATCGTTGTCTCCTTGGTCTGGATGGATAGATGGATGTCAAGTGTTGCCTTGTACTGGCGCACATCACCTCCGTGTCCTGCCGGCACGTCACGGCGCGGTCCCGCCGTCCGGCGTTCCTGCTGCCGTTAGTATACCCAGTTCCACCCCGCGCGACAAGTACCCTCCGCTCCCGCCGTCGCACCGGCGACCGCTACAGCTTCCCCATCCGGTTCAGCGGCCAGAACCGGTACGTGGCTTTGCCGATGACGTTCCCGATCGGCACGTAGCCCCAGCAGTGGCTGTCGTTGCTGTCGTTCCGGTTGTCACCCAGCACGAACAGCGTTTCCTCGGGCACCCGCACACACGCCATGCCTCCGGACTCGGTGAGCTTGCCCCAAATCCTCTCGTCAGTCGAGCTGTAGGGCACCGGTGGGAACTCGTAGTACATCGGTTGGCGGATGCAGGGCTCCGGCACCCTCCTGCCGTTCACGTACAACTCGCCCTTGAGCACGGCCACCGTGTCCCCAGGCAAGCCGACGACGCGCTTCACAAACCTGGCACCGGTCCGGCTGGCCATGTGCGGCGCGCGGAAAAGGACGAGGTCGTCTCGGCAAGCCGCTCGTGAGCCGAGCGGCGGTCCCGTCACCAGGATGAAGTCCCCTTCGCGAAGTGTGTTCCTCATGCTGCCCGATGGCATGACGACGAGGTGGGAAGACAGAGCGCCCATTGCACCCGAAGCCAATGTGCCGCCCACCAGTAGAAGAACCAGCAATGCCAACAGTGAAGCGCGAAGGCTCTGTGGTTTCTCGCCTCGCGGCTCTCCACGGACGACGGTTCGACTGGGCATGCGTTAGTCCCCTTTCAGCGTTTTCGCCATGGACGCCCTGCTGTCCGTCTGGGTTCCGACCCTGCGATGCTGTGACGGCCTCTACAGCTTCCCCCTCCGATTCAGCGGCCAGAAACGATACGTGGCTTTGCCGATGACGTTCCTGATGGGCGCGAAGCCCCAGGCGTGGCTGTCGTGGCTGTTGTTGCGGTTGTCGCCCATCACGAATAGCTTGCCTTTGGGCACCCGGAGGCACTGGATGCCCTTGACGGTGACCAGCGGCCCCCACACCTTCCGGTCGCCCTCGTCGTAGAAGTCCGGGGGGAAGCTGTACTGGATCTCGCCGTACGGCTCGTCCACCCACTTCCCGTTGCGGAAGAGCTTGCCGTCTTGGACGGCGATTGTGTCGCCCGGCAGCCCGATTAGCCGCTTGACATAGTCCTTCGGGTCAGGGCTGGCCGCCGGCGGTG
>PEVN01000161.1 GCA_002779825.1 Armatimonadetes bacterium CG06_land_8_20_14_3_00_66_21 | reverse complement strand
AGGTTGTCGACCAGGTTGCGGCCAAGGAGTCCAGTCCGGACGTCTTCCTGTCCATCGGCGTCCGGGAGTTGGAGGCGCTGCGAAAACGCGGCCGGCTGGTCCTTAGCAGCCTGCGGGAGTGTGCGGTGACCACGGTGTCGGTGCTGGTGGTCAAAGGCAACCCGCTGAACCTCACGTCGCTCAACGACTTGGCGAAGCCCGAAGTCAAAGTCATCGCGATTCCCGCCCCGAAGTTCAACTCGGCTGGAGCCGCCTTCGTGGCCGGAATGAAGCACTTGGGACTGTGGGACAAGATCAAGGGGAAGATCCTCACCAAACCGATCCCGAAGTACGCCACGGCACTGGTCGAGCAGAACACGGGCGCCGAGGCTTGTGTAACCTACAGCTCCTGCTACACCTTCGGGCATGCGAAGACGACCCACCTGTTGGCCGTCATGCCGGCCGAGGGGTGCCGCCCCGTTGCGTGTGCGGCCGTCCTGGTGAAGGGGTCTCCGCAACAGGAACTCGGGCGCCGGTTCCTGGACTTCCTGACCAGTGACGAAGCGCAGGGAATCTGGGAGAAGTGGGGATACCAGCGGCTGGCGACCAAGGGGTAGCCGGACAGGGGAAGCCCTATTCCAGAAGGACCGTCAGACCCATGGAAGTACTGGTTCTGGGACCCGGTTGTGCCAACTGCCGCAAGACGTTCGAGCGGGCGAAGGAAGCTGTGCAGCGTGCCGGAGTGCCGGCAGAGGTTCGCAAAGTGGAGGCGCTCACGGAGATCGCCCGGTGTGTCATGCTCACGCCCGGTGTGGTCGTCGCCGGTAACGTGAAGTGTGCGGGGCGGGTGCCCGAGGTGGAAGAGACCGTGGGCTGGGTGCGGACCGCAGACTCAGTCCGGTAGCACCGAGAGCGCGGTGCCAGGGAATCGGTCCAGGGCCAGGGAGTCGGGCGGCGAGTGGGGGAATCGCCCTTCCAGAGCCGCGAGTTTGCCACGGCACCCCCTCGGGCGTGCGGGTGGCAACATGAGTGCATAGGACGGCGGAAGTGCCAAAAGAACCAAAACGAGATAGAACGCCAATCGCTGCGCTCAGCACGGGCGAGGTTGCGCACTACTGTCTCGTGTCGCCGCAGACGATCCAGAATTGGATTCAGGACCGGGGGCTTCCTGCCCAGCGAACCGGCGGCGGGCAGTACCGCGTCCGCGCGGAGGAACTGCGGGCTTTCATGATCCAGTGCGGCATGTCGGTGGCAGAACTTGACAAGGATCTCTGTGGCGAGCAACGCTTCCGCTGTTGGGAGTTCTTTGCGCCGTTCCCGGAGCACAGCCTGCATGTGGCGCAGTGCGAATCTTGCGTCGTGCACCGCTGCGAGGCGCTCCGGTGTCATGAACTACGACAGCATGTCGAACATGGCAAAGTCCACTGCGCCGAAGAGTGCGCCGAATGCGCGTACTTCCAGTCGCAGAGCGGGGCGACGCAGAGCGAAGCGAGTTGACGTCGCGAGGAACCGTTCGCCTCAGTCAATGCAGCGGCGGTGAGGAGTGAATGATGGCGGTGGCAGAAGTGGCCATTGAGAAGAAGCCCGATAGGGAGCCGCTCTACTACGTCGAGAACCCCCCAGCGGGTCCTCGCGTCCAGGCGTTTCTCGACGCCTTTGCGGCCATCCTGCGGCACAGCAACTACCGGTTCGTGATGGACCTGTACGCGCGGACGGCCGCCCAGTGCGGGCGCTGTGCCACGATGTGCCAGGTCTACCAGTTCAGCGGTGACCCGGAGGACATCCCCTGCCACCGCAGCAAGCTGCTGTTGGACGTCTACCGCCGGCACTTCACCTGGAACGGGTCGCTGCGGGCAAGGCTGTGGAACGACCCGGGGCTGACCGAGGAGAAGCTGGACGAACTCGCGGAATCGCTCTGGAAATGCACGGCGTGTCGTCGCTGTTCCCTTGAGTGTCCGTTGGGTCTCGACCACGGGCTTATCACTCACCTCGGCCGGTGGGTACTGAGCGAGATCGGGATCATCCCGAAGGCGCTGAAGGTGAGCGTCCGCGAGCAACTGCAGGGCAAGACGCACAACACGTCGGCCGTTCCAGTGAAAGCGATGCTCAACTCACTGGAGTTCCTCGAGGAGGAGTTGGAGGAAGCGACCGGTGTCGCAGTGAAGTTCCCGGTCGATGTCGAGGGCGCCGAGTACGTCTTTTTCGCGCCAGTCAGCGACTACCTCATGGAAGCCGATACGCTCATGGGGATTGCTGCCGTGATGCACGCCGCCGGCACAAGCTGGACCATTGGCACCGGCAACTTCGACGGGATCAACTACGGCCTGTTCTACAGCGACTGGGTCCTTGGCGAGGTGTTGGGACAGGCAGCGGCGGAGATTCGGCGGCTGGGCGGGAAGAAGATGCTGATCGGCGAGTGCGGGCACGCTTCGCGGGCGGCGAAGGCGTTCATGCCGACATTCGGCGGCGACAATCCGCCCCCGGTCGTCAACATCATAGAGTTGACGCATCAGGCACTGCGTGACGGGAAGCTCGACTTCGACCCCGATGCCGTGACCGAGAGGATCACCTACCACGACCCGTGCAACATCGCCCGATCCGGCTGGATCGTGGAGCAGCCCCGGGAGATCCTGAAGTCGTTCTGCAAGAACTACGTTGAGATGTCCGACGGCGGCAAGGCGAACTACTGCTGCGGTGGCGGCGGCGGCTCCGTCTCCATCGACGAGATGAACCCTTACCGAATGACTGTCGGCGGCCGACGGAAGGCCGAGCAGCTCCGGGCGAGCGGCGCCGACATCGTGATCGCGCCGTGCGCCAACTGCAAGAAGCAGATTCGCGAGATCATCGACGCGCATGAGATCCCCATCGAGATGATGGGACTGCACGACTTGGTCATGCGCGCGATTCGGCTGAAGTAGCCGAACGAGTTTGGCAGCGTGGCCGCTGCGGGGACAAGCGGCGACGGCCCCCGATCGTGGGGGCCGTCGCCGGCCCTTCGGGCAGCAACAGCACGTCCTGGGAGGTTGCAGGTTGGAACAGTGGTACGAGTTCGCGAGAGGCCCGGTGCTTCGGCTGGCCCTGGTCGTGGGGATCGTCGGGCTGTTGCGGCATTTTGTCGTCGCCGTTTGGGGAATGGCCGACGCAGTCCGGCACGCGCAGGACAAGGCAATCCCCTACCGAGACGTCCTCCTGCGCACGCTGGGTTGGGCGTTCCCCTTCTTCAAGCTGCATCGGCGGCGCGTGCTCTACAGCGTGGGATCCTTCGTGTTCCACCTGGCGCTTCTCGTCGGGGCGCTGTTCCTGACTGAGCACCTCGCCCTGCTCAAGGGCAATGTCGGGCTCGGCTGGCCGACACTGCCGCGCCCTGCCTCGGACGTGGTTGCGGTCATCACCCTCGTCTCGGGGCTGGGGTTGCTTGGGATGCGGCTGTTCACGCTCGAGACCAGGCAGTTGAGTCGCGCCATGGACTACGCGCTGATGCTCCTGCTGATCGCGGCCGTAGCCGCGGGTGCCCTGGCGTCGCGCTCGTGGAACCCCTTCTCGTACTACGGGACCATGTTCGTGCACGTGCTGTGCGCCGCTGCGGTGTTTTTCCTGATGCCGTTCACCAAGCTGACGCACTGCGTGCTCTTCCCGGTGATCCGGCTCAGCTCCGAGATCGCGTGGCACTTCCGACCGCAGGCTGGTCGAGACGTGCTGAAGACTCTGACAGGGACCGAGGAGCGAGTCATATGAAAGCAGCCATCCTCACCGATGTCACTCGCTGTATCGGCTGCCGCAAATGCGTGGAAGCGTGCACGAAGACGTACGGTCTGAAGCCGTACGTGCCCTCGGACAAGACGGCGGCCGATGGGTTGTCCGCGGAGCGTTGGACGAGCATCGTCGAGCGGCCGGGCGCGCACTACGTCCGCAAGCAATGCCGGCACTGCGTCGAGCCCGCCTGCGTGTCGGCTTGCCTCGTGGCGGCCATGCAGAAGACGCCCGAAGGCCCGGTGGTGTACGACAACAAAGTCTGCATAGGCTGCCGCTACTGCATGATGGCCTGCCCCTACGGCATCCCCCGGTACCAGTGGGACACGGCCGTGCCCTACGTGCGCAAGTGCATTCTTTGCTACGAACGAGTCAGGGACGGCAAGCTGCCGGCGTGTGTCGAAGCCTGCCCTGAGAAGGCCACCATTTTCGGCGACCGCGACGACCTGCTGGCCGAAGCCAAGGCGCGACTGGCGGCAAGTCCCGGCAAGTACGTGAATCGTGTGTACGGCGACCACGAGGAGTTTGGCGGAACCTCGGTGCTCTACCTCTCGCCGGTCCCGCTGGACTTTCTCGCGATTGGCGGCAAGCTGAAGGACGACGCCCTGCCCGAACTGACTTGGCGAGCGCTCGGCAAAGTGCCGGGGGTGGCGCTGGGCGTCGCCGGGTTGATGCTCGGCACGAACTTCGTGATCGGGCGCAGGATGAAGGTCGCAGACGAGGAACGGCAGCGGCGGGAAGCTCCCGCCGGCGAACAGGAGGCGACAGGCAGCGATGAGTAAGCGCGCCGCGGTGAAGAACATCCTTTGGGCGCTGTCCATCATCGGCCTGGTGGCGGCGATCGTGCGCTTCCGCAACGGACTCGGCGCCACCACCGGCCTCAACGACGCGACCCCGTGGGGGCTGTGGATCGGGTTTGACGTCATGGCAGGCGTTGCCTTGGCGGCCGGCGGGTTCGTTATTGCGGGCGCGGTGCACATCTTCCACTTGGAGAAGTACCATTCCGTCGCGCGCCCGGCAGTCCTGACGGCGTTCCTCGGCTATGGCGCCGTCATCGTCGGGCTGCTGTTCGATCTCGGGCTTCCGTGGCACATCTACTTCCCCATGATCCGGTGGCAGCACCACTCGGCGCTGTTTGAGGTCGCCTGGTGCGTGATGCTCTATTTCTCGGTGCTGGCGATGGAGTTCATTCCCGTCGCGCTGGAGCACCCGTTCTTCGCCCATCCGTTCTTCCAGGCAATCGGCGGGCTGTTGAGAAGGCTCATGCTGCCGCTGGTCATCGCCGCGATCACCTTGTCGACGCTGCACCAGTCGTCGTTGGGCTCCCTGTTCCTGCTCATGCCTGAGCGGCTGTATCCGCTCTGGTACAGCCCGCTGCTACCGGTGCTGTTCTTCCTGTCCGCCGTGGGAGTCGGGCTGGCGATGGTGACTGTCGAGTCGCTAACGTCCGGCGCGCTGTACGACCACCGGCCGGACACAGACATGCTGGCAGGGCTCGGCAAGGCCGGAGCCGTGGTGCTCTGGCTGTACGCGGCGCTGCGGTTGGGCGACCTGGCAGTTCGGGGCAGCCTGGCTACAGCCTTCAAGGGGAATTGGCAGAGCGGCCTGTTCATGCTTGAGTTGCTGATTCTCGCGGTGATTCCGGCGGCGCTGCTGTCGTCCAAACGGCTGCGCAGCAACCCGTGGGGGGTGGGAACAGCGGCCGTGTTGGTGGTCTGCGGGGTCATTCTCAACCGCCTGTCAACAAGTATCTTCGTCCAGACCCGGCCCGAGGGGCTCTCCTACGTGCCCACCTGGATCGAGTTCGCCGTCAGCATGGGGATCGTTTCGGCGGCGGCCCTGGTGTTCATGTTCTGCGTCGAGCACTTCAAGGTGATGGAAGGCGGCCCGCAGTTGGACGCCAAGGCGGCCGATCCGTACGCCAAGCCGGCGTTTGACCCGCAGACGCACGTCAGCGTCGATCCGCACCTCCCGCGCTTCGATACCGGGCGCGCCCTCGGCATGATCGGGGCGGCAGCCATTGCCGTGGCGGCGCTCTGGCCCAGCGCCCTGCATGGGTACCGCGTCCCCCGGACGCCGGTGTTCCATGCGCGCGGCGGGAAGGTGCTGAATATTGACGGGAATCGCGCGAAGCAGTCTGTGGCGTTCGACCATCGCGACCACATGAAGCGCCTGGGTGGCGACGAGTCGTGCAAGCAATGCCACCACCTCAGCAAGCCCAGAGATGAGAACACCTCATGCAGCGAATGCCACGCCGACATGTACCTGCCCTCCAGCATCTTCGACCATGACTTCCACCTCAAGAAGCTCGGCGACGCGGCTTCCTGCGACAAGTGCCACCGGCCCACTCGTGACAGGTCAACAGCCAAGGCGTGCAGCGAGAAGCAGTGCCACCCCGCGTACGCGCCGGGGCCGAAACAGCAGGCGTTCAACGATATGGCGCGCAGCTACGTCGACGCGATGCACGACCTCTGCGTGACCTGCCACGACAAGGAAGCCGCCCGCGTTGACAAGCCGCGATTGGGCGAGTGCGCCACCTGTCACAAGCCACAGAAAGGGATGCGGCAACCAGGATCGTGAGCGCGAGCAGTGGGCCGGCAGAGCGGCCGGATCGCCGTTCCCGAGCACTGACAACCGGTCAAGTCGCGGGATACTGCAGCGTTTCCAAGGAGACGGTGCAGAACTGGATCCGCCAACGCGGGCTGCGGGCACAGCGGACGGCCGGGGGCCAGTACCGGATCTTCCGGGGCGACCTCCGCCGGTTCATGGTTGGGCACGGCATGTCGGTCGAGGCTCTCGACCGCGGCGAGTCGCCTCCCTCGCCGCTGCCCTGCTGGGACTTCTTCACGGCCGAGCGACGCCCGGCGGCGAACCGCGGTTGCGAGACGTGCGTGGTGCGGCGCGCGCGGGCACGCAGGTGCCACGAGCTGCGCAACTACGGCGGGCACCAGCGCCTGCACTGTCATGACGACTGCTCCTCGTGCGCCTACTACCGCCGGTATGTGTGTGCCGGCCCCGGCAGCAAGGGGAGGACCCACCCCAACGACCCCGTTGAACCGAGGGAGAGCGTTCGCCCTATGAAGAAGAGAGTACTGGTCATCGACGATGAGCTTGACTCGCTCAAGTACCTCGTGGCAGTGCTGGAGGACGAGGGGTATGAGGTGCTCTCCTGCCAGGACGGTGACGAAGGACTCGCGCTTGCGGCCAACGAGCGGCCGGACATTGTGCTCCTCGACATCATGATGCCGGGCAGATCGGGAGTGTCCCTCTACCGAGCAATGCGCGCCGAAGAGGCTCTCCGTGAGGTGCCCGTCATTCTGGTGAGCGGCGTCAACACGGAGCAGGAGTACCGCTTCCGAGACTTGGTGGCCGACGAGAGCGTGCCCGAGCCGCAGGGCTACGCCGAGAAGCCGATCAACGTCCCCCGGTTCCTCTCGAAGGTTGAAGCGGCGATCAGAACCGAGTAAGCTGCTGGCACCCGCCAGTCACCACGCACCGCTCACCAATGGACACGCCCTTGCCTACTGAATCCCTCCAACGCTGGCTCCACGAACAGCTCTTCCAGCAGGTGCCGTCGCGCATCGCGATCATCGACCGCGAGCTGAGCATCGTCCAGGCTAACCCGGCTTTTGAGCTGTCGTTTGGCGAGTGCGTAGGCCGCAAGTGCTTCCGCGTGTACAAGGGTAAGGAAGTTCCGTGCGCTGACTGCCCGGCGAAGCTCACCTTTGCCGACGGTGAGATCCGCCATAGCGAGGAGTTCGGTACCGACTCGCGGGGCAACTTCACCGCGTACTTCGTGCACGTGGCGCCCATCGTCGCCGAAGATGGCAGCATCCCGTACGTCGTCGAGATGTCGACCGACATCACGGCCGTGAAGAAGCTCGAGAAGGAGAAGCTCGAGGCCGAGCGCCTTGCCGCCGTCGGGCAGACAGTTGCCGGTCTCGCCCACAGCGTCAAGAACATGCTGATGGGGCTCGAGGGCGGCATGTACTACCTTAGCTCCGGGCTAAAGAAGAACGACCAGAAGCGCCTGCAGGAAGGCTGGGAGATGGTCGAGCGAAACCTGACCAAGACCACCTCCCTGGTCAAGGACTTCCTCAGCTTCGCCAAAGGCCGGCCGCCGGCGACGAAGGTCGTTGCCCCGAATGCCCTGGCTCAGGAGATCGTCGACCTCTACCGCGAGACGGCGGCTCAGTCTGGCGTCCTGCTCGCTCTGGAGGTCTCGGCGGAGACCAGACCGGCGGCGCTCGATCCCGATGGCATCCACACCTGTCTGACCAACCTCGTGTCCAACGCCATCGACGCCTGTCAGATGAGCGACAAGCCCGTGACTCACGTGGTCGTGCGCGTCCGGGAAGAGAACGGCACGCTTATTTTCGAGGTCATCGACGACGGCGCCGGCATGGACTACGACGTGAAGCAGAAAGTGTTCACCAGCTTCTTCACCACCAAGGGCGGCGAGGGAACCGGCCTCGGCCTGCTGACAACGCGCAAGATCGTCCAGCAGCACGGCGGCACCGTCGAAGTTGAGTCGCGCCCCGGGCTCGGCTCGCTGTTCCGGGTGACCTTGCCTCGCGACCGGCTGCCACCGCCGCTGCAAGAGGAAGCCGGGAACTCGTAGAGAACACAAGGCGGACCTCGAGCAAAGGAGTCCCGACATGCCAACGCCAGAAGAGACAACCGTGCTGGTCGTGGACGATGAGGCCGATGCGCGGGCCTACATGTCCGCCATCCTGGAAGACGAGGGCTACAAGGTGGTTACCGCGGCCGACGGCCAGGAGGCACTGGAGCGGCTGGAGGAGAGTAAGCCCGCCCTCATCTCGCTGGACTTGGTCATGCCCAAACTCTCGGGCTACAAGCTCCACCAGAAGCTGAAGACCAAGCGAGAGTGGCGGGGCATTCCCGTCCTCATCGTGACCGGTCACGCGCGCGACGACCTGGGGCGCGACGACTTCGAGAAGGTGACCACGCTCGGCAACTGCGCCTACCTGGAGAAGCCGATCAAGGCGGCGCAGTACCTGGAGGCCGTCGAGATGCTCTTGGCGGGCGAGGCTGCGGACGCGTAAGGCGCCCGGGCCAGAGCGAGCCAATGAGTGTCGTGGATGCAACGGGTGGTTCCGCCAACGATTCGGCGGTCGGTGAACCGGGCATCGAGCAGTTGCCCGCGGCCGCAGTGCCGACGGAAGCGCGCTGGAAGCGTGGCGCCTATGCCGCAGCGCCCGTCGTGCTCGTCTACCTGGCTTGGGAGATAACGGCGCGGTGGGTGTTCCAGCTAAAGGGCGTGCCGTTCCCTACGCCCGAGGAGGCGGTCGGGCAGCTCGGGCGCCTGCTGGTGGGCAAGCGCCTGCTCGACCACTCGCTGTACACGCATGTGGGCACCAGTCTGCTTCGCTGGGGCATGGGCTTCGGTATGGCTGCCGTATCGGGCGTGGCGTTCGGGTTGGCGCTGGGCTGGTGGCGGGGGCTTGATCGCGTCGCGCGGCCAGTCGTGCACGTGCTGCAGCTCGTGCCGGGCTTGGCGTGGATTCCCATCGCGCTGCTGCTTTTCGGCGTCGGCGAACGGGCGACGATCTTCATGATCTTCGTGACCGCGCTTGCGCCGGTGGTGATCAACGTGGTGGCCGGCGTGCGGAGCGTTGACCCGGGCTACGTCCGGGCCGCCCGGATGATGGACGCCACCCAGCGTTCGCTGTTCTTCCGGGTGCTCCTGCCGGCGACAGTGCCGCACCTGCTGAGCGGACTGCGAGCCGGCTTGGCCAACGGCTGGCGCGTCTTGGTGGCGGCCGAGATGATTGTCGGCACGGGGACCGGGTTGGGCTACAGCATTCTCCAGGCCCGATGGACACTGGACTACCCTTCGGCATTTGCCTGCATTATCGTGATCGTGGGATTGGGTCTGGCGGTGGAGAGGCTCGTCTTCACGCCGTTGGAGCGGACGACGGCGGAGCGTTGGGGCGTCGTCCACCAAGGGTAGCGCGTTCGCTCCGGCAGATTTGAGCACAACCTGAGCTTCCAGAGGGTGTCCGTGCGCGCGGTCCCTGCTAAAATAACTGCCAAGGTTGCAGACTAAGATCGCTGCCAACAAAGCGCGGCCCCGGGCTACAGGTCATGTCTTCATTGATCGAGATTGAGGAAGTCTCAAAGGTATTCGACGACTCAGAGCAGCGTCGACGGGTGACAGCGCTCGAGGCCGTCAGCTTCGGCATCTCGGAGGGCGAGTTCGTCTCTCTGCTCGGCCCCAGTGGCTGCGGGAAAACGACCTTGCTCAACCTGATCGCTGGCTTCGACCGGCCCAGTCAAGGCACCGTTTGCGTCCGCGGGAACCCGGTTCTGGAGCCGGGGCCGGACCGGGCGGTCGTCTTCCAGGAGTCGATGCTGTTCCCGTGGCTGACAGTGGCGCAGAGTGTTGCGTTCGGGTTGAAGGAACAGGGCATGGCGAGAGGCGAACGCCGATCACGCGCGCGTGCGCAACTGGACTTGGTCGGGCTGGCCGCCTTTGCCGACACGCGCCCTCATGAG
>PEVN01000550.1 GCA_002779825.1 Armatimonadetes bacterium CG06_land_8_20_14_3_00_66_21 | reverse complement strand
TGTCGTTGACACTGCCGGCGGTCTCGGCGTAGATGGTGCGCACAGTCGCCTTGGCGCGCGTGTCGAGGTTGCCCGTAGTGTTGTCTGTCCAGTGCTTCCCGTCCCAGGTTAGCCACTTCGCCCAGGGGAAGCAGTAGCGCACATTCTCCGCGTGTTGTGACGCGAACCGCTCCGCGTTGCCCATGTCGGTCAGTTTGAACAGCCCAGGAAGCGCCGCCTGCTGCTCGGGGTCTCTCGGCATTGGTTCCGTGCCTGCCGGAGGTGCGTCCGCGTCGTCCAACGGTGGCGCGCCCGGCGCGTAGAACTCCGTCTGCCCCTCAAGCGCCTTCCCGATGGTACGCTCGCCATAGGTCTCAGTCCCACGCTTCTCGTCCCACTTGTCGCGCATCCGTTGCGACTGCCGAAAGAGAGTGTCCACGCGCTCCCGGTCGCCGCTCGTCCAGAACGCCAGGTGATTGCACAGCGCCAGGTCGCCCGCCGAGTCGTCTTCCGGGTAGCCGCCCGCCCATAGTCGCGCGAACTCCGCGCCGTTGCTGGCAGCCAGCGCCTTCGCCTGGAGTTCCGCGTCAGTGAGGGTGACGGGTCCGGCCGGTCGCGTCACCGCGGGGGGCGTCTTTGTCGGAGCGTCGCCGAAGGTGCGTCGGTGAAGGGCCGTCAGCTCGGCTTGTCGGTCTGCCACGGTGGAGGGGGTGCCCTCCACGTGCTCGCCCGTCACCGTGAAGTAGCGCCCGCTGTCGTACATCTCAAGGCGCCCGTTGCGCCGGCCGCCGTCAGGAAGCGTGGCCAAGAGCAGCACGTGCAGCCCGGCCCCGCTGGGGCTTGTCTCGGTGTAGCTGTCCAACTCCGCCACGATCTTGCGTGCCCACGGTTCAACCTCACCGGTCTCGGGGTCGCGGCAGTGGTCGAGGTCGACGCCACACAGCCCGGCGTCAAACATGATGCCCAGCCCGTCATACTCGCCGGCGTGCCCGTAAGCTGTGGCGAAGTCAGCCCAGGTGTCCGGATCGTTGCTCTTCGCCCGCTGTCCGGTTGCTGGGGTGTAGGGGGTCTTGGTCGGCTTGCCGTCGCGTTCCTCGAGTCGCCAGCAGACCCAGGCCCGGCGCGCCGTCAGCTCGTGGGGGAGTTCCGTCAGTCGGTCCGATGGGGTATACTTTCTCATGTGACTGCCTCGCTTGGTGGTCTACGTTTCCCGCCCGCGCTCGGTGCGTCAACACCGCCGCGGGCGTCTTCATTTCTGGGGTCCCCTCGGGCTTCCCGGTCGAAGTTCTCAAGCACGGCAGCGAACAGCCCGCCGATAGCTTGCCGCGCTACGTAGGGGGTCAGCTCTGGCGTCGATTCGACCTGTATCATCCACGGCCGGGACCGGCCCGCGTGCTCGGCTACCTGTGCCGCGCGAACGTCGAAGACGCCACGCACCAGCCGGATTGAATCGCCTCGAATCTGCATTCGTGTTCATCTCCTTGGGTGACGTTTGTTCAGTCTACCCTCAAACGTCGTTGACTGTCAACGACGCGCAGTAAAAGGGGGAAGCTGTTGCCTTCGGCGCCTTGGGTGGTCGAGGTCGCGTAGTGGCACCCTTGCGCGCTCGGCCAGCTCGCGCCACACAGGCTTTGCAGCAGGTGTTTCGCACCTGTGGCCCCATTCGCACGAACAGCGCTCCACAGCTCGGCGCCGCACATTCGCCGATAGCGCTCTGCCAACTTCCGTTGCCGTGCAGCTTCCCGCTCTGCAGCGCCGCCGCCTGCTCCGCGCCGACGGAAACGCACAGCTCCATAGCTGCCAGCAGCGCGAGGTCCGTGTAGAGTCGCCCGTCTGCCGATTGTCGTATCTCGATCTCGCACTCTCGCTCAAACAGCGCTCGGTCGTTCACGAAGTCCAATACCAGCTTAGTTGCGCTCGCCCGCCGCCACAGCTTCAGCAGCGCCTCCCGTTGGGCTTCGTCGGTCACGGTGTGTTCTTCCAACCGTGCCAGGTCCCGCGCCAGGTGTTGCACGTCTCGCAGTTCGTCGCGCAGCTCGGCAGGCACCTGGTCGCTCTCCGGGTCCGTGTTGAGGACCTGCTCCACGATAGCCCGCCGCTTCTTCGGGTCCTCCAGCGCAACCGCCAGCACCGCGGCGAAGTCGGCGCCCATCGGCCGCCCGTCCTCGCCCGCGGGTCCCTGCACGTCGGTGGACAGCTCCGGGGTGGCGTCGTCAGCGTCCAAGTCGACCGGGACCATGTGGTCCTGGTAGCCGAACCAGAAGAGCACCTTGTCCTTGAGTTCGGGACGCTCTTTCCTCAGTTGCTCGGCACGCTCGACGGCGGCCCGCGGGGTTCGTCGTGGTCGCGGGCGCCGTAGCTCCCGCTCGATGTCGTCAACCATGCTCGGTCGCTTGCTCATGTCTCACCTGCGTGTCTCGTGGCGCTCAGTGCCCGCCTGTGGCGTCGTTCTGCTCGGGACGGGTTAGCTATCGTCTGGCGCCGTCGTCGCCGTGTAGGGCATTCTCGTGCGTCGTTGGCTGTCAACTCTGTCAACCTTCCGTCAGGGTGCGGACCGTCCGCGTGAGCCGCTGCCACAAGCCGGCCGAAGTCGCCCGCGGGGGGGTGGTCGCCGGCGTCGGTTGCCTGGCAGTGCCGGTCAGTGCCACCGTTTGCCGGTCCGGTGCCTGCCGGTCAGTGCCGGTCTCTGCCGATAGCGCCTTTCGGGTCAGTTCGTCCACCTTCTCGCGCAGCCAGTCGCGCTCGGTCTGCAGCTCGCGGATACGGTCTCTGAGGTCCGCTGTGGCGCTCTGCTGCCATTCTCGCTCAGCCCGCAGTCGGGCCACTTCCGCCGCCAAGTCAGCCGTCACCGCGCCGCTGTGTGCCGGTGCCTGCCGGTCAGTGCCGGTCTGTTGCCGGTCCGTGCCTGCCGGTATCTGCCTGGCAGTGCTGGTCAGTGCCGGTATCTCAAGCTCCCGTCCGTGGGTCGCCGCGTAGCGCGCCAACTCGGCGCCGTCAATGACAACCATGTCACGCCCGCCGCGTTGCTCCGTGGTCACGCTCAGTTCGCCGGCGTCAACGCGACGCCTCACGGTGCGCTCGCTCTCGCCGAGGGCTTGGGCGGCTTGTGCGATCGTGTAGGTCATGCCGCCGCGGTCGCTCCGATCTGCTCGCCGGGTTCCCACGGCTCTGCCAGGGCCCGCAGGTCACCCGGTCGGACGAACACCTTCCGCCCGATCTTGAATGCTGGCAGCTTGCCGTCGCGAATCCACAGCCTGACGGTCTGCTCGTTGATCTCCAGTTCTTCGGCTACCCGCCGAATGGGAATGAAGCCTGTTGCTGGCACGTTGCCTGCCTCCTCTGCGTCGGCTTGTTCCTCAAGCCAGGTCAGGGCCCGCCCTCTCAAGGCCGGGTCCGAGTCGAGTAGCTCGGTCAGCTCGTCAAGGATCTGCTCTTTGGTCCGTTTGCTCATTGCTCAGGCCGCCTTTGCCAGAACGCGCGTCACTTGCTTGTGAGTCCATTCGGCGCCGCGCTTGGTCCGGTGTCCGCGCTCGTTCAGTTCCGCCGCAATGGCGTTGAAGCTCAAGCCCTGCGTCTTCAGTTCCTGAGCCAACCGGATGACCTTCTGCTCTGCCAGGTTGGGAATCAGTATCTTGACCGCGCCTTCAGTTGCGGCCACGTCATACCCGAAGGGAACGTCGCCGCCCGTCTTCTCGCCACGGCGCCGCTTGGCGCCCAGGGCCGCCGCTGTGCGTTGCCGGATGACCGCCCGCTCGTACTCAGCGAACGCGTCGACCATGTGGCGCATAAGCCCGCTCGCCGGGTCGTCATTCTCGGTGCCCTCGCCCGCCGCCGACACGATCCGGGCACCCGCCTTCTTCGCTTCCTTCTCGACCCACAGTGTCAGGAATAGGTCGCGCGCCAGCCGGTCGCGCTTCGCGACGGCTACCACGTCGCCGGGCTGCAGAGAGTCCAGCAGCTCGCCCAGGGCCGGCCGGTCCGCCTTGCTCCCGCTGATACCTTCGTCCGAGTAGACCGCTCCCGGTTCCCCGAATGCCTTGGTGATAGCCGCCACCTGTGCCTCAAGCCCGAGTCCGCTTTCCGCCTGCTCCTGCGTGCTCACTCTCAGGTATGCCTTCAGCATTTCGGGTCCCTCCTGTCAACTACCATACAAGTATACAACGATAGTTAGCAGGAAGTCAACAGTCAACGCGCCTTTTCCTTGGACACTACGGACGAAGTGTCCAACGGACCGCCCTGACGACACCCTCTTTTAGGTGTCGAATCTGCCGCGTGAGCCGCCCGGTGTACACGTGGGAACCCGCCTGTACACGGTGCCGCCTCGCGCGCACGGACCGGACGCCAGGATAGCCTATGCCATACCCTATGCTATACCCTAGTGCCGCCTCGCGCGCACGGACCGGACGCCAGCGTAGTCCACTCCGAGCACAAGGGTATCCGCGGGAGTGCCGCCTCGCGCGCACGGACCGGACGCCAGCCGCCTTTCAATGGGACTTTGCTTTTCAATGGGTAGTGCCGCCTCGCGCGCACGGACCGGACGCCAGGCCGGACCTGTGCATGGGGTTCCCTCCTGTCCATGGGGTTCCCTCCGCGTGCCGCTGACGTTTCGTCGTGGCCTGACGTTTCGCGCGTGCAACGGACCTTTTCTCGTGGGTGGGCTTTTCTCCGTGAGAACGCCCGCCAACCGCGCCACGTTTGCCCAGGACGCGACGAACCGCCCGGCGGAAGGTGGGAGTAGTCGCGCGCGCGCCACGCCCGAACCGCCAGCGCGCATGTGTCTACAAACCCCTCTGACGACGCGCGAGAATGCCCTGTAACGAATTGGCAGGTAGGGAAGCCTTAGCCCGGT
>PEVN01000003.1:3983-4313 GCA_002779825.1 Armatimonadetes bacterium CG06_land_8_20_14_3_00_66_21 | reverse complement strand
GGCGTACGAATCCAACGACCCTGCCTACCCGCCGTTCACGACGAAGTTCGCCCGCTCGCCGGACGCCGAGAACTGGACGAAGCTCCCGGAAGCCACCTTCGGCACCAACCGCTACACTGCCTGCCCCTGCGTCCGGTATGCCGGCGGTTACTACTACGTTCTCTACCTGGAACGGCGCAGCCCACGGCATTTCTTCGAGACCTACGTCACGCGCTCCAAAGACCTGCGCCACTGGGAACTCAGCGCCGCCAACCCCGTGCTCACGCCCGCCGACCTCGAAGAAGGCATCAACGCCTCCGACCCCGAGCTGGTCGAGTTTGGCGGGAAGAC
>PEVN01000003.1:0-3958 GCA_002779825.1 Armatimonadetes bacterium CG06_land_8_20_14_3_00_66_21 | reverse complement strand
GCTGGTCGAGTTTGGCGGGAAGACCTACGTGTACTACGCCGTCGGCGACCAACTCACCTGGATGAACCTCAAGCGCGCCGTCTACCCCGGCACGCTGCAAGCGTTCCTGGAGTCGTGGTACGCGACGCCGGGCATCCCGGACTGGGGCACGGCGGCGGCCGCTCCATGACTGCACCCGGGCGGCTGACAGGCGGCGTCGAGGCCTGCCAACCATTCTCGCCAAAGGAAGTACCCAACATGAACTTCGTCCTGATCCTCTCCGACACCCTCCGCTGGGACCACCTCGGCGCGAGCGGCAATGACTGGATTCGCACGCCGAACCTCGACAAGCTGGCCTCGGAGAGCCTCATCTTCGACCGGGCGTACACCGGCTCATTCCCCACCATCCCGCACCGCACCGACGTGATGACCGGCAAGTGGGTCTACCCGTTCCGCGGCTGGACCCCGCTGCCGGACGACGAGACGATCCTGTCGCAGAGGCTCTTCGACGCCGGCTATGTGACGATGCTCATCAACGACACGCCGCACCTTGTGCGGGACGGGCACCGGTTCGACCGGGGCTTCCAGGCATGGCACTGGAACCGCGGGCAGGAGGGCGACCGGGCGATCACCGACAACATCCGGGTCGATCTGCCGTGCGCACCGGAGAAGATCCGCGGGCCCGAGCGGATGCGCGCCAACCACTACCGCTGGCGCGCGCGGAACTGGAAGACCGAGCGGGACACCTTCGCCGCCCGGACGCTTCAGGACGCCGCCGACTGGATCGAGCTGAACCACACCCACGACCGGTTCTTCCTGTGGGTGGACTGCTTCGACCCCCACGAGCCCTGGGATCCGCCCCAGCACTACGTCGATCTCTACGACCCCGGCTATGAAGGCGAGCTGATCGACCACCCCGAGTACAGGTGGTGCAAGGAGCTGGGCTTGACCGACGCGGAGGTGCGGCACGCCAAAGCGCTCTACGCCGGCGAGGTCACGCTGGTCGACACCTGGGTCGGCCGCCTGCTGGAGAAGCTGGACTACTGCGGCAAGCTGGACGACACGGTGGTGATCTTCCACGCCGACCACGGCTTCAACGTCGGCGACCACGACCGCATGGGCAAGTGCAACCACAATCCCCACGAGCCCAACTGGCCGTACTTCGAGGAAGTCAGCCACGTGCCGCTGCTCATCCGCGCGCCCGCCGGCCCGCGCGGCGAGCGCAACCACTTCCTGGCGCAAGGCGTCGACCTGCTGCCGACCATGCTGGAGCTTGCCGGGCTGCCGATCCCCGAGGGGGTGAAGGGCACGTCCCTGGCGCCGGCGCTCCGTGGCGAACCGCTGCCCGAACGCCCCGTCGCCGTCACCACCACCGTCCTCGCCCAGCCCAACGCCGCCGCCGCCCGCGCCATGACCAGCGTCACCGACGGCACGTGGACCCTGCACTACCGCGGCAACGGAGAAGCGTGGGACCTCGTCAACGTCGAAGATGACCCGGCGCAGGAGAAGAACCTGGCGGAGTCGGACCGGCCCGAAGCCGAGCGGCTGCACAAGCTGCACATGGCGCAGTTGCACTATGCCGGCGTCCGGGAGGACGTGATCGAGCTGAGGGCGAAGCTGCCGTAGCGGCGGTGCCGGCTGGCGCAAGGATGCTCATTCGCAGTGCTGCCTGCACGAGGAGACGTCCACCTGCAGGGATCCCTGGTAGACCGTGTAGACCATCCGGTCCTCCAATGACACGCGCCGTGACCAGACCTCCGTATCGCCAAAATGCCTAAGACGTTCCGGCTTGCCGATACCGGAGCGCGGATCCTGTGCAACGGAGCGCACCAGATCGAAGCACTTCACGTACCGTGCCCGGTCATGCCTTCGGAACCAGTCCAGGTCCTCTTCAGCCTGCGGCAGTACCCGGACTGACCAGGTCATGGAAGACCGCCTCCAGCGGCTTGCCCGGCGGGACTCGCCCCTCGTCGCGGTCCCGGTGACCTGCGAGCAGTGCCCGCAAGGCCACCTTGTCGCGGAGCACGCGCAGCGTCTCCTGGGCGCTCACCCAGTCGCTCTCCGACACCATGACCACGTTGCCGTCCTCCCGCACGACAACCACCGTCTCGCTATCTCGGACTGTCATCTCACAGAGCTGCGGGAGCTTCCGCCCGGCTTCCGGCATCGTGACGCTGTACATGCAAACCACTCCTTCCTCAACGGTTGGATTATACCCGCACTTCCAGCTTCAGGGCATTCCCACCGAGTGGGCGAAGACGGACTCGCGCTGCGGGTCGATCCTCCCCATGGCGTCGCCTCCGGCGTTGACAATCCGCCCTTCTTGCTGTACGATGCTCCCCCGTTGTCGCACCTCGGGGCGAGGCAGAACGAGGGCGGCGGCGGGGGGAGTGCCCATGCCCTGCAAACACCTCCGGCTCGGCGAGTTCGTTACCGACGGCGAACGCCTGGCGGCTGAGGCCGTCCACGAGTTCCTGTCCGCGCAAGCAGGCGACTGGTTCCTGCTGACCAACGGCGTCCTGTCGATGGCTCGCCAGCAGCGCGAGATCGACCAGCTCCTCGTCGGCCCGAGCGGCGTCTTCGTGGTGGATGTGAAGAGCTTCGGCGGCGCCGTCCGGGCGGAAGGGGATCGGTGGATTCTGGCCGATGGCTCCAGTCGTCGCGACCCGCTCGGCGAGGTGGGTCACCTTGCCGGGCAGCTCAAGGGGCGCCTGGCCCAGTTCAGCGCCTCGCTGTCGCGGGTGTGGGTCGAAGGGCGCGTGCTGTTCACGGCGGATGACGTGGACCTGTCCGGGGTGCCCGGCGCTGCCGGCAAGTGCTTCTGGTTGACGGAGCTTGCGCGCCTCATCGCTGGTCCGCAGCATGTGGACAGCCGCCTCCCAGCCAGCCTGGCGGAGCAGGTGGTGCGCGCGCTGGACTCGGCGGCGTACGTGCGGGCGCGCCAGTCATGGAAGACCCTCGGCGAGTACGCCTTGGTGGAGCCGCTCGCCGGCCCCGAGACGCCCAACCGGCGCTCCTACCGGGCACGCGACCGCCATGGCGAACCAGCGTTGGTGCGGCTGTACGACCTCTCCGCCGTCCCTGCCAGCCAACGCAAGCGAGCACTCGCGCAGGCGCGGAGCGAGTACGAAGCACTCGACGCCCTTGGGAAGGCACGCGTCCCCGGCACCGTCCGCGTGCGGACGCCGTTCGCCGAAGTGCCCGACATGGGCGGCGAGCTGTTCTACTTCGCCTTGGAGCAGCCCACAGGAGCGACGTTGGCCGACCGACTCGCGAACCCTGACTGGCCCGCCGAGGCCCGGCTGGAGACGATGGTCGGTCTGTGCCGGCTCCTCGCCAGGATCCACGAGACGACTACGCCGGAACGCGCCCACGGGACGTTGGTCCACCGCCGATTGCATTCAGACGCCATCTTCCTCGGTGCGACACCCGAAGGGTTCGTGCTGACCGGCTTCGACGTAGCGCGCGCGACGGCGGAGACGGCCTATCCGGGCGCGCTGCCGTTCCCTCTCACCGCCTACGACGCGCCCGAGCTTGGCGAAGGGTTGTCACGGGCAAGCACGCGCAGCGATGTGTACTCGGTGGGCATCCTCGTTTACCAAGTGTTCACTGGGGAGCTCCCCTTTGGTGGACAGCCACGCTCGCGGGCGGACGACGGAGAGCCGTTGCCCCTGCCGCCGCTTCGCCCAGAGCACGTGCCCTTCGGCGATGCCGAGGAGTTGGCGGCTCTGCTGGACATGATGACGGCGGTTGATCCCTCCGACCGGCCGGAGAACCTGTCGGAGGTTCTGGTCCTTCTGGACGCGATGCAACCACCACCGACGGACGACTCCGCGGAGAAGGCAGCGCCGGATGCCGTCCGGCACCCTCTCCCGGCCGGCGCGCTGCTGGCTCCCAGTCTCCGCGTCGAACGCCTGGTCGGCCGCGGGTCCACGGCCTGGACGTACCTCGTCGTCGAGGAGTCCAGCGGCCGGGAATG
>PEVN01000529.1 GCA_002779825.1 Armatimonadetes bacterium CG06_land_8_20_14_3_00_66_21 | reverse complement strand
GCCTGGTCGGTCTTGCCGTACGGGTCGTCGCTGCCGGTGTGACCGACGGCGAGGATTGTGCCGTCGGGGAGTTGGGTGGCGTGGGGGTAGTAGCCGGTGCCGGGGCAGTCGAGCTTCGTCCAAGTGCTGCCGCGGTCGGCTGTCCAGGAGAAGGCGGTCGGGGCGACGTGGAGGATGGGGCCCTCGCGGGTGCGGAGCAGCTCCGGGTGGCCGTCGTGGGGGAACGGGGTCGGGGAGACCGGCCCCGGCTCCCAGGTGTCGCCCTTCTTCGTCAGGATGCTCTGGCGGCGGTCCTGGCGGACGGCTTTGCCCGAGGCGTCGTAGGTGATGGCGCGGAAGACCGCCAAAAGGTCGCCGTTCTCCAGTTCGGCGGTGTCCCACTCCTCGCAGGCGAAGTCCGCCCCGAGCGTCACGTACACCGGACCTGACCACGACTTCCCCGCCGGGTCATCGCTGATCCACAGGCAGTGGCGCGTCTTCGGGAGCAGGTCCATCCACCGCCACTTGTCGGGGTCGAAGGGGGCGGCGCCGCCGGTGACGATCAGCCGGCCGTCACGCAGGCGGCGAATGCGGGTGGGGTCGGTCTGCAGGTGCGGATCGGGCGAGAGGTACTCCGGCGGGTCCCACGTCTTCGCGCCATCGGTCGAGCGCTGCAGGAAGCCCGTCGGGCGCACGTCGCAGTACGTCAGCGCATGCCCCCAGCCCGCGCGCAGGAGCGTGCCATCGGCCAGCACCACCACGCTGCCTTCCGAGTAGCCGTTCATGGCGGAGCTGAACGGGTCAGAGCTGAACCGGGACCAGGTCTCGCCGCCGTCGGTCGACCGCAGGCACAGGTTCTCCTGAACCAGACCCGTCATGTCGTAGGCCGGGAGGTCCTGCTGCCCGGTGGGCAGGCGCTTCAGGATCTCCTTCGGCGCGCGCTGGCGCCAACCTTCGAGGGGCCCGGTGGCCTGGGTGAAGGAGACCAGCACGCTGCCGTCCGGCATGGTCCAGATCCCGGCCCAGCAGGTGTAGCCGGGTGTCTGGGGTGAATGGTAGATCGTGCGGCGCTCGTGGTCGCGGACGGTGACTTCCATGGCACCAGCCTCCAGGATGGTCGCTGCTGTCAGCAGGGGCAGAATGAGCGGCGCTGCTGCGGCGCGTGTGGATCGCGTGTGCATCGGACTACCCTCCCGGCAGGACACGCCGTTGAGCGCAGCCCTGCTCACTCGGCGGGCTCTTCGCACCAAAGCTTCAGCGTCTTGATCTCGAAGGGCCGCAAGTCGAACTGAACCGTGTCGGCCGCCACTTCGAGTGGCGAGCCAGCTTCCTCCATGAGGTCGACTTCCGCTGCGGACGTCACTGGCGTGGCGAACGTGATCCCGACCGCGGTCGTCGGCTTCCCGGCGGCTTCGTAGACTCGGAGCACGGCGGTGCCGTCGTCTCCTGCCTTCAGTGTCGAGACCACGACACTGGGGTGCGTGACCTCGAGGAAGCCATGCCTGTTCGGTAGCACGCCGGCATATGAGGCCGCCGTGAAAGCAACGAGCGGGTTGTTGAACGCCAGCCCCTCGCGGCAGATCCCGGCTTCGCGCCAGTCGCCGGCGTGGGGGACGAGCGCGTAGTCGAAGGAGAGTTCCTTCCCCAACTCCAGCCCGGAGTCGGACGACATGCCCGGCTCGTAGCCGCCGCCGAAGCCGTAGGCCACGATGCGCGTACTGCGGCACAGAGAGAGCAGCATGGTCCCGTCGGCCACGTTGTTGCCGGGCAAGCCGCGGTTGAGCAGGGCGATGCCCCGCTCCCCGTCGCCGTAGTCCACCCAGTTCTGCGCCGGGAACTCGATGCCCAGCGGCCGTTCCTGGGCGCCGAAGGGGATCTCGTGAACGCCCCGCCCGTCCGCGACCGCCGTTGGGAACAAGGCACGGTAGCGCACGAACTCGTCGTTGTTGACCAGGCGCGTGTGGACCTCGACGCGACGCAGACCGGCGCACACCCGGACGCGGGTGCTGAAGCTGCCCTTGTCGCCAAAAGGATGGCTGACAGCGAACTCCGAGAAGACGGCGCCGTTCGTCAGGCAACCGGGTTCGCCGGTCTGCTCGTTGCTGAAGACGGCTTGCCCCGGCTGTGGCACGCCGTGCACTTCCTTCATGGCGAGGCGGCTGCCGCCGTCGAGGGGGTGGTACGGTTCCCACAGGTCGCCGTGGTCTTCTTCGCGGGCCACGACGTTCCCGGGGCTGCGGAGCGCGTCCCACTGGCCCGACTTGACGACGAGGCTGGTGATGGCGCCGGTGGCGTCGACCGCGACCCGGTAGTGCTCGTTCTCGAGTACGCCGGCGTCCTGCTGCGTCGGCGCGGCGTTGCTTGCCCCACCGGGCGAGGCCGTCGGGAGCACCCGGTAGAGACTGTGCCCGAGCGCGGGAACGTCACGGGCGACGAAGGCGACCTCGGCGCGAAGCAAGGCGCCGTTGCTGTCACGCTCGGCTTGCACGAGCTGCACCGGGACGGGCTTCCCGTCGGGGTCGAGGAGCTGCACGCCGGAGATTCCTTCGTCGGTGAAGCCGACATTGGCGAAGACGAGATCCGTGCGCGTCCACCCCAGCGGGTTGAACACGACGACCGAAACGCCCTCGCCCTGTGTGTCGATCCGGTCGGCGTAGCTACGGAGCCGCGCTTCGACCTCCTCCACGGCCAGGCGTCGCGAGAAGTCGAAGCTGGAGAGCGTGTCCTCGTACACGTGGTCGGTCATCACGCCGGACATCAGGTCGTGCGCCTGGTTGAAGAGCATTGGCTCCCAGGCACGCCAGAGGTTCCCATCATCGACCGACGCTCCACACGAGCGGAGTAGCACGCCCAACTTCTCGGCGGTGGTGAGCAGCCCTTCCAGTTCGCGCGTCCGCTGCTTGAGCTCGATCCGGCTGCTGTACGTGCCCTGGAAGACGGGGTTCAGCTCACCGGTCACGACGGGTTGGTCGGGGCGCTGCGCCACGAAGGCTTCGTACTCGGCCGGCACCGCAAGGCGCACCTGGAACGGCGCGTCCGGCTGGCTGTTGAACTTCTCTACCAACGGCGCGACGTGCTCCTCGGGCTCACACACGTCGGCCCCAGCCAGCCCCACGCGACCTGCTCCTCGGGCAAACGGTGCCAGCAACTCAAACCGCTGCTTGAAGAACTCCACGAACTCCGGCAGCGTCTTGGGGGAGCCGTAAGTCACGGCGTACCCCTGGGCCAACCAGAAGGCTGGAATCCTGCTGCCGTCGAGACCCTCCCACAGGAACTCGGCGGGAACGTCCCAGTCGGCGACTCCCCGGAAGAACCAGAATGACTGGTAGCCGGCCTGCTTCAGCAACTGCGGCATCTGCGCGTGATGGCCGAACGTATCCAGTTGCCACCCCACGGTCACGTCGACTCCCAGCGCGTCCCGGAAGTACCGCTTGCCGTACAGCACCTGGCGCACGAAGGACTCGCCGCCGGGCATGTTCACATCGAGCATCACGTCGGTGCCGCCGACGACCGCCAGACGCCCCTCGGCGACGAACTGCCGAAACGCCGCCGCCTCTTCCGGGTAGCGCTGCAGGAACGGCTTCACGTAGCACGCCTGGTCGAGGGTGAAGCGATAGCCGGGATGCCGCTTCAGCAGCCGGAGTGCCCGCAGGATGTTGGGCAGCCCCAGGTCCAGGTACGCCTCGCGCGTCTTGAAGACTGCGCCTTCCCAATGGGTGTGCGGGATGAAGAAGAACGTGTCCTTCGGACCGTCGTTCGCTATCGTCATTGGTCTGCTGCTCCACAGAGCGTGACCCGGGACACGCTGGTCGCCGGTCGCGAGACCTCCAGCGTCCGCTGTCCCCGGCTATCCTGCCGCGGCAGCGGTAAGCGCAGCGCCCAACGCCTCCAGCTCGTCGACCGCCTCTCCTTCGGGACGGCCTTTGACCAACACGGAGTCCGTGACCTGCTTGAGTTTGAAGGTCCGCGCGATGGACTCGACGCTCTCAATGGCCTTTCCCCCGCCCCCATGGGTGACGAAGGCGGCGCAGGGCTTGTCCGTCACGGAGCCTTGGGTGGGGTAGAAGGCACGGTCGAAGAAGTCCTTCAGCCCGCCGCCCATGTAGCTGAATGCATCATAGGAACCCAAGGCAACGGCATCGCAGCCAAGCAGATCCTCGGGCTGGGCCTCAAAGCCGTCTTTCACAACGACCTCGGCCCCCGCGGCGCGGGCGCCGTCGGCGACAGCCTCCGCTGCTGCCTTGGTATTCCCGGACATACTGCAGTAGACCACCAGCACTTTGGACATGACGTTGTTCCTTTCGGTGTGAGATTGCCGATCGCAGCGGACGCTGAATTTGCCGCCGTTCCTGAAAGACCTTCAGAGATTCCAGGCAAGTTGCCAACGGCCGGTCTGCTCGTTCTCACCCCAACTCCGCCAGCGTCTCCAGTACCACGGGGAACAACTCCTCCCAGCCTCTCAGCAGGTCCTCCGAGACCTCGAAGGCGAAGCCGCGCTTTCCCGCTCGTCACCGCTACTGCTCCATGAAGTAGTACGCCAGCACGTGCATCACGACGAAGTGCCCGTCTTCGATGCGCCCCATGTGGTTGGAGTCCACGATCAGGCTGTGCCGGCACAGCGGCGCCAGCTTGCCGCCTTTGAACCCGGCGACGCCGATTGTGACCATGCCGATCTCGTTGGCGTACTCCACCGCGCGCAGCACGTTCGGGGAGTTGCCGCTGCCACTGATGGCGATGAGCACGTCGCCCGGCTCGGCGAAGTTCCGCAACTGCTCGACGAAGACCGACTCGTAGTTGATGTCGTTGGCGAGAGACGAGAACCACGGCACATTGTCCGACAGGGACAGCACTTTGAACCGCTTGGGCTTCCCCAGCGAGCCCCCTTTGCCCAGGTCAGACGCGAAGTGCGACGCCGTAGCGCTGCTGCCGCCGTTGCCGCAGACGAAGAGTTGCCGGCCTTCGTCGCGGACCTTCGCCACGATCTCGCAGAAGGCGTCGATCCTCTCGGCGTCGAGCGAGTCGAGCGCGGTTCGGAGCTTCATAAGGTAGTCGGTTGCGTAGGACATAGGGGACTCCATTCCGGTATCAGATTGCGGTGCAGCCTCGCCACCCTCAGCCCTTCACGGCGCCGAGCTGAATGCCCTCTACCAACTGTTTCTGCAGCACCACAAAAAGGACGATAAGCGGCACGATGCACATGACGGTGGCGGCCATCAGCAACTCGGTCTGCTGGCCGTAGCTGTTCTGGAAGCTCAACATACCCACGGGCAATGTCCGCAGCCAGTCGTCCTTGATCATGACCAGCGGCCAGAAGAACGACTGGTAATTGCCGAGGAACGTGAAGATCGCCAAGGTGACAAGCCCGGGGCGAGCCAGGGGCAGAATGACTTCCAAGAAGATCTGCACATGGGTGGCGCCGTCGATCTCGGCGGCTTCGTCCAGGCTTGGGGGGATGGTCAGCATGAACTGCCGCAGCATGAAGGTGCCGAAGGCCGAGAACGCCGCCGGGAGGATTAGCCCGGTGTAGGTGTTGACGAAGTGCATCGCTACCATGGCCTGGTAGTTGGGGATCATCAACACCAGCCCCGGGATCATCATCGTCGCCAAGTAGAGGAGGAACACCTTGTCGCGCAGCTTCCACTGGATACGGCTGAAGGCATACGCTGCCATCGCGCTGGTGAGCACCTGCAGCGTCGTGACCCAGCAAGCAATGAACAGGCTGTTGAGGTACCACTTGGGGAAGTCCAGGTCGAGAAGCCGCTTGGTTACCGGGTCGGGCCGTTTCTTCAGGACGATCAAGTAGTTGGACGGCTGCGCTTGCTTGGCTACGAAACTCGGCTGCTCCACCTCGCTGTGGGGCTTGAAGCTCGCGCACACCATCCAGACGAACGGGATCGTCATCGTGCAGGCGAACATCACGAGCACGACGTAGATCAGGATTTGCCTGGTTATGCGCAGTCCGGGGGAGGGAGTCATGGTGGGTGAGCGGCGCGAATTGGGGTTCGACGAAAAGTGCCGGAACGGGATCGGGGAGCGCTGCCGGGCGTTGCGGATCGCGGCCCCTGCCCGTCCGGCCTCAGTAGTTCACATGTCGGTTCCCATACTTCCAGTTCAGCAATGTCAACGCAAAGATGATCACGAACAGCACCCAGGCGACGGCGGAGGCGTAACCGAGTTTGAGCTGCTCGAAGGCGACCGTATAAATGTAGTAGCTGAGGGTCGTGGTGATTCCGGCAGGGCCGCCCTGAGTCATGACGCGGGCCTGCTCGAACCCTCCTTGCAGACCGCCGATGGTGCTCATGACGACGATGAAGAACGTGGTCGGCGCGAGCTGTGGCCACGTGACGTGGCGGAACTTGGCCCACTTCCCGGCGCCGTCAATGTCCGCGGCTTCGTAGAGTTCCAGGGGGATGTTGCTGATGCCGGCAAGGTAGAGCAGCATGTTGTTGCCGCCGATGCCAGTCCAGATCCCCATGAACATAATGGCTTCGCGTGCTCCCAGACCGAAGCCTTCATTGTTGAAGTAGTCCGGTAAGGGCAGCAAGCCCAGCAACGACTTCGTGCTCGACAGCCACGTCGGCAGTTCGCCGCCCACGTGCAGGAACGCGAACGCCCGCTCCAGGAACCCGTTGATCAGCCCGAAGTGTGGGTTGTAGAGCTGCATCCACAAGATGATGAGCGCAACGCCGGCGGTGAAGTGCGGCAGGTAGAAGGTCGTACGGAACACCACATTCCCGCCGAGCACGCCGAGGGCGCCGAGGGCGAACACGACCGCCAGCAGCAGCCCAGCATCCCGATTGCCGCTGGCCCACGCAGTCAACGCCGTGGCCGCGCCGATTGCGGCGAACGCCAGCGTCAGCCCGGCGCGAACCTTCCAGTCCCCCAGCCGGATGGGTTTGCTCAGAATCACCGCGAGGAACAGCGACCCGGCGATGGACAGCGGAATGCCCAGCATGAAGTAGGCGGTGTTGTAGAAGTAGAACCAGAAGTACCGGTCGTGGACAAGTTGGACGAAGTTGTCCAAGCCGACGAAGCGCAGATCGACCGTTGGCTTGGGGCTCCAGTTGGTGAAGCTCATCACCAGCGAGAAGAGGACCGGGAAGGTGGTGAAGAGCAAGAAGCCCAGGAAGTTGGGCAGCAGAAAGCCGAGGGCGGCCGCGGTGTTCCTTCGGTTGCGGGGGTTGGCGGTTGCTGTTGCCACGGGCGTATCAGTTGCGGGAGCTGTGATCTGCCGATTCGGGGTTCGCGCCGTCGGGCGACGAACAAGGGAGCGGAAGTGAAATGATACGCCATATCCCGCCCCGTGTCCACGGGCAACGGGGCCAAACTGGGGCTCCACCGGCTACGCCGTCGGCTGCTTCCTTGGCACGCTCCACTGCCCGCAGCAGCAGTAGAGGTCGTCCGGAGACATCGCGATCTCGTCGCCAACGGCGTCCCACACGGCGCGCTCGTCGGTGCAGAGGTTGACCGGCGTCTCGGGGCTGAGGCGCTTGATCTCGCGGAGGTAGTGGCGGTAGATCTCGGCGCGGACGTGGACGGGGAACGGGCCGGCGTGCCGGCCGTCCATCTCCGCCCGCGTCTTTCGCATCTCCTCCAGGCACCACGCGTCCAGGTTCTCCGCGCCGAAGATCTGCTCGGTCTCCTTGACCAGCATCATCGAGACGACCCACAGGCGCACCGTGTCGGGGGTACAGGCGGCAAAGAGCTTCTCCAGGGCGACGGTGGCTTCCTCGCGCCAGTTGCGGTGTGGCACGATTGGCGAGAAGCCGGCCCGGACCACGTAGCCGGCCCGCTCGCACTTGCGCATGGCTTCGAGACGCTCATCGAGGCTGGGTGTGTCGCGTTCGATCACGCTGCACTGCGTCTCTGTCCCCAGCGTCCAGTAGCAGGGCATGTGGTCTTTGTAGGGCAGGTCCAGCAGGTGGTCGATGTTGTTGCTCTTCGTGTAGACCAGCAGGTAGCGGTCGTTTCGCGCGAAGCACTCGCCAAGCAGCTCGGACGCGCCGTACTCCGGCTCGAAGCATGGATAGTCGCTCTTCAGGTCGTACCGGTAGAGCTTCTGCGTCGGCCGTTCCTGGAAGTGCCGCTCCAAGTCAACACAGAAGTCCTCCAAGTCGAGCATGAAGTTGACGAAGTAGCTCTGGGTGCAGTAATCGCACTTGTGAACGCAGCCCTCGAGGGTGTGCACGCCCCAGCCGCCCTGACAGACCCACTCCTTGCCCGGGTCGAGGCCGTTGGAGCAGTCCCGCCGGCTGTAGGCGAAGTCCTGCGCGCAGCCCGCCATGTTCCGGGCGATGGCTTGGGCTCGGGGGTTCTTGTACTGCTTCCGTTCGGTGCGCTTCGCCGGGTCCCACACGAACGTGTTGAACAGGAATACCGGATCGGTCGCGAGCTTCTCAATCCCCTGGCGCACGCGGCCGGACTGCACCGGCAAGTCCTCCCGCGTGCCGGCGGCCTCGATCACCTCGTCGACATCGCCGTCTTCGACTTCCTCGAGTGGCGGATCGCCGAGCGCGTTCAGCATGCGCTCCATGCGGGCAACGGCCTGCTGATTCCCGTAGACGCGCTTGTGGACGAAGAGGTGGGGTGGATGGAGGTCGTACATGGCGTGATCCTCGGTGGGCGTTTCCAGGTAGCCGCTATTGTGCAACAATCTGGCAGCTATGAGCACCGGTACCGATGACCTGCCAATCCACGATCTCGTCCGTCAGTTCCCCGACCGCGCATTCCGTTGGCTCCTGGAACTGCCGGAGAACGTCCGTGGACTGCTGAAGCTGGCCGGCTTGCCGTTCGTGGACGAGCTGGACTTCGCGAACATGCGGCCGGTCAAGTTGTCGACGATCCATGACAACCTCCGCGAGGAGATCCAGGACGTGCTTCACGAGGCGCCGTTGCGAGTCGCCCCAGAGCGCACAATCAGCGTCTACATCCTCGCCGAGCACAGCAGCACCAAGATGCCCACCGCCCGCACCGACCTGTTGCGGGGGATGGGCAACGCGTGGCTGGAGCAGGAGCTGGAATGGGAACGGCAAGACACCGCACGGGGCGAGAGACGGCCGAAACCAGTGGTGAGCGGCGTTCTCTACACGGGAGACGATCCCTGGGAGGAACCACCGCAGTTGGCCGAGCAGTTGCGGCTTCCGACAGGCATCGCAGAATACGTGCCGAGCTTCCGCATGTTCTACGTCGACCCGGCGCGACTGCCCGAACAGGTGCTGAGTCTGTCCGATGAGCCGTTCGCGTGGCTGCTCAGCCTGTTCAAAGTGGCGAAGGCGCCGCGCGAGGTGTTCCTGACGGCCTTCCGCGGCGTTCTGGAGCGGCTGAGCACATTGCCACATAGGCTGGCGCGCCAACAGAAGCGCCTCGCGCTGATTGCCGATGTCATGGCGTACCACCGCCGCCCGCCCGCGGAGAGAGAGACAATCTCTGGTATAATCAGCGACATCACTCCGAGACTCCCCGCACTGGAGGAGGTGAACGTTGTGGCTCAGACAATCGTCGAGTACTACTTGGAGCAAGGACTCCAACGAGGACGGCAGGACACACTGCTCCACCTCCTGACCCATCGGTTTGGTGCCGTACCCCCCGACCTCACTGAAAAGGTGCGGTCCATTCGGGACTTGGCCCGGCTGGATGATCTCCTGGTGCGCCTTGTCGACGCCGCGGGTCTGGACGACTTGGGGTTGAACTGATTGCGGGTCCTATGCGCAACTGTCTGTGCTGTGCTCCTCAACGCCTCCTCGTTCCTTGCGGTCACTTTCGGGGATCTGGGCGAGGCGATGATCGATGTTCGCACGCTCGGCGCAACCGGCGACGGGCAGACCGACGACACCGCCGCCTTCCTCAAGGCCGTCGAGCAAGGCAAGGCCGACGGCAAGCACGTCTTCGTCCCGCGCGGGACGTACGTCCTGTCGAAGCCCATCGCCTTGGAGAACGTCGCCCTCGCCGGGCCCGAGGCGGGCGCTTGGCCGGCCGACGTTGACGCGCTGCCCTCGATCCTTCCCACGCACCGCGACGGACCGGCGTTCCATCTGCTGGCCGGCGGCGGGCTCAGCGGCATCGACGTCACCTACCGTTGGCAAGCCGAGCCGGAGAGCGGCCCGCCGGCCGTGCTCATCAGCGGCATCGGCGCCTGCATTCGCAACGTCCGCGTTCGCTACCCGTGGGACGGGATCCTCACCGACGGCGAGCACAACGTCGGGCGGCTGAACGTTGAAAACGTCTTCCTGGTGTCGCCGCGCAACGTCGGCGTGCGGGTCACCGGGACGTGGGACGTGCCGAGGCTGAGCAACGTGGAAGTCTGGAACGCGGGGCCGGTGCCGCGCGGGTTGAGCGAGGGCGTCGGCTTCCAGCTTGGCAAGAACGACCTCATTCGCCTGACCGACTGCTTTGCCTTCGCCATGCACTACGGGTTCCTGCTCGAAGACAAGATCGAGGGCTGCAAGATCGAGGGCGGCACGTGGGGGGTGATGAACGGCTGCGCCACCGACTTCTGCGGAACGGGCATCGCCGTCCACGGAGCGCATACGCTGTCAGTGGCGGGCGGCTCCTTCTGGGACCATCAGACCGGTCTGCTGGTCGATGGCGAGGGAGCGCGTGTGCGGGTCACCGGTTCGGAACTGAAGTCCAACGGCGCGCCCTGCGTCCACGTCCGAGCGTGCGACCATACGGTGGTCAGCGGATGCAGCTTGTTGCGACCGATGGAGGAACACAAGGGTCCCGGCGTAATCCTGGAGGGCGGCAGCACCCTCCTCGGCACGAATCAGCTCGACTGCTTCGGCGAAGGGGTGAAGATCCTCGCCGGCGTGCGCGCTGCCGTGGTCCAGGGGAACGTCGTCAATCCCCACGGCAGCACGATGGTGGCGGATGAGAGCGGTGGCACCGGTAAGGTGCAAATCGCAGGCAACGTAGAGCTGGGCGAGGGCAGGCTCCGAGAGTAGGGCGACCGACGAAACCTCGTCCAAAGCCCTGCTGGCCGGAAGGCTTGACGGCTGGCCGAGGTGCTGCTACAATTGCGGCAATTACGGACATGCGCAGTTGCGACGGATCACCGAAGTGCGCTGAGGCGCGTGCACCGCGACCACGAGGAGGTGAAGAGAGACACTCGACTCGGGGCTCTTAGACGCAGACTCAAGCAAGGAGGATGTATCCGTGAATCGCAGGAAAGGCTTTACACTAATCGAGCTGCTCGTGGTGATCGCGATCATCGCGATTCTGGCAGCGATCCTATTCCCCGTGTTCGCCAAGGCGCGGGAGAAGGCGAGGCAGGCGTCCTGCCAGAGCAACCTCAAGCAGATCACCCTCGCGTTCCTGATGTATGCGAGTGACTACGACGAGGCATACCCGATCTTCAACTGGGGGAATCGTCCGTGCGGAGGGAACCCCGCGTGGCCCAACATGGTGATGTGGTACGCGGCAACCTACCCGTACACGAAGAACGCGCAGATCTACGAGTGCCCGTCGCAAGCCAGGGGCAAGTGCGCCAACAGCGCCTCAGCTCCGTGGAGCTCGATCATCCCGACCACCAGTTACGCCATGAACGAGCCGATCTCGACCGGACCCTTCGGCTGTTGCAGCAAGTGGCACAAGGAGAAAGAGCTCGGCTTTCCTGCCGCGACCCTGCTCATCGGCGACGGTCGGAACAACCTGGGTGGCTGGGACAATAACAGCCAGAAGGTGCTCATGCGCTATGCCTACCCGGATCCGGGCGTCTGCTATGGCTGTGGCGGCACCATTCCGCCGGACGCAGAGAAGTCGACGGCCCACAACGGCGGCTCGAACCTCGGGTTCGCCGATGGGCACGTGAAGTGGCGGCAGGCGCTGACCATCAGGACCATCGAGTTCGGCGGTGACATTCGCTACCGGACTTGGCAGTTGAAATAGCCCGGGCGTCCCAGTTCTGAGCGTGGACGACTCGTGGCGTCTGACGAGCATGTTGTCCCGGAAGGAGTACGGCGAATGGTGAAGATAAAGCGAGAACGCGTTGGTTCGAGGTTAGCGGCCCTCCTGGCAGCTCTATCCTTCATGGCCGTTGCGCTTCTGCTCACAGGCTGCCCCAAGAAGGGCGGTGCAGGCGCGAAGGATCAGACCGCCAGCCAAGCAGACATGAAGGCGCAGATGCAGAAGTCCAACGACTACATGAAGTCCAACCCGGGCAAGGGAAAGGGCGGCAGGTAGTCGCGCACTTGCTCCATCGCGCTGCCTGGTGACGTCCTTCCGCTGAGCAGCGTCCGACTCCCTGCGCACAGGAGCCCGACGATTCGCCTGTAGTGGGATCGCCGGCCTCTTCGCTTTGCGCAATCGCTTCGGGGCGCACGGAAGCGCCGGCGGCTCGCAGCACCGTGTGCTGACTGGCTCTACATCATCTGCAAGCACGGGTCGTCGCGGAGGTGCGGGAACTCCGGACCCAGGTAGCGCACCGGCGCCAGCCCGTGGAGTTCTCGGAGCAGGTGATACGCGCAAGACGTGAGCATCTGCGTTTGCTCGACTGCTTCGCGCCAGTCGGGCTTCAGGACGGCGTGTAGCGTCTCCGGCACGGGCATGATGCCGAAATCCCACGCGCCGCACAGACGCGCGACGAAATCGATCCGGTCGCCGAGGGCTGTCAGCGTCTCCGGCGCCGGCTCGTCCGGGTACAGCGAGCCGTCAATCCAGTCCGAGTCGGCCTTTGCAGAACTCACGCTTGTACCACCCCCTCACTTCCTCCGCCAGTTTCCCGTCGGCTTCGTCAGAGATGGCGCCGAGAGGTCTCTGCTTCTCGATCCGAGCCAACGACGGTATGACTGCGCTGCGCGAACGAGACGGCACTACCGCCCCACAGCAAGCGCAAACTCCTGCTCCGCCCGCCCCCCGAACTGGTTCGTGACCTCCACCTTCACGCGGGCCTCTCCGGCATCCCCAGCCTGCGGCGTGCCGGACAGGACGCCGGCCTTCCCGTCGAGGGTCAGCCACTTGGGTCCGGCCACCAGCTTGAACGTGTTCTCCTCGCTGTCCCAGAGCTTGTCGCCCGGCGCGTCGTAGTGGTGCTGCACGTCGTTGAGGGACCGCAGGCTCCTGGCTTCATACGTGTAGGGCTCCCCCGTCTTGGCTTGGGTCACCGGGGATGTGCGCACGAACGGATGCGGCGCCTCGGCGTAGTCCGAGCAGCCGCTGACCGTTCCGCCTCCGTCGATGGCGACGACGCGGTAGTAGACCTTGTTCGCGTTCTCCTGTGCAGCCTCCGGTCCGATCACGAGCATCTCCGTCTCCGTCGTCTCACCCAGGAAGTTCCCGGGCACTTTGCCGCGGGTGTACGCCGCGTGCTCGTCCTTGCAGACGGAGAACCCCTTCTCATCGCTGCCGTAGACCTCGTACTTCACCGGCCGCTCGCCACGCGGGTTGGGGGCCCAGCGAAGGGTGAACGTCTGTCCCGTCTGTTCGAGCCGGGCATTGACCGGCACCCGTGGGCCGCGCCAGGTGAACGTCCAGCCTTCGCTCCACTTGCCCCACACGCCCCACTGTTCCTTGCAGCGGAGCCGCCAGTAGTAGGGCGTATCCGGGCTGAAAATGCCGGTGTAGGGCACGCCCCACTTGGTGGTGGGGATGATCACATCCAAGCTGGTTCGGTACGGGTAGGCGAAGTCCGGCCGACGGCTGACTTGCAGGTGGTACTGGTCCGCCCCCTCCGCGGCCGGCCAGGAGAAGGTGACGATCGAGTCGGGGATCGTCGCGCCCGGCTTCGGGTACTCGGGCGCAGCGATTGGCGGCAGCGGCTGGACGGCGTCGCTCTCCTGCCAGTCGTGGGTGAGGCGCAGGCGATGCGGGCCTTCGGTGGCATCCCAGTACACCGCCTTGTTCGTGCCGACGCAGAGCCGGGGCAGCGACACCGGCGCCGCCATCACGTCCGTCTCGATCTCCAGCGAGCACAGGTTCGCCCCGGGCGTCTCGTCCGCGGAGCCCAGACCGACGCGGACGAAGTACCGGTACTTCGCCGGCTTGTTGCGGACGTCCAGCGCCTGGTCGAGCGCAACCTCCGCCGCATGGGCACCCGCGCCTTGCTCCGTCCACAGCTCCTTCCAGGACTTGCCATCCAGCGACAAGGCCACCGCAAAACGATCCTGCGCACTCGCCCCGGCGAACTCCGCGCGCACCGTGCCGCCGCAGACCGTGTAGGGCACCTTGATCTCGTAGTCCAGATGCGCGTCGGCTGATTGGCCTGCTAACCTGCCGCCGTTGCCGGGGGAGGTAGCCGGACCGAGGTCCTTGGTCTCACTCCCCTCCGCCTGCACCGCTGGCAGCTCCAGCCGCGGCTGGAAGACGAACTTGGAGTTGCCGAAGTACCTGGGCAGGTGCTCCCATTCCTTGCTCTCGGCGCAGTACTTGCGGGTGTTGTCCCACCGGAAGACGACCTTCTCGCCGGGACGCAAGGTGTAGGCGATCTCGTGCCCGCGAAGCTGCGCGTCGAACAGCGTGTCGTCGGGACCAAACAGGGCAGCAGGCGCGTCGCTCGGCGTGAACCGCGCGACAACCCGACCGTAGTTCAGCTCGCGCCGGACCAAGTCGTGGTCGCGGGCGCACTCGTCGCCGCTGACGGGATGCTCGTTCTCCCGGTCGAGGTAGAACGCATCCATGTCCACGTCCAGGAACTGCAGCTTGCCGTTGACAGCCGCCTCGCACTGGACGTGCCCGTGCAGCGCGCGGTTCTTGGAGCCCACCAACCCGGCGTGATGGAACAGCGAGCAGCCGGAGTTGCCGGCATCGTCGCACAGGTTGAACCCGAAGATGTTGAACAGCCGCACCGGATCGTGCGGTTCAGCGTTGGCGTAGAGCGGTGTGTCGTGGTAGGTGTTCTGGCGCATGTTCTCCCAGATGAAGTACGCCTTGTCCTGGTCGGTCTTCGCACCGCGGGTGAACTCGGCCAACAGGCTGTCGAACGTGTACCAGTTACCGCGGCCATTGAGAACCAGCCGTGGGTTGACTACCGGTGTGTCGCCCACGTTCTCGAGGGTCAGAGCGAGGTTGTTCTGGAATGCAACGAAGCAGTTGCTTGAGGCCAACGTCCGCGTGTTGTCCATGTCCAGCGTGCCGCCCACGGCGAGGGCGTACTCGTGCCGGCTCGAGGTGATCTCCTCGACGTGCCTCTTCGGCGTTGCGGGGAACCTGGCCAGCCCGCCCAGGCCGCTCTTCGGGTTGGTGGAGGCGACTTCGTATCTTCGGCCGTTGGTCCGCGGGTCGGTGTTGTCCGAGGCGGAGAAGTAGAGCCCTTCCCTCGTCCAGTGCGAGTACCGCCCTTGGCCCTGCTCCCGAATGTCGGCGTGAAACGACCGCGACGGCCCCAGCGGCTTGCCGTCTTCGAACAGCAGCAGACCCGACTTGTTGGCGGTGGACTTGTCGCCTTCTTCGCCGAAGTCCCTCCCAGCGAGGTAGCAACAGCCCTGCTCCGGCCGAATGCACTCAGGCGGAAGCGATTGCCGCTTGGGCTCGGCCGCCCCCGTGCAGGCGGCGCAGTGAACAGCAAGCATGACGCAGAGAGTCCGCATGTGCTTCGTCCTTCCCAGGAACTGTCGTCGGGCGCCCGCGGGGGCTACAACCATCGGAGAGAGTGTACCAACTCTCTCGGGGCGGTGGGGCGGAAGCGACTGCTGCTGAGCGCCGTGTGGAGGGATTGCCCGGGCGGGCGGCGAAGACTCCGCCGCGGCGCGGCCCGTAGATCGCCCGAGAGGCAACGGATGACCACCCAAGAGCTCTTCCTCGAGACTTGCCGCTTCGGCAGCCCGGCTCGCTCCCATCGCTGGGAGGTGTGCGGAGCATGGCACTCCACGCTGGACCGCTGGCACCGCGAAGGGATGCCGCCGGACGGCGACTTCCACGGCTTCTTCGGGATGGAGACGCAGGTCAGCTTCCTGACCTTTCAGAACGAAACAGGACTGCGGACGGGATTCACCAACTCGCCCTATATGCCGCCGTTCCCGACCGAGGTCCTCAGCGAAGATGAGACCACGCGCACTGTCCGCAACGGCGACGGCGTCGTGCAGCGCGAACTGAAGACCCGCGCCGACACCTCGATGCCGCAGTTCTTGAGCTTCCCCGTCCGCAACCGGGCCGACTGGGAGCGCGTTCGCGACGAGCATCTGCAGCTACAGCCCGAACTGCGATTCCCGGCCGACTGGACGCCGCTCGAACAGCGCTTCCGCAACCGCGACTTCCCGCTGGGCATGTCCCTCTGCGGTGCCTTCGGCCACCCTCGCAACCTCTTCGGCGACGACCACCTGCTGGTCCGCTACTACGACGGCCCGGCACTGCTCCACGAAATCCAGGAGCACTGGGTCTGGCTGTACAAACAGCTCATCGACATGCTCGACCACACCGCCCCGCCCGACCTCTCGCTTGACGCCATCAAGTTCCTGATCGAGCGCGTTCGGTACTGGGGCGAGAAGGTGTATGGGGCGTGAACGAGGCGCCTCGCCAGTGGGCACGCTGCCGGCTCCCTTGTCAGGCACAGCACTCGCAGCGATACTGGCTGTCGGGCAATTGAGTGGAGGACTTGACGACATGATGACACAGCAGAACGCAGACCCCCTCGCCTGGTGGCGCGAGGCACGATTCGGGATGTTCATCCACTGGGGCGTCTACGCCGTTCCCGCGGGGGAATGGCAGGGGGAACGCATCCCCAGCCTGGGCGAGTGGATCATGCGCAACGCCAAGATCCCAATCGCCGAGTACGAGAAGCTGGCTGAGCAGTTCGCCCCGGTGAAGTTCGACGCCGAGGAGTGGGTGGCGATTGCCAAGGAAGCCGGCATGAAGTACCTGGTGATCACCTCCAAGCACCACGACGGCTTTGCCATGTTCAAGTCGGCGCATCCGTACAACATTGTTGATGCCACGCCCTACAGGCAGGACGTGATGGCAGCACTGGCTGCCGCCTGCGCCAAGGCGGGAATCCGGCTGTGCTTCTACTACTCGCAAGCCCAGGACTGGCACGCTCCGGGCGGCGCCGGACACTGGGAAGAGGATCCCGGCGTGGGCTGGTGGAGCCAGCAGGTGGAGCCGGAGCGGTTTGCGCAGTACCTTGAGGAGAAGGCGAAGCCACAGGTCCGGGAGCTGCTCACACAGTACGGCCCCATCGGCCTGATCTGGTTCGATACGCCGGTGGTCATCACCAGAGAGCAGAGCACCGAGCTGCGCGACCTCGTCCACTCGCTGCAGCCGGAGTGCCTGGTCAGCGGCCGCGTCGGCCACGATGTCGGCGACTACGGCAGCCTCGGCGACAATCAGCACCCCGCCGGCCCGCTGCAAGGCGACTGGGAGACCCCCTGCACAATCAACGACACCTGGGGCTACAAGCACTATGACGAGAACTGGAAGTCCGTCGACTACCTCGTCAAGCTGCTGGTCAACTGCGCCTCGAAGGGCGTGAACTACCTGCTGAATGTCGGCCCGACGGCAGAAGGGATCATCCCGGCGCCGAGCGTCGAGCGCCTGAAGGCAGTCGGGCAATGGCTCAAGGTCAACGGCGAGGCCATCTACGGGACCCGCGCCACGCCGTTCCCGTATGACTTCGACTGGGGCCGCGTCACCTGCAAGCCCGGCCGGCTCTACCTGCACGTGATGAAGTGGCCGGGCAAGCGGCTGCTCGTCGCGGGGCTGAAGAACCGCGTCCTCGGCGCGCGGCTGCTGACCGACGGCCGCACGATTGTGCGCTGCACCCAGACGCACGACGCGGAAAGCGACTACCACCTGCTGGAGCTGAGCCTCCCGGCCGAACAGCCCGACCCGGATGTCTCCGTTGTGGCGCTGGACATCGAGGGCGAGCCCCAGGTCGAGCCACTGCCGCTCGAGCAACCGGAGGGCAGCGTCCTGCTTCCCGCCCACCTGGCCGAGCTTGGCGGTTCAGCGGAACTGGCGATTGACCGGGCGGGCGTCGTGAGTGGCTGGAAGAGCGAAGACGGCCGGCTTTCTTGGCAGTTGCGGATTCGGCAAGGCGGGACGTTCCAGGTGCGCGTGCAGACCTCCATGGAGCACGGCAACCCCAAGGCGCTGGGCAACCACGAGGTCTGCGTCACCGTTGCCAACGCGACGACTCGCGGACTTGTCGGCTGCAAGGACGCCGTAACCGACGCACCTGGCGACCACGGGAACTTCGTGGAAAGCAGCCTGGGGCAGATCCAGATTCTCAGCGCTGGGCTGCACACGCTGACCCTCAGAGCCGACCGGATCGACAAGGAAGCCTGGGCTGGTCTGGCCGTCGCGGGGATCCGGCTGACGCGCCAACACTAAGCGCGTGCCGTCTGCGCGTCGCTCCCCACCCAATGAGAACACCTGCCAATCCGGGCCGCCCTTCACCGGCGCGGTTCGGGTTGGGTGCACATGCGCGAAAGAGAGTCTGAGTGACGATGAGTACGCTCCACCGCTGGCTCGCCCTTTCCGTCGCCCTCGCCGCCGGCCCGCTTGGAGCCGCACCCGACAGGCAAGCTGCCGACAAAGAGGACCTCGCCAACATGACCGCCCAGTTCCCGGCCCAACACCCCTACCTGGCGCTGACCCCCGCGGACAGCGCGCGAGCCAAGGAACGTGCGGCGCAGTTCCCCTGGGCAAAGAAGGCGTTAGAGAAGGTGGCCGACGACGCTCGCGGCGCGGTCGCCAAGCCACTGGGGAAGCTCCCCGAGAAAGGCGACACCGAGCACTGGAGCATCGCCAACCGGCTGCAGTCAGTGGCATTGGCATACGGGCTCACCGGCGAGACGCAGCACGCCGAGTGGGTGCGCGACGGGCTGCTGGCCTATGCCGACGTGTACCCAACCATGTCGCTGACCAACGGCCGCTGCAAGGTGTTCACGCAGTCGTCGCTGTACGAGGCGATGTGGGTGGAGCCGATTGCCCAGGCATACGACCTGGTCGCCGACAGTGGCGTGCTCACCGACGAACAGAAGGCGCATATTGAGGCCGACCTGTTGCGGCCGACGGTGGCGTGCTTCAAGATCGACGACTTCGAGAACGACCCGCGGATCCGGGACCTTCACTACCGCTGCTACAACTTCCAGGCGTGGCACCTCGGCGCGGTGGGTCTCGTCGGGCTGGCGCTGCGCGATCCCGAGCTGGTGGACTATGCGGTCAACAGCCCCTACGGTTTCCGGCACCTGGTGGCGCATGACATCCGCGAAGACGGGCTGTTCTGGGAGCGCTCCGTCGGCTACCACCACTTCGTCCTCAATGCCCTGCTACCGTTCACCGAAGCCATGCTGCACTGCGGCGTCGACCTGTACCACTTCACTGTACCCAACGACCGCGCGAAGGACGAAGACTGCCACTGCGTGACCGATGTCACCGACCAGCCCAAGTCGCTCCGGCTGATGTTCGAGGCGCCGTTCTACCTGGGCTTCCCCGACCTGAGCTACCTCGCGCTTGGCGACAGCGATCGCGGTCCGCTGCACGCAACCTGGATGGATTTGATCGGCTACGACCGCTACCGCGATCCCAAACTTGCCTGGCTGCTGCAGCGCGATGTGCCGTTGAGCGCGGAGGAGACGCGCAGCGGGCGGGTGGGCTTCCTTCATTACTACCGCTACCGGTACCGCTACGACCAGGTCCGCCTGAACGGGCAACCGGTGAAGTGGGAGCGGCGCGACCCGACGTTCGAGCCGCAAGGCGACGCGATCACGGTGGAGGACGGCGGCGCCAGCCAGAGTGACCACTACCTCCTGAACGGCGCTGACCGCGCCGACCTTACCCTTGAGTGGACGATGACCCGCTTGGCCGACAGCGGCGGTCAGGATCGCGCGTGGGTGGTGTTCCACGTCGACGCCAAGGATACGGCGAACCGCAAGTGCTTCGGCTTGCCCTCCTACTGCCCGGAGCTGAACCACCCGTACCGCTTCCGCTTGGAGGTGAAGGGCGACAGCGTGCAGCTTACCCGCGACGGGCAGTCGGTCGCCACCAAGCCCACCGTCTACAGTCGCACGCCCGACTGGCAGTGGCTGATCCACGACTCGCCGGCCGAGGCAGCTCAGCGCGCGCGCCTGGACTTGCCGCCAGCCTTCGCCAACACCGGCCGATACGAAAACGGCTGCTCTCTGTTCCCCGCCAGCGGCGTCGCAGTGCTTCGGCAGGCGGCCGGCGACTTCACGACCCAACCGGAGTCGACCGCCGTCGCCTTCAGCTACGGTCCTTACGGCGGCGGGCACGGGCACCCGGACAAGCTCAGCATTGCCGTCTACGCGCAGGGCCGTCAGTGGATCCCGCAAGTGGGCAGCATGCCTTACGAAACGAACTGGAAGGCCGAATGGACAGCGCAGACCATCAGCAACAATACCGTTGTTGTCGACGGTGTGTCGCAGAAACCTACCGGCGAGCGCAACACCCAGTGGCCGGCTGACAGCGCGACCGACAAAGTGCTCGGCAAGCTCGACCGGTTCGACGCGGAGCACAAGCTCGTCTCCGCCTCCTGCGACTCGGCCTATGACGGCCTGCTGCTGCACCGCACGGCAGAACTGCACGGCGCCCTTGTCGTGGACCAGTACGCGATCACCCCCCAGGACGCCGCCGGAGGCAAGACGCACCAGTTCGACTACGTGCTGCACATCGACGGTCAATTCGTGGAGAGCACTGCAGCGCTGTCGCCGCGCTCGGGCCCGCTCGGCGACAAGTGCGGCTACCAGCACGTCGAGCAGAAGCAGGGCGCGACCATCGAAGGAGTCACCAGCCTGACGTTCGCCTCGGGCGACAAGCGCCTGCGCCTCTGGATCGTGCCGGCCAACGCCACCCCGCTGGAGTTGATCCTCGCCGACGGCCTATCGAACTCTCCCACCGCGCGAATGCCGATGGTTGTGCTGCGGCAAGGTGGCGCCAGCGCGCGGTACCTGACCCTCTTCGAGCCGCTGGACGAGAAGGCGCCGTTGCGAGCGGTGCGGCTCGAACGCGGCATCGCCGGCGGACCCGCCGAGCTGGTGCTGGAGCGCGAGACGGAGAGTGAACGGGTGCGGCTGAACTGAGGCCGGCAAGTGCACCCGTGCCAGACCGATCTGGAGACGCTCGCGGCCACTTGTCAACTTCGTACTGATTTGGTACTAATTAGTAGCTCCGTAGCAGGTCATCCCCAATGCGCAAACCCAAACCACCGCCGCCGTTCAACGAACTGGTCCGCAGGTCTGCCGTCTCGGATCGGGACCGGTTTGCTTTCCTCGTCGACCTGAGCGGCAGGCAAGCCCCACCCCGCGACTACCCACATTGGGACGTACTCCGACGATTGCCACCGCCAGAGGGAATCACGGCAGAGGAATGGTGGCTCGTGCTGAAGCTGCAGCGGCTGCCGGTTCTCAGACCGCTGCCTCTGTTGGACAGGGCTGGCGAGCCGTTCCGATTCACGGTTCCGGACACAGTGCAGGAGCAGCTACATCATATCGATATGGGGGCAGCAGGCACCATCGGCATTCCGCAGCCGGTCACCAACCCGCAGGCCCGAGACCAGTACTATGTCAGGTCGCTGATCCAGGAGGCAATCACCTCGAGCCAGCTCGAGGGTGCGGTGACGACTCGCGAGGTGGCCAAAGAGATGATCCGCACCGGGCGCCGGCCGCGTGACCGTAGCGAGCGGATGATCCTGAACAACTACCTGACCATGCAACGCGTCTCGGACATCAAAGCGGAGCCGCTGTCCGCCGACCTCGTGTTCGGGATTCACCGCCTCGTCACCGATCAGACGCTGGACGAGGAGGACGCTGCCGGACGCCTCCGCAGATTAGACGAGCGGCGGGTCGTGGCCAGTATGGAGGGAGAGGTGTTCCACGAGCCGCCGCCAGCAGAGCAGTTGCCGGAGCGGCTCGAGGCGATGTGCGCCTTTGCCAATGGCCGGACACCCAACTACTTCGTCCATCCCGTGGTGAGGGCAATCATCCTGCATTTCTGGGTTGCCCATGACCACCCGTTCGTGGACGGGAATGGGCGGACGGCGCGAGCGCTCTTCTACTGGGCAATGCTGCATCGGGGGTTCTGGCTCTTCGAGTTCATTTCCATTTCGGGCATCCTGTTGAGGGCGCCCGTCCAGTACGCTCGCTCCTTCCTCCATACTGAGACCGACGACAATGACATAACCTACTTCCTGGTCGCGCAGTCCGATGTCATCCGCCGAGCCCTTGAGGAACTCCACTCCTACATCGACCGCAAGTCGCAGGAAGTGCAGGCGCTGGAGTCGCAGCTTCACGGATTGACAGCGCTGAATCACCGCCAGGTGGCGCTCATCACGCACGCGCTGAAACACCCACACCAGTCATACACCATCGCCAGCCACCAAGAGAGCCACAGAGTGGCATACCAAACGGCAAGGACGGACCTCCTGGATCTCCACCAACGCGGTCTCCTTGAGATGAAGAAGCGTGGGAAGGCGTTTGCATTCACTGTCCTGAGCAACCTCTCGGAGCGCCTGGAACAGCTTGAGCGCGAGTAAGGCCTCGGGGCAGCCGCCAACCCAAGGCGCGCCTGGCCGGGCACCTGACACCTGACACCCATTCCCACCGGAGTCCCGCATGACCGATAGAATCGCCGCCCTCAAAGCCCGTGTCCTTAACAGCCGCCAACTTGGCGACCCGCGAGCAGGGGAACTGCACCGGGAGTCGCTTGCGCAGACGGAGGGCGAGCCCGAAGTTCTTCGCGCGGCGAAGGCCGCGGCGCACTACTACCGGCATCAGGAGTTGGTCCTCAATGAGGGCGAGCTGATCGTCGGCACCCAGCCGGGGCTGACGTTCGACGCCAAGGAGCGAGTCGTGCCGGCTGCTTTCGGTAGGCGCGACTTTTCCAGTTGGGGTTGGGCCGCGGGCGAGGCGGTGGAGCCGTTCTTTCGGGAAGGCATG